>JABFXC010000077.1 GCA_013361935.1 Gemmatimonadaceae bacterium
GGGCCGATGCACGTGCCGCGCGCCGCGGCGATCGCCACCGCGGTCCGCGAGCTCCGCTGGCTGAGCGATCCCGCGCTCGCGCGGGGAACGCTCCGCGCCTTTCTCGATCGACAGGGCGGCGATGGCGCGTTCCCCGCGCGCGTTCCGCTCGACCCCGCCGCCGCGGGGGGATCGGAGCCTGCTCCCTGGGGCGACGCGCTCGCCGCGCTCGACTGGATGGGCGCCGACGACGCCTTCGTCGTCGAGTGCTATCGCCCTTTCGCGAGGCACGCGGAGTGGCTCATCCGCGAGCGCGATCGCGCGGCGACGGGGATGTTCGACTCGCACTCGGACCCGGCCGCGCGCGAGCCGTCTCCACGCTTCGACGGCCGGCCGTCAGGCAGTCGGCTCAAGGCCATCGACGCCACGGTCTGGGCGTACGCGCTCTTCCGCGCGCTCGAGCGGCTCGCGCCGCGCGCGGGCGCGCGCGACGACGTGCTTCGCTGGCGCACCTTCGCCGAGCGCACCCAGCGCGCGGTGCGCGAGCGCATGTGGGATCCCGGCGAAGGGATCTTCCGCGACGTGGACCTCGCAGCGGGGACACGGACTCCGGTGCGCGCCGCGAACGGATTCTTCGCGTACGCGACCGATCTCGCGAACGCCGACTACCTCTCCGGTCTCGAGCGCAACCTCCTCGATCCCGACCGCTTCTGGACCGCGTTCCCCGTCCCCTCGGTCTCCCTCGACGACCTCGCCTTCACGCCGTACGCGGACCGCGGCGGGGACGGGGACGCCGCGCCGCGGGGCGGCCGCACGATCCCTTTCATCACGAGCGGCGTGATCGAAGCGGCGGCGCGCGCCTCGGTCGCCTACGCGCCGCACCTCCGCCGGAACGTGGCGCAGCTCCTCCACCGCTTCGTCAGGCTGCTCTTCCACGAGGGAGACCTCGGCCGCCCGAACTGCTACCCGGACTACAACCCCTTCACCGGACACCCCGCCCTCGCCACCGGTGCCGACGACCATCTCCTGGGCGCGATCAACGACCTGATCATCCAGTACGTCGTCGGGATCCGGCCGCACGCCCAGGGGATCACCGTCGATCCATTCCCCTTCGCGCTCGATCACGTGGAGCTGCGCGGGGCGCGAGTCCGCGGCATCACCCTCGACGTCGTCGTCTCGGGCGACCGCGTCACCGTGATCGCGGACGGCGCGAAACGCGAGGAACGGCTGGGCACGCGGATGGAGCTGTGAAGGACAGGGGTCGGGGGCCAGGGGCCAGGCGGAAGGAACGGCGTCGACTGCAGGTAACGCCGTTCCTCGCGCCTGGCCCCTGATGGCTCACTTCGTCTCGACCTTCTCCGAGCCGCCCTGCGACCCCGCCTTGACCTGGATCTTCTTCGGCTGCGGGAGCGCCGCCTTGGGGATGCGGACGGTCAGGACGCCGTGCTCGAACTGCGCGTCGATCTTCGACTCGTCGAGGTTCTTCGGGAGCTGGAAGGAGCGCGAGAAGCTGCCGTAGACGCGCTCCACGAGATGATACTGCTGCTCGTTCCCCTCCTTCCGCTCTTCGCGCTTCTCGCCGCGCACGGTGAGCACGCCGTTGTCGGTCGTCACCTCGATCTGGTCGGGCGACACGCCGGGGATCTCGAAGACGAGCGCCAGCTCGCTGCCGGACTCGCGGACGTCCACCGGCGGGATCCAGGCGCTGGCGCCGCGCATCCCATTGCCTCCGAAAGTGTCGTCGAACAGGCGGTCGATCTCGCGGCGGAGGCTGAACGCCGGGGTCGTCATCATCGTGCGGTAGGCCATCATCTCCTCCTTTGGTGGTTCGGATCGTCGAGCTTCTTCGGGCGGCGATTCCCGCCCGGTCAGGGGCCGAGACGGGCAACCGACATACCCGCAATCGCTTGCCGTTCTTGCGGTTGCGCCGGTCGGGACGCTGCCAGCCATGCGCGCCATTGGTCGAAACGGCAGTTGTGACGAACTGGGCCTTTCATCGGTCATATTGTCCCAGGCTCGTGCACCACCGGAAATACCGTCCGATCACAACCATCGGGGCCGCTCTCATAGGAAGGGCGCGCGCCGATTCGACCACGCTCAGTGACCCACGCGGCTCGTCTTTCGCCAACCAGCGCGCTCAAGCTCGTGTCCCCCGCGATCGCCACGATCGCGGACGTCGCGGCGTTGCTCGCGACCGGGGACGCGCTCGACCGCGTGGTGCCGAGCGTGCTGGGCATCGTCGCCGACGCCCTCGGTGCGCACGAGTGCTCGCTCTGGCGCTCGGACGAGACCGGACTGTGGCGCGCGTACTCGCTCGGTGCCTCGACCGCCTCCGTCGACGACGTCCGGCGGCACCTCGAGGGGAACTCGCTCGTCGGTGAAGGGATCGCGCTCGCGCGGCTCACCACGGGATCGCGCTCGCTCGGAGCGATCGTCGTCGGCGTCTCGCGTGAGGTGACGACGGAGGAGTTCGTCCTCCTCACGACCATCGGCACGATGGTCGCCCCCGCGCTCGTGCACGCCGAGTACTCGCGCCAGCTCGAGACGGAGGTCGCGCTCCGCACGCGCCAGATCGAGCAGCAGCGTCGCTTCACTGAGCGCATCATCGACTCGATGCCGGTGGGCCTCTACGTGATCGACCGCGAGTTCCGCATCCAGGCGTGGAATCGCAAGCGCGAGACGGGGATGCAGGGCGTCTCCCGCGAGGAGGCCATCGGCCGGACGATCTTCGAGATCCTCCACCGCCAGCCCGCGGAGCTGCTCCGCGAGGAGTTCGAGGACGTGTTCTCGACGGGGCGCATCGCCGAGTTCCAGATGGAGTCCAGCGCCAGCGGCGAGCATCGCACCTACCGCATCACGAAGATCCCGATGCGCGTCGATGACACCACGGTGACGCACGTGATCACCATCGGCGAGGACATCACGGAATGGCGCGAGGCGCAGGAGCGCTTCGCGCAGGCGGAGAAGCTCGCCGCGATCGGTACCCTCGCCGCCGGCGTCATGCACGAGATCAACAATCCCCTCGCCACGATCGCCGCCTGCGGCGAGAGCCTGCAGATCGCGCTCAAGGACATGGCCGACGCGGGCATCCAGCCGCCGAAGGCCAGCGATGACTACCTCTCGATCATCGAGCAGGAAGTCCACCGCTGCAAGCGCATCGTCAACGGCCTGCTCGAGTTCAGCCGGCCGCGCGCCGTCGGCAAGGAGCTGGTCGACCTCAACGAGGTGATCGAGAAGACGCTCTTCCTGCTCAAGCACCACGCGAGCTTCAAGAAGATGTCGATCGAGCTCGATCTCGACCGTCAGGCGCCTCCGACGGTCGAGGGGAACGCCGAGCAGCTCATCCAGGTGTTCATGGCGCTTCTCCTCAACGCGACCGACGCGATGCAGGAGCAGGGGCGCGTCAAGCTGCGCACGCGCGGCGCGCCGAAGGGAAGCGACTGGGTGATGGCCGAGGTGACCGACGAGGGCCACGGCATCAAGCGTCCCGACCTCCAGAAGATCTTCGAGCCCTTCTTCACGACCAAGCCGCCCGGGCGCGGCACCGGTCTCGGTCTCTCCATCTGCTACGGCATCGTCGCCGAGCACGGTGGACGAATCGAGGCCGACAGCGTCGCGGGGCAGGGCGCCACGTTCCGTATCTCGCTGCCGCGGGTGACCACATCATGAAGGAGCAGACGCGGATCAAGGTCCTCGTTGCGGAAGACGAAGCGAACCTCGGCACCATCCTCGAGGGGTTTCTCAGCGGCCGCGGCTACGCCGTGACGACGTGCCGCGACGGGCGCGCCGCGCTCGCCGCGATGCGCGCCGAGGCGTACGACGTCGCGCTGCTCGACATCGTGATGCCGGAGATGGACGGCCTCGAGGTGCTGCGCCAGGTGCGCGAGGAGCCGACGCCCCCCGAGGTCATCATCATCACCGGCAACGGCACGATCGAGACGGCGATCACCGCGATGAAGCTCGGCGCGTACGACTACATGTCGAAGCCGTACCGGATGGCGGAGATCGACGTCCTCGTGCGGCGTGCCTGGGAGAAGCGGCAGCTCGCCCGCGAGAACGCCTTCCTCCAGTCGCGGCTCTCGCGCGTCGACGCGGTGCCGGAGATCATCACGCAGTACGCGCCGATGCAGGCCGTGCTGCAGATGGTCGAGCGAGTCGCGAAGAGCGACGCCTCGGTGCTCATCACCGGCGAGAGCGGCACGGGCAAGGAGCTGATCGCGAAGGCCGTGCACCGGCTGTCGCACCGTGCCGACGCCCCCCTCGTCGACATCAACTGCGCGGCGATCGCCGAGAACCTGATGGAGAGCGAGCTGTTCGGACACGAGAAGGGCGCCTTCACCGGCGCGCTCTCGCGGAAGACGGGCCTCTTCGAGATGGCCGCCGGCGGCACGCTCTTCATGGACGAGATCGGGGAGCTCGACCCGAAGCTCCAGGGCAAGCTGCTCCGCGCCCTCGAGACGGGGAGCTTCTTCCGCGTCGGCGGGACGCAGAAGGTCGAGGTGAACGTCCGCATCATCGCGGCGACGAACAAGGATCTCGGCCGGATGGTGCAGGAGGGACAGTTCCGCCAGGATCTGCTGTACCGCATCAACACGCTCGGCATCACGCTCCCGCCGCTGCGCGACCGGAGCATCGACATCCCCCTCATCGCCGAGCATTTCCTCCGCCGGTACGGCGGCTCGAACCCGCCGCGGCTGAGCGAGGAGGCGGTCACGATCCTCAAGGAATATTCGTGGCCGGGCAACGTGCGCGAGCTGCGCAACGTGATCGAGCGCGCGGTGCTGCTCGCGAACGGCGGCGTGATCTACGCGCGCGACCTCCCGCTCGCCCCGCCGACCAACGGCGACGGCGCGCGCGCCGCGGGGAGCGACCTCACGCTCGAGGAGCTTGAGCGCCGGCACATCGAGGCCGTGCTGCACCAGGCGAACTGGCATCAGGGCCGCGCCGCCTCCGTGCTCGGCATCTCCTCGAAGACGCTCTATCGCAAGATCCGCGAGTACGGGTTCCAGCGGCCGCGCGAGTCGTAGCGCGCGACGGGGGACGTGGCGCCGGACCGCGCCGGGCCTTAGTGTCCCCTCTCGCGCGTGATCACTCCGCTCACCGGCCAATGAAGATTCTCGTCATCGAAGACGACCCCACCGTCGGGCAGTTCGTGAAGCGCGGGCTCGAGGAGCAGCGCTGGGGGGTGGAGCTGGTCAGCGATGGAGAGGAGGGCGAGCAGCGCGCGGCGTCCGGCGCCTTCGACCTCGTGATCCTCGACATGCGTCTTCCCGGCAAGTCCGGGCTCGACGTGCTCACCGCGCTCCGCGGCCGCGGCTTCGAGCGGCCCGTCCTCGTGCTCACCGCGCAGGACGCGGTCGACGCGAAGGTCTCGACGCTGCGCGCCGGCGCCGACGACTACGTGACGAAGCCCTTCGCCTTCGAGGAGCTCCTCGCGCGGGTCGAAGCGCTCGCGCGGCGTCCGCGGGCGATCGCGTCGCCGGTGCTTCGCGTCGCCGACCTGGAGCTCGATCAAACGGCGCGCGAGGTGCGCCGCGGGGGTGAGCTCATCGAGCTGACGCCGAAGGAGTTCACCGTCCTCGAATACCTCATGCGCCACCAGGGTCGCGTCATGAGCCGCACGCTGATCACCGAGTACGCCTGGGGCTATCACTTCGACCCGGGAACGAACATCGTCGACGTGGTGATCAACCATCTGCGGAAGAAGATCGACGCGAAGCACGACCGGAAGCTGCTCACCACGGTGCGCGGAGTCGGCTACGTCATCAAGGCCTGAGGCGCGCCACCACCGGCGCGGGCGCTGATCCGTGGCCACCGTCCGCGCGCGACTCACCACCGCCAACGCCGTCGCCCTCGCGGCGACGCTGATCGCGTTCTCGCTCGTGCTGCTCGTCGCCCGCCGCGCGAGCGCCTATCGCGAGCTCGCCGCGCGCGTCGAGGACCAGGCGAGCGCCGCGCTCCGCGTGGTGACGAGCGCCGAGGAGGAGGGTGCGCCGGTGACGGTGCGCACCGACTCGAGCGCCGCGCCCGTGGTGGCGCCGCAGCTCCACAAGAAGCTCGAGGGAATCGGGGACTACGTCCTCATCCTCGACGCGAGCGGCCGCGCCCTCTACGCGTCCTTCCTCGCGCGGCAGCTCAGCCTCGACGAGCTGGCGCGCCTGCAGCAGGCCGCGCTCCAGGCGCGTCCCGACGGGCCGGCGCGCTTCGTCCAGCTCGACTCGTCGCGACTGCTCCTCGTCGCCCGCCCGGACACGGTGCAGCAGTCGCAGGTGACGCGGGTCGTGACCGCGGTCGACACGCGCTCCGCCGACGAAGCTCCGGGCGCGCTCGCCGTGTCGATGGTCGGACTCGTTCCGCTGTTCGTGCTCCTCGGCGCGTTCGGCGCGTGGTTCATCTCGGCGCTCGCCTTCAGGCCGGTGGAGCTGATCATCAACGAGGTGGAGGCGATCACCGACGGGCGAAGCCTGCATCGGCGTCTGCCGACCGAGGCGGGCGACGAGCTGGGCCGTCTCTCGGCGACGCTGAACGCGATGATCGCGCGCCTCGAGACGTCGTTCGGCGCGCTGCGCCGCTTCACGGCGGACGCGAGCCACGAGCTGAAGACGCCACTCACCGTGCTCCGGGCCGACGTCGAGCGCGCGATGAATCCGAGATCGACGCACACGGAACAGCTCGTCGCGCTGGAGGAGGCGCTCCAGGAGGTCGCGCGGATGGCGGACCTGGTGGACTCCCTGCTCACGCTCGCCCGCGCCGACGAAGGGCGCTTCGAGCTGGCGACGGAGCCGATCCACCTGGAGCCGCTCGTCCGCGAGGTCTTCGAGACGGCGGTGATTCTCGGCGAGGACGTGGGGCTCGCGGTGAGCCTCCCGGTCATCGAGGACGCCGTCGTGATGGGAGACAGGACGCGGCTCCGGCAGCTCTTCCTCAACCTCGTCACCAACGCGATCAAGTACACGCCGCGAGGAGGGAAGGTCGAGGTCTCGCTGGGCAGGCGGCTGGACGAGGCGACGTTCACCGTGCGCGATACGGGGATCGGGATCGCGGCGGCCGACCTGCCGCACGTGTTCGAGCGATTCTGGCGCGCCGACCGCGCGCGGTCGCGGCGGGCCGGGGACGCCGCCGAGCGGGGGAGCTTCGGCCTCGGGCTCTCGATCAGCCAGTACATCGCCCAGGCGCACCGCGGCTCGCTCACCGTGCAGTCCCGCCTCGGCCGCGGGACCGTCTTCACCGTCGCCCTTCCGCTTGCCCCCGATCCGGCGCCAGAGGGGGAAGACGAGGCCGTTCAGCTTTCGTAACGGCTCGTTCACCGAGACTTAATGTTCGGCCCGTTCCTGCTACGGCCTCGAAGTGTAACTTGACGCACAAGGCTTGCATGAAGCCTCGTGCATCAACTCACCAGGGCCGAGCGCATGTTCGACAACCTGATCGAGACCAAGAAGAAGAAGCAGCGCAGCTTCGGCGGGACGATCCTCAGCGTGATCGTCCATGTGGCGCTGATCGCCGGTGCCGTCTACGCGACGGCGCAGGCGAGAGAAGCCGTCCTCGAGAAGCCGAAGGCCGAGAAGGTGGACTTCGTCGAGGTGAAGAAGGAGGAGCCGAAGCAGGAGCCTGAGAAGGCTCCGCCGCCGCCGGACGTCACGGTCGCGCCGCCTCCGCCGAAGGGATTCCAGGTGCTCGCCGCGCCGGTGAACATCCCGAACGTCATCCCGGACATCGACCTTTCGAAGAAGGTCACCGACGAAGCGGACTTCACCGGCAAGGGTGTCGCCGGTGGCTCGGGCCGCGGCGTCGAGGGTGGTACGGGCCCGGTCAACAACGAGGGCGCGTACTTCGAGTTCCAGGTCGAGAAGACCGTGCTCGGGTCGCCGGAGAACCCGCGCCCGACGTACCCGTCGATGCTGCAGTCGGCGGGAGTCGAAGGGAAGGTCCTCGTCCAGTTCGTCGTCGACACTTCGGGTCGGGCGGACATGAGCACCTTCAAGATCCTCGAGAGCTCGCACGAGCTGTTCTCGCAGGCGGTGAAGCAGGCGCTGCCGCGCTACCGGTTCTTCCCCGCCGAGATCGGCGGGAAGAAGGTGCGTCAGGTGGTGCAGCTTCCCTTCAGCTTCGGCATCGGCAAGTAAGCGTACGACGTAGCGGTTCCGTCCCCAGAATTCCGGCCACTTACCGAGGAGTCCCGCCCCATGGGTGTTTCGCTGATCGATCTCTGGCACACGATGGGCTATTTCGCCAAGGGCATCGTTGCCGTCCTGTTCATCATGTCGCTGTGGTCGCTGACGATCATGGTGCAGAAGTGGTGGGCGCTCCGCGCCGCCCGTCGTGAGACGGTGAAGTTCACTCCCGAGTTCTCGCAGTTCCTCGAGGAGGACAACATCACCGAGGCGATCAAGCTCGCCGAAGGCTACAAGAAGTCGCACGTCGCCCGCGTGCTCGGTGGCGCGCTCGGCGAGGTGAAGCCGCTGATCCAGGATGGCTCGGTCACGGTCGCCGACATCAACTCGGCGGAGCGCGCGGTCGAGCGCAACATGCTCCTCGAGGTGACGGAGCTGAAGCGCGGCTCGGGCGTGCTCGCGACGGTCGGCTCGACGGCGCCGTTCGTCGGCCTGCTCGGCACCACGATGGGCATCGTCAACGCCTTCACGGCCATGGCCGCGACGGGCTCGGGCGGTCTCGCCTCGATCGGCTCCGGCATCGCCGAGGCGCTCATCACGACGGCGTTCGGTCTCATCGTCGCGATCCCGGCGGTGTGGATGTACAACTACTTCCAGACGAAGGTCGACAACCTGTCGGCCGAGATGACGTACGTCTCGAAGGAGTTCATCGACTACCTGATCAAGGGCGTGTCGGGCGAGTTCGGCCGCAGCCGCTTCACCCGCGAGTTCAACCCGCAGACCGCGGGCGGCAGCAACAACCCGATCAGCAAGTAACCGCCGCCATCACAGGCAGGAGGCTTACCGATGGCAATGTCCGCAGGTGGTGGCGGCGGTGTGAAGGCGGAGCCGAACGTCACGCCGATGATCGACGTGATGCTCGTGCTGCTGATCATCTTCATGGTGGTCGCGCCCGCGCTTCTCGCCGGCTTCAACGCCACCCCGCCGCAGGGGCAGAATCTCAAGGCCCATCCGACCGATGAGAACAGCGATCAGACGCTGGGCATCGACAAGGACGGGAAGTACTACATCAACAAGCAGCCGATCCGCTACGAGGACATCCAGGCGCGTCTGACGCAGATCTATCAGAACCGCACCGAGGACAAGGTTCTCTACGTGAAGGCAGACAGGAGCCTGGACTACGCGAAGGTGCTCGACGCGCTCGACATCGCCGCGAAGGCAGGAGTGGCCGTGACCGGAATGATCACCGATCAGACCCCGGGCACCACCTCCACGGTCGAGGGCGACGTTCCACCACCGCCGACCCCGGGAGGCCACTAATGGCGATGAGTGCTGGCGGGGGCGGCGGGCTCACCAACGAGCCGAACGTGACCCCGATGATCGACGTGCTGCTCGTGCTGCTGATCATCTTCATGGCGGCGCTGCCGTCCATGCGGAAGGCGATCGACCTGAACCTGCCGGACCCCAATCCGAGCACGGCTCCGGCGAACTCGCAGAGCAACCAGATCGTGCTCGAGGTGGGACCGAACGGCTACTACGCGCTGAACAAGCACGTCGCGCCGAAGGAGTCGCTCGGCGACAGCATCAAGGCGATCTACACGGGCCGTCCGGAGAAGATCATCTTCGTGAAGGGCGATCCGTCGCTGAAGTATCAGGACATCATCTGGGCGATGGACGTCGCGCGCGGGAATGGCGTGAAGGTCATCGGCGTCCCGCCGAAGGATGTGAGCAAGCCGGCTCCCGCGACGAAGTAACGCGGGGTCGGGGGGGCCAGGGGCCAGGCGGAAGGAACCGCGGTTGACGCCGTTCCTGACGCCTGGCCCCTGGCCCCTTTTGTCGCCCGTGAACGAACCTTTCGCGGGAGTCGATCGTATAATTCCACTCATGCAGCGCGACGAGGTGAGATGAGCGACGAGGAGTTCCCGACCGATCGCGACGGTCCGCGCGAGCCATGGCAGGGCGAGCCGAGCGGCGAGGGCGCCGCGGTGCGGCGGCCCTGGCGGCTGCCCACCGAGCTGCCCCGTCCCGCCGCGTCGCGCGACTCGCGGGTCATGGGGCGCGTGGTGTCGATCGCGGTGCACCTGCTGATCCTGCTCGCGCTTCTGCTCCCGGCATTGCTCTCGCCGAGCGTGCGCGCGGCGCTGGCCAGGGGCGCGGGAGGAGCGGGGCCCGCGGGCGGCGGTGGCGGCAGCGGCGGGATGGGCTCGCGCGAGACGCTGCGCTACGTGCGCGTCGCGCCCACGCCGGAAGCGGCGAAACCGACACTGACACCCACCCCGGTGCCGACACCCCCGAAGCCGCAGGTCGTGCAGCCGACGCCGGCGCAGGTACAGCCGCAGGCGACGCCTCCGCCGAAGCAGGACGCGCCGTCGAGCGGTGCCGCGTCGGGGACGGGCGACGCGAGCGGCACGGGCGGAGCGGGGCCGGGGAGCGGGGGCGGGATCGGATCGGGAGTGGGGACGGGAATCGGGAGCGCGAACGGTCCGGGGACGGGAGGTGGAGCGGATACGCTCTACCCCCCGTATCCGATGACGCTTCCCCAGCCTCCGCAGCCGGTACCGAAGAACGTCAAGCTGATCGTCTTCGACTTCGACGTCGATTCGACTGGGCGCGTGGTGAGCGTGAAGTTCACCGAGACGCCCGACGGTGGCTACAACAAGAAGCTGCGCGAGGTGATGAGCAGGTTCCGTTTTCGCCCCGCGACTCGCGCCGACGGAACGCCTGTGAGAGCGAATTTTCACGGAAGCTGGTCCTTCTAGCGCCGAGGAACGCGCTCGCGCGAGAGTGCTCCGCGCCGCGCTCGTCAGAGCGCCGTTCGAGAGGGAATCCGGCCTAGCCAACCCCTGCCGTGCCATATAACTTGACGCGTCCGTAACCCGCGTCCCGGCATCGCTTTCCCGCCCGCGACGCCGCGCACCCACATCGAGGAATCCGAATGAGCAGCGTTGCCGCCGCGCCCGACGCGGTCGCCAACTCGCAGCCCGAATTCGTGAAGGCGCTGACGTTGACCGACGCGACGATGCTCGTCGCCGGCTCGATGATCGGCTCCGGGATCTTCCTCGTTTCCGCGGACATCGCCCGCCAAGTCGGGTCGCCGTTCTGGCTGATCATGGCCTGGGTGCTCTCCGGCATCATGACCGTGCTCGGCGCGCTCGCCTACGGCGAGCTCGCGGCGATGTACCCCCGAGCAGGCGGCCAGTACGTCTTCCTCCGCGAGTCCATGGGTCACCTCATGGGCTTTCTTTATGGCTGGACGCTGTTCGTCGTGATCCAGACCGGGACCATCGCCGCGGTCGCCGTCGCCTTCGGGCGCTTCCTCGGCGTGCTCTGGCCGGCCGTGTCGCCGGAGCGCTTCGGCTGGTTTCCGCAGGCCGACTTCTGCGTCGGCGCGTTAGGCTGCCGCGACGCGGCGACGCAGAGCATTCAGCTCGGGCTCACCCCGCAGCGCCTCGTCGCGCTGATCATGATCTGGGTGCTCACCTGGGTGAACCTGCGCGGCGTGCGCGAGGGGAAGCTCGTCCAGACGACGCTCACCTGGGTGAAGACGCTCGCGCTCGCCGGGCTGATCGTGCTCGGCCTGACCGTCGGCCGCAACGCGACGGCGATCGCCGCGAACTTCGGCGCCGGCAACTTCGGCGGTTTCTCGGGCGTCACGGGCGCCTTCGTGCTCGCCTTCGGCGCGGCGATGGTCGGCTCGCTCTTCTCGAGCGACGCCTGGAACAACGTGACCTTCGCCGCGGCGGAGGTGCAGCAACCGCAGCGCAATCTGCCGCGCGCGCTGCTCTTCGGCACGGGCACCGTCTGCCTGCTCTACATCATCGCGAACTTCGCGTATCTGAGCGTCCTCCCGCTGCACGGCGACCCAGCCGGCGCGAGCGCGCTCGCCCGCGGGATCCAGTACGCGACGCAGGACCGCGTCGGCACGGCGGCGGCGGAGATGATCTTCGGCGGCGCCGCGGCGACGATCATGGCGGTCGCGATCCTCATCTCGACCTTCGGCTGCAACAACGGCCTGATCCTCGCCGGGGCGCGCGTCTACTTCGCGATGGCGCGCGACCGGCTGTTCTTCCGGAATGCGGGACGGCTGAACCGGAACCACGTGCCGGCGGCGGCGCTCCTCGCGCAGTCACTCTGGACGAGCATCCTCTGCCTCACGGGCACGTACGGTCAGCTCCTCGACTTCGTGATCTTCGCCGCGCTAGTCTTCTATGTCGCGACGACCGCGGGGCTGTTCATCCTGCGCCGCAAGCTGCCCGACGCGCCGCGTCCGTATCGCGCCGTCGGCTATCCGGTGCTTCCCGCGCTGTACATCGTGCTCGCGATCGCGGTCGCGATCATCCTCCTCATCGCCGACAAGACGCGCACGCAGGCCTTCTCCGGGCTCGTGCTCGTGCTGATCGGGGTTCCCGTGTACTTCGCCTGGCGGGCCGTCGAGGGACGGACGCCGGTCGCGGTGCCTGACGGGCGCGTCTGAGAGGACGCGCCGCTCCTGCTCCACCTTCTTCACCAGTGACATGACTTCATCGCAGTCGCACCTGTTGTGGATCGTGCTCGGATGCAGCGTCTTCGCGCTGTTGTTCGCGACGTGGCTCGCCCGCTGGGTGCTCGCCCGCGGCCGCGGCACCCCGGAGATGCAGCGCATCTCGAACGCGATCCAGCAGGGCGCCGAGGCGTATCTGGCGCGGCAGTACAAGACCATCGCCATGCTCTCGGTCGTCGTCGCGATCATCATCGGCGTCGGCTATGGCTTCTTCCGCACCGCGACCGCGCACGATCCGGTCGAGAACGCGCGCACTCTCGCGCTCTACGTCACGGGCTCCTTCCTGCTCGGCGCGATCAGCTCGGGGATCGCCGGGTTCATGGGGATGTGGATCTCGATCCGCGCGAACATCCGCGTCGCGTCGGCGGCGATGACCTCGCTCAACGACGCGCTGCAGACGGCGCTCCGCGGCGGCGCGGTGTCGGGACTCTTCACGGTGGCGATGAGCCTCCTCGGCGTGGGCGGGCTGTTCGCGCTGCTGAAGGCGTTCACGCCGGCGGGAATGTCGGGTGACGAGTGGGCGCAGCGCATCCCCTTCCTGATCGTCGGCTACGGATTCGGCGCGTCGTTCGTCGCGCTGTTCGCGCAGCTCGGCGGCGGCATCTACACGAAGGCCGCGGACGTCGGCGCTGACCTCGTGGGCAAGGTGGAGGCGGGCATTCCCGAGGACGACCCGCGCAACCCGGCGGTGATCGCGGATCTCGTCGGCGACAACGTCGGCGACTGCGCGGGACGCGGCGCGGATCTCTTCGAGTCGACCGCGGCGGAGAACATCGGCGCGATGATCCTCGGCGTGCTGCTCTACCGGCACTTCGGGATGAACGGGATCCTCTTCCCGCTGGTGATCATGGCGCTCGGCCTCATCTGCTCGATCGTCGGCGTGATGGTCGTGCGCACGCGCGAGGACGCCGACCCGATGAAGGCGCTCAACTTCGGCTACTACGTCACGGCGGCGCTGGTGACGATCGTGTTCTTCTTCGCCAGCAAGGCGCTGCTCCAGGCGGCGGATGCTCCGAACGCGTGGTGGCACTTCTTCATCGCGGGGCTCATCGGCATCGCGACGTCGATCGCCTTCGTCTTCATCACGCAGTACTACACCGAGTATCGCTACCGCCCGGTGCTGGGCATCGCCGAGGCGAGCCAGACCGGCCCGGCGACGAACATCATCGCCGGCCTCGCGGTGGGCATGGAATCGACGGTGATGCCGGTGATCACCATCGGCATCGCGATCATCGCCAGCTACAAGCTCGGCCAGACGAGCGGGCTGGTGAACGACGCGGGCGAGCCGATCGGCGGTCTGTTCGGCACCGCGGTCGCAACGATGGGGATGCTCGGCACGGCGGGCTACATCCTGGCGATGGACGTCTTCGGCCCGATCACGGACAACGCGGGCGGCATCGTCGAGATGTCGCGGGCGCCGGAGAGCGTGCGCGACAAGACCGACCGCCTGGACGCGGTGGGCAACACGACGAAGGCGCTGACCAAGGGCTACGCGATCGGCTCGGCGGCGCTGGCGGCGTTCCTGCTCTTCTCCGCGTACCTCGACGAGGTGCGCAACTACACGGGCGAGGTGCTGAGCGTCGACCTGTCGAAGCCGGTGGTGTTCGTCGCCGCGCTGCTCGGGGCGATGCTCGTCTTCTGGTTCTCCTCGCTGGCGATGACGGCGGTGCGCAAGGCGGCGTCCAGCGTCATCACCGAGGTGCGGCGGCAGTTCCGCGAGAAGCCGGGGATCATGCAGGGTACCGAGGATCCCGACTACGCGCGCTGCGTGGACATCGTGACGGTCGGCGCGCTGCGTGCGATGGTGCTGCCCGGCGCGCTGGTGGTGCTCTTCCCGGTGGTGGTCGGGATCGTCTTCAAGCGCTTCGGCAACACGGGCTCCGAGCACATCGGGGCGGAAGCCGTGGCGGCGCTGCTGATGGTCGGCACGATCGCCGGGATCCTGATGGCGGGCTTCCTGAACAACGGCGGCGGCGCCTGGGACAACGCGAAGAAGTACATCGAGACGGGCGTGTACGGCGGGAAGCGCTCGGACGCGCACAAGGCGGCGGTGGTCGGGGACACCGTCGGCGACCCGTTCAAGGACACGGCGGGCCCGTCGCTGCACGTGCTCGTGAAGCTGCTCAGCACGATCACGCTCGTGCTGGCGCCGCTGTTCATCTGATCTCAACCGGAAACGGGGGGCGGTGATGCCGCCCCCCGTTTCCTCGTTTCCGGGGCGGATGATCGCGTCCGCCGGAGCTTCTTCCCCTCCACGAATGTCAGGACTCTTTTCCCGGAAGCCGATCGCCGCGCTGCTCGCCGAGGGCGAGAACCAGGGGGGGCTGCGCCGCGCGTTAGGCGTCAGCGACCTCGTGCTCCTCTCGATCGGCGCCGTCATCGGCGCCGGCATCTTCTCGACGCTCGGCACGGCGGCGGCGGGGGAGATCAAGGCCACCGGCGAGGTGGTGCGCTACGGCGCCGGACCGGCGCTGGTCGTCTCCTTCGCGCTGCTCGGCGTCGTCTGCGGCTTCGCCGCGCTCTGCTACGCCGAGCTCGCGTCGATGATCCCGCAGGCGGGGAGCGCGTACGCGTACTCCTACGCGACGCTCGGCGAGATCATCGCCTGGATCATCGGCTGGGACCTGATCCTCGAGTACGCGGTCGGCAACGTCGCGGTGGCGATCTCCTGGTCGGGGTACTTCGTCTCCTTCCTCACCGGCTTCGGGGTGCACATCCCCGACTGGCTGACGCACGGCTACTGGGACGTGCACTCGAGCTCGGACCCGGCGATACGAACGCTGCTCGACACGGCGCCGCACCTGGGCGGGATCCCGGTGCTCATCAACCTCCCCGCGTTCGTGATCGTCATGGCGATCACCTGGCTGCTCGTGATCGGGGTACGCGAGAGCACGCGCGTGAACAACGCGATGGTGGTCGTGAAGCTGCTCGTGCTCGCCGTGTTCGTGATCGTGGGTGCGATGCACATCGACACGGCGAACTACAAGCCGTTCGCGCCGAACGGGTGGCGCGGAATCCATCAGGGCGCGGCGATCGTCTTCTTCGCCTTCATCGGCTTCGACGCGATCTCCACGGCGGCGGAGGAGACGAAGAACCCGCAGCGCGACATGCCGCGCGGCATCCTGCTCGGGCTGGCGATCTGCACGGTCATCTACATGATCGTCGGCGCGGTGGCGACGGGGCTGATCCCGTACGCGCAGCTCAAGTCCGCCGATCCGCTGGCGCACGCGTTCGACGTCGCCGGGCTGAAGACCTTCGGCTGGTTCATCTCGCTCGGCGCGATGGTGTCGATGGCGGCGGTGCTGCTCGTCTTCCAGTACGGGCAGCCGCGCATCTTCTTCGCGATGGCGCGCGACGGGCTGCTCCCGCCGTGGGCGTCGAAGATCCACCCGAAGTACCGCACGCCGCACATCACGACGATCATCACCGGGGTGCTCGTCGCGACGGCGGCGCTGGTCGTCGACGACGACGCGACCTACGACCTGACGAACATCGGGACGCTGTCCGCGTTCGCGCTCGTCTGCATCGGCGTGCTCGTGCTGCGCTTCACCGATCCCGACCGGCCGCGTCCCTTCCGGGTTCCCTTCGTCTGGTTCACGACGATCGCCGGCGCGGCGGCGTGTCTCTACACGATGTACGGGCTGCCGCCGGCCGCGTGGGAGCGGTTCGCGATCTGGCTGGTGATCGGCCTCGCGCTGTACTTCGCCTACGGCTTCAAGAACTCGACGCTGCGCCGCGGCCGTGGGCCCGTGGAGCTCGAGCCGCCTCCGCCGATCGAGAAGGAGTAGGCGCACATGTGGAGCTTCCTCAAGCGACGCACGCAGTCGCAGTGGATCGTGATCTCGGTGGTCCTCGGGATCCTCATCGGCGCGCTCTGGCCGAGCGTCGGCATCGCGCTGAACCCGCTGTCGAACATCTTTCTGCGGATGATCAAGTCGCTGGTCGTGCCGCTGATCTTCGGCACGCTGGTGGTCGGGATCGCCGGGCACGGCGACGACATGAAGCAGGTCGGCAAGCTCGCGCTGCGTTCGATCATCTACTTCGAGATCGCGACCACGCTCGCGCTGGCGATCGGGCTTCTGGCGGTGAACATCGCGAAGCCGGGGGTGGGCGTCTCGCTCGCCGCCGCCGACGCGACGGCCGCGGAGAATCTGGCGACGACGCACGTGACCGTCGCCGGAGTGCTCGAGCACACGGTGCCGGCGAGCTTCGCCGAGGCGTGGGTGCACAACGAGGTGCTGCAGATCGTCTTCTTCTCCATCATCTTCGCCGTCGCGCTGGCGCGGACGAAGGGGAAGCCGAAGGAGACGATGCTCGCGTTCTGCGAGTCGCTCTCCGAGGTGATGTTCAAGGTCGTCGCGGTGGTGATGGGCTTCGCGCCGGTGGGCATCGGCGCGGCGATCGCGGTGACGGTGGGCAAGAGCGGGATCGGCGTGCTGCTGAACCTCGCGAAGCTCGTCGGGACGCTCTACATCGCGCTCATCGCCTTCGCGCTGTTCGTGCTCCTGCCCATCGCGCTGATCATGAAGGTGCCGCTGCGCCGCTTCATCAATGCGGTGAAGGAGCCCTGGCTGATCGCGTTCACGACGGCGTCGTCGGAGGCGGCGCTGCCGCGGGCGATGCAGGCCATGGAGGCGATCGGGGTGCCGAAGCGCATCGTCGCCTTCGTGATGCCGACCGGCTACTCCTTCAACCTGGACGGGAGCACGCTCTACCTCGCGGTGGCGTCGGTGTTCGCGGCGCAGGCGGCCGGGATCCACATGCCCATCGGCCAGCAGCTGTTCATGATGCTCGTGCTGATGCTCACCTCGAAGGGCGTGGCGGCGGTGCCGCGCGCGTCGCTGGTGATCCTCGCCGGCGCGCTCACGCAGTTCAAGCTGCCGATCGAGGCGATCGCCGTCATCCTCGGCGTCGACGCGATCATGGACATGGCGCGCACCTCGCTGAACGTGCTCGGCAACTGCCTGGCGACGGTGGTGATGGCCCGATGGGAGGGCGTGCTGGGGACGGACGTCGAGCACTCGATCGAGCGGCGGGGGGAGCTGCAGGGAGTCTGAGGCCCGGCGCTGCAGGCCACGCGGGTCGATGTGGTTGGCATCGGAACGCTCCGCGCGCGTTACTGAGCTCGTCCTCGGCGGGCCGGGATCGTGGCTGTGAACTACTCACGCGGATGGAGGCGGATCGGGCGGATCGACGCGGATACTGCTGCTGAGCTTTGTTGGGGCGCGCTAGGTGAGATGGTCTCGCCTGGCGCGCCCCAAGAACGTTCATGGCCTTGGCTGTATGTAACAGGGAGCCGGGGAGGCCGGGGGAGGCGTTGGCAGGGGCTGGGGGGGCTCGGCACCATGGCACCTCCCGTAGCTCCACGGCTCCCTGTTATTCACCGCCGAGCCGCAGGTGAAGAAGATCCGCAGGGACCGCGGGGATTCTCGGCGGGCATTCTCCCGGGTCGCGTACTGGTCTGTCTCGGCGGGGAGATCGCGCGGTTTTTCCGGGAAGAACTACACAAGCACTGCGGAAGAAGGGCGGAAGATTCTACTCGCACGAGCCGGGATCTGATTTGGGGCATGCGGGGTGAGACCATCTCGCTCCGCATGCCCCAACACAGCTTTCGGGCTCGTAGCATTGTGAGGGTCGCTCGAAGAGGACCCCTTCCGCAGTTCTTGAATA
>JABFXC010000103.1 GCA_013361935.1 Gemmatimonadaceae bacterium
TGCACCTCGAGCGCGCTCGCCTGCCGCTCCGCGGAGGCGACGCGGGCCGAGGTCGCCGACTGCTGGGCGAGGAGCTGCTTCCGTTCCAGGGCGAGCGCGGTGGTGTCGACGAGCCCGACGACGGCGCCGGCGGCGAGGTGGTCGCCCTCGTTCACGTGGAAGCTCAGGAGCCGCCCCGACGCTTCGGCCGAGACGACGACCTCGGTCGTCTCGAAGTTCCCGTAGGCGTCGGGCTTCGGCGCGCGGTGGCAGGCGGCGAGCAGCGGGAGGAGCGCGGCGGCGCCCGTTCGAAGGGAGATCGTCATCGCGCGAGCGCCTCGAGGAAGAACGCCGGAAGCTCCCGTCGCCGCCGGTCGATGAAGCGCGCGAACTCCTCGTCCCCCCAGCCGAACATGGTCATCACCATCGGCCGCGCCGCGAAGGGAAAGATGCAGAGCGAGACGAGGTTCACGATGAACTGCTCGACGGCGATCGGGCGCATCTTCTTCGCCTTCACGCGCTCGTCGATCTGCCTGGCGAGGGTCGCGAAGATGGCGGGGCGGACGCGCTCGGGGTCGACGCCGGCGAGGGTCTGGACGAGCTGCGCGGCGCGCTCGGGGTGGTGATTGAGCTCGCTGAGGATGTAGCCGGGGAGGTACGGCGCCTCGCGGAGCTGGTCGAGCTCGTGCTCGACGATCCGCGCGACCTTCTCGTCGAGGGGGAGGTCGGAGCCGAGGATGGCGACGAAGGGCGGGAGGAGCCTCGTCGCGGCGCGGCGGAACACCGCTTCGGCGAGGCGGTCCTTCGACCGGAAGTAGTAGTGGAGCAGGGCATGGTTCACCCCCGCCTCGGCGGCGATGTCCTGCATCCGCGCGCCGGCGGTGCCGCGGCGGAGGAAGACCGTGCTCGCGGCGTCGAGGATGCGCTGCTCGGTGTCGGCGTCCGCGGCGACCGCCGGGGATTTCGCCCTGCTCCGTTTCTTGACAGTCATGTTTGACAATTCTGTTAACACCAATATGTCGCACCCCCTCCACCCCCGCAAGCCAGAGTTCTCCCCTCCCCATCCCTTCGTTTCGTGCTTCGCGCATCGAGCACCCCGCCGTTTCGCGCATCGCGCATCGAGCATCGGGCCGTGTCGCGCATCGCGCATCGAGCATCGGGCCCTTTCGCGCATCGCGAATCGAGCATCCCGCAGGTTCCCCCCTCTCCCGGCTCGCCCTTTGCGTTTCCATGTCGTACGATCCCGCGTCCCGCCGTCGCCGTCCCGATCATGCCGTCGCTCAGCTCCTTTTCGTCGCATCGCGCACGGAGCCAGCTCGCCGCTCCGCTCTCCGACACCGGGACGTTCCTCGGGATGACCGCCGTCGTGCTCCTCGGAGACCTCGTCTCCAAGTCGATGGCCGTCGAGATGTGGTCGGGACAGCGCTATCCCCTCCTCGGGCAGCTCGTCCGGATCGACGTGGTCCACAACCAGCTCGGCGCCTTCAGCACCTCGCTCGGCGCGTGGACCTGGCCGGTGAACGTCACGCTCACCGCCCTGGCCCTGCTCCTCACCTTCGCCGCCTGCCCGCGGCTCGCCCGACTCGACGCGATCGCCCCCACCGCGCTCGGGCTCATCGCCGGGGGCGCGCTCGGAAATCTCACGAGCCTCGTCACGTCGCCGGGCGGCGTGCCGGACTTCCTCGCCATCGCCCACGGCTACGACGGCGCCCTCGTCCTCAACGTCGCCGACCTCGCCGCCTACCTTGGCCTGGCCTGCTGCGCGCGGCTCGCCTGGTCGATCCTCCGCGCCCTCGTCGCGTCGGCCGCCGGCCACCACTAGGCCTAGAAGCGCTCGCCCTTCTCCTCACGCGCCCGGCTGCCTAACGGGCGGATGCGCGACCACATCGCGTGAAAGAAGAGCAGCAGCCCGCCGATCTGCCCCGCGCCGAAGACGAGGACGGCGACGCGTAGCGCGGTCGCGCCGGACACGGTCCGCAGCAGCTCCCCCGCGACGCGCCCCGCCGTGCCGATGGCCAGCAGCCAGTACGCCCACTCGACGAGCACCGGCCGGTAGCGCGTGTCCTCCTTGTCCGGCCGCGGAAAGAGCCAGAGCGCCACGCCGAGGATCATCATCATCACGAAGCCGACGAAGATCGCGTGGGTGTGCGCGCTGACGACGTAGCTGGACGGAAACCGGTCGTACAGCTCGCGCCGCGCGATCATCCACCCGCCGATCGCGAGGCCGAGCGCGAGGAAGCCGATCGCGGTCTTGATGTAGCGGCGGACGAGCGTGTACATGCGCGGCTCAGCGGGAGAGAAGGATCCCCGCCCCCGCGGCGATGAGGCCGAGCGCCAGCACCGCGAGATGCGTCGCGAGGAAGAGCCGCGCGCGCCGCGTCGGGACCGTCACCCGCTGCAGGAGAGGGAGCGCGGTGAGGAAGACCCCGATGAGCACCGCGCCGAGCGCCAATTTCGCGAGGAACAGGCGATGATGATAGACGCTCGACGTTCCGGCGGCGAGAAATCCGCGCAGCCATGCGAGGGTGAGGCCGCTCGCCGCGAGCAGCACGACCGCGGCTCCGACGACGCGCTTCAGCCGGGACTTCACCGCCGCGAGCAGCACGTACTTCGCCTTCCGCTCCATCTCCGCCGCGCGCAGCGCCGGCCGCAGGATCAGCGGGTAATACGCCACCGCCCCGAACCAGACGACCACCGCGCCCAGGTGCGCGAGCAGCGCCGCGCGATAGAGCCAGCCGCGCGCGAGGGGAGACAGCTCGAGCACCGTGTCAGTTCGCGGGCTCGCGGATGCGGCTTCCGGGCGTCACACCGCACTCCTCGTCGGTGAGGTAGCAGCCGGGGTCCGACGCCCAGGGGTCGCCGTACGCCTGCAGCGCGCGGACGCGGAAGCTGCCGCCGCAGACGTCCTTCCACTGGCACCCGCCGCAGCGTCCGTGCAGCAGCGGGGCGCGATCGCGCAGCGCCGCGAGCAGCGGGTCCGAGAGGTCCTGCCAGATCTCGCTGAACTTCCGCGTGCGGACGTTGCCGAGCGTGTGGCTCATCCAGAACTGGTCGGGATGCACATTCCCGAGGAAGTCGATGTCGGCGATGCCGACCCCGGAGCTGTTCAACCCGCCGCCGTTCCACTTCAGCAGCGCCAACGCTTCCTCGGCGCGCGCGGGGTCCTCCTCGCGCAGCTTCAGGTGCAGATACGGCCCGTCGGCGTGGTTGTCGACGGTGAAGATCTCCTTGGCGATCCCTCGGCTCGCGAAGTCGCGCGTGCGGCGGAGGATCGTGTCGATCGCGCGGCGCGCGTCCTCGTGGGTGAGCTCGTCCGTCTGCGCTCCGCGGCCGCTGTACACGAGGTGATAGAAGCACGCGCGGTCGATCTCCTCCTTCTCGATGAAGTCGAAGATCGACTCGAGGTCGTGGCAGTTGCGACGGGTGAGCGTCATCCGGAGCCCGACGCGCTGCCCCACCGCCTTGCAGCTGCGGAAGCCGCGCATCGCCAGCTCGAAGGCGCCTTTGTGCCCGCGGAAGCGATCGTTGGTCGCGCCGATCCCGTCGAGCGAGATGCCGACGTAGCTCACGCCGAGCCCACGCAGGCACTCCGCGGCCGGCATGTCGATGAGCGTTCCGTTCGTCGACAGCGTCGTCCGCAGCCCGCGCTCCCGCGCGTGCCCGATGAGCTCGAAGATGTCCGGCCGCATCAGCGGCTCGCCGCCGGAAAGGAGGAGCACGGGCACCCCGAAGTCGGCGAGATCGTCGATGAGCGCGCGTCCTTCCACGGTCGTCAGCTCGCCCTCGTACCGGCGGTTCGCCGAGTCGGAGTAGCAGTGGACGCAATGCAGGTTGCACCGGCGACCGACGTTCCAGACGACGACCGGCCTCCGCTCTGCCGCCGAGCGCGGGGGCGTCGTCGTGACGACGTCGCGCGCGCGAACGCCCTCCATCTTCTGGTGGCCGTAGCGCAGGCCGTCGGAGGGAGTGTTCCGCCCGGCGTAGAGCCGCGTGATGCCGATCATCTCAGCGCTGCTCCAGGAGCGCGGCCGGAACGTACGCGCAGAGCGGGTCGGCCTGCATGTAGTCGCCGGTCATCGCGTACGCGCGGCCGCGCGAGCCGCCGCACACGTTGCCGTACTCGCACGCCCCGCACTTGCCCTTGAGCCGCGTCGTGTCGCGGAGCTCGCGAAAGAGCGGACTCTTGCGATAAACCTCCGCGAGATCGTTCGTCCGCACGTTCCCCGCGCTCAGTGGGAGAAATCCCGAGGGAAAGATCTCCCCGCGATGGCTGACGAAGACGAAGCCGACGCCGTCCGTCACCCCGCGCGCGCGGCCGATCCCGTCGCGGAGGGTGAAGCCCGCTCCCCCGCGCAGCGCCGGCGCCGGACGCTCCGCGGCGGCGGCCTCGCGGCGTTCCGCGACCTGGCGCTGGATGGTGACGCGCCGATAGTGCGGACCCGCGGTCGTCTTGATGTCGAAGGGCGCGACCTTCGAGAGGTCGTGCAGGCGGTTCATCACCCACTCGACCTCGTCGGGCGACACCATCTGGTCGACGTGCGCGCGCCCCGTCGGTACGATGAAGAACACCGACCAGAGCGAGATCCCCAGATCCTCGACGAGCTCGATGAGCGGCTCGAGATCGTCGATGTTGTGGCGCGAGATCGTCGAGTTGATCTGCGTCGACAGGTCGAGCTCGCGCGCGTCGCGGAGGATGCGCAGCGTCCACTCGTACGAGCCGGCGACTCCGCGGAAGCGGTCGTGGATCGTACGCGTCGAGCCGTCGAGGCTCACCGCCAGCCGGGCCAGCCCGGCGTCGCGCAGCTCCTCGAGGCGCGCGCGCGAGGTCAGCGGCGTCCCCGACGGCGTGAGTGCGACGCGCAGGCCGATGCGCGTCCCGTACTCGACGAGGGTCGGGATGTCCGCGCGCCGCAGCGGATCGCCACCCGTCATCACGAACAGCGGTGGATGCTCCGGATCGAAGGCGCGGACCGAGTCGAGCAGGCGGATCGCCTCGATGGTCGTCAGCTCGCGCGCGTCGCGTCGCGGGATCGCCGAGGCGCGGCAGTGGACGCAGGCGAGATCGCACGCCTGCGTAGTCTCCCAGATGACGACGAAGGGCGAGCGGTCGAAGTCGAAGCTCGCGATGGGGGGACGCCCCCGGACCGCGGGAGCACCCATCAGCGCTCGCCCTGACGCTCCGCGGTCGCCTCGCGCAGCGCGGTGAGCAGCGCCGACAGATCGGCGCCGTCGCGCTCCGCCGAGACCGCGATCGACTCCGCGCCTCCGCAGCAGGCGTCGATCCCGAAGTCGTGGAAGATCGCGAACGTCCCGGGGTAGTCCGCGAGGACGTCGTTCACGATCCGATTCTCGTCGATCGGAAGGGGCAGCGTGGGCATCGTTCTCCTGTAATCGGACGCTCCGCCCGCGCGGCGGAGACCATGTGCCCAGTCTACCGTTCCCTCACGCTGCTCGCAGTCGGGGAATCACGGTCGAGCACTGGGAAAACTCCCCACAGCGCGGTGTGCCACCGGCTCGGCGTTGGTTGGCATCGGAACGCTCCGCGCGCGTTACTGAGATCGTCCTCGGCGGCCCGGGATCGTGGCTGTGAACGACTCACGCGGATCGCGGCGGATCGGGCGGATCGACGCGGATACTGCTGCTGAACTTTTTTGGGGCGCGCTAGGTGAGATCGTTTCGCCCCGCGGGCCCCAAACTCATTCGTGACCTTTGCTTGTTATCACAGGGAGCCGGGGAGGCCGGGGGAGGAGTTCGCAGGGGCTGCTTGCTCCTCACGAGCGCCACCTCCCGTCGCTCCACGGCTCCCTGTTATTCACCGCCGAGCAATCGTAGAAAGCTTCTCGGCGATCACCGGCATTCTGGCGGGTCGCGTGGTGGTCTGTCTCGGCGGGGAGATCGCGCGGTTTTTGTGGGAAGAACTACGCAAGCACGGCGGAAGAACGACGGAAGATTCTACTCGTACGAGCCGAAGTGATTTTGGGGCATGCATGGCGAGACCATCTCGCCCCGCATGCCCCAACAAGGCTTTCGGGCTCGTAGCACGTCGATCATGGCCCCGAGAGGAACCCTTCCGCAGTTCTTGACGAGGGCAGTTCTTCCGCCGTGCTTCCTGCCCAGACCGCGCGATGCGCGGATGCACGACGAGCCCCGACGCGACCCGCGACAGAGTCCGCAGCCACGCCGCGTGACGCGGTTGTGGTTGCCGCGCACGGAAAGGGGAGCCAGGCCGCAAAGCCGGCTCCCCGACCCCCCGACCCCCCGCCGCTAGTGTCCCGTCTTCAGCACCACCTTCAGGCACTCGTCGTCCTTGTGCGTGAAGATGTCGTAGCCGACCGCGGCGTCCTCGAGCTTCATCTGGTGCGTGATCACGAAGCTCGGGTCGATCTCCCCGCGCTCGATGCGGTCGAGGAGGGGCTGCATGTAGCGATGCACGTGGCACTGCCCGCTCTTGATCGTGACCGAGCGGTTCGTCAGTGAGCCCATCGGGAACTTGTCGATGAAGCCGCTGTAGACCCCGATCACCGAGACCGTGCGCCCATTGGCGACGCTCATGATCGCCTCGCGCAGCGCGCCCGGGCGATCGTTCTCCCAGCGCATCGACTGCTTCGCCTTGTCGTACAGGCCGACGAGCCCGGGTGTGTGCGCCTCGAGACCCACCGCGTCGATGCAGCCGTCGGGGCCGCGGCCGCCGGTGAGCTCCCTGAGCGCCTCCATCACGCTCGTCTCCTCGTAGTTGATCGTGATGTCCGCGCCGGCACGCTCGCGCGCGAGCCGCAGCCGGTACGGGAAGCGGTCGATCGCGATCACGCGCTCGGCGCCGAGCAGCTTCGCGCTGGCGATCGCGAACTGGCCGACCGGGCCGCATCCCCACACCGCGATCGTGTCGCCGGGGCCGATGTCGCACATCTCCGCGCCCATGTAGCCGGTCGGGAAGATGTCGGCGAGCATCACCGCCTGCTCGTCGGTCACCGAATCAGGGAGCTTGAGCGGCCCGAAGTCCGCGAAGGGGACTCGCGCGTACTCCGCCTGTCCGCCGGCGAAGCCGCCGAGCATGTGCGAGTAGCCGAAGACGCCCGAGGGCGAGTGGCCCATGATCGCCGCGGCGATGTGCGCGTTCGGGTTGGAGTTCTCGCAGAGCGAGGTCATCCCCTTCTTGCAGCTGTAGCACTTCCCGCAGGCGATCGGGAAGGGGACGACGACGCGGTCGCCCGTCTTCAGCTTCTTCACGTTCTTCCCGACCTCGACGACCTCGCCCATGAACTCGTGGCCCATGATGTCGCCGTGCTCCATCGTCGGCACGAAGCCGTTGAAGAGATGGAGGTCGGATCCGCAGATGCACGTGGTGCTGATCTTCACGATGCAGTCCGTGCTGTTCAGGATCTGCGGATCGGGGACCGTCTCCACCTTGACGTGCTTCGCGCCTTCCCAGCAGTTCGCTCGCATGTACGTCTCCCTCGGTCAGTCGGTATCGGCGGGGGCGCCGCGCGTCGCGCGCGGCGCCCGGATCGTCACTGGGCCCGCAGCTCGCTCTTCAGCTCGTTCGTCGCGTTGGGCTGCGCCGGATGCGGCATCTTTCGCGACGCGGTCGCGTCGGACTGGACGACCTCGCCGAGCTCGATGAGCTGCTTGAAGCGGCGGAGATCCATCATGAGCGCGCCCTGCGGGATCTTCTTGAAGAGGTTGGCGATGCGCGCGCCGATCGCGCCCCCGCGCGGGTGGTACTCCATCTCCAGATGGATCTCGGTGCCGCGGTCGCCCGGTGCGGGGACGAAGGTCACCGAGCCGAGGTTGTCCACCTGCTCGTGCTCGAGCGCGTGCCAGGCGATGTACTCGTTCGGGCGGTCCTCGATCACCTCGGCGTCCCACTCGACGCTCAGCCCGGCCGGGGCCTTCGCCTTCCAGTGCGAGCGGCCCTCGCCTAACGTGCGGACGGACTCCAGGTGGCCGACGACGCGCGGCAGGTTCTCGAGATTCTTCCAGAACTCGTAGCACTCCGCCGGCGATGCCCCGACCGTCACCTGCGCCTCGAGGCGCACCGTCCCGTCGTCGCCCTTGCCCACCTGGAAGCTCCCCTCGTCGTGGCCGGTGGACGGCAGCTTCTCGCTCGTCAGCTTCGTCCCCTGGATGATGTCGAGCGCCGTCACGCCGAGCACCGCGGTGATCGCGGCGAGGAGCTTCGTGCTGTCGTTGTCCTCCTCCGAGTCGCGGAGGCGGCGCGTCAGCCACGCGAGGTCGATCGCGTCGCCGCCGACGCGCGACCAGAGCCAGTAGGTCGGCTTGGGGCGGGTGAGGATGCCGAGTCCCGCGGCGATCTCGCGGACGCCGAACTGGCGCAGCGTGCCGACGTACTCGTCCTCGTCGCTAATGCCGACCAGCTTCGCCACCTGCCGCGGGGCGAAGATCTCGGCGAGGCCGAGCCCGATGCTGAACCAGCCGAGGAACTTGGTGGTCCCGTCCTTCCAGTCGGGGGTCTCCGAGTAGTGCTCCGGCGCGCCCTTCCAGCTGCGCGGCGCGTTGGTCATCGGGCGATGCGTCGCCCCATCGCTGCCGTTGTGTCGTGTTCCGTTCGGTGCCTGTTGCGTCGCCATGTGCTTCATTCCTCCGGCTGGGGCTGCGTGCCCGGGCGAAGCCCGGGCGTGGACCGTTAGGGAACGCCTGGTTTCGCAGATGGCGTGCCCACAGCCATCCTGCGCGGCGAGCGGCGTACACCATGGACACGGTCGGTCGTCCATCGTGCAGGAAGGGACCAACGCGACCGCCATCCATCTCGTCCGCGATGACTTCACGCTTCCGATCGGCCAGTCTGGTGGTGATCGCGTCCTGCCTGCTGGCTGGCGCGGCGGTTGGGCAATCCCTGGGGGACGCGACCAGCATCCGCGTCAGCCGCCGCGAGGCACGCATCACGTTCCCGCGCGAGCGACCGCAGCCTTGGGGTTGGCCGGCGAGTGACGGGGTGTACCTCCCTGGGTATCGCTGGTCGGTCTCGGGCCACGGCCTGCACGACTACTGGCGCGTCGAGCTCGCGGCGGGCGCCGACTCCAACGAGGCGCGAAGCTTCCCCTCGCTCGACGCGCTCCTCGCAACCGCGAAGCTCACCGCCTGCCGCGGCGGCGGCATGGTCGCCACCTGCGCGCCACTGGCCGGCGCCGCCCGCTCTGACGACGGGCACGTCGTGGTCACGCTGCGCGACAGTGCGCTCATCGCCGAGCTCTTCGGGCTGCGACCGGAGCGGCGGGGCGTGTTTCGCGACTCGCCGGTGAGCAGCCAGCTGGAGCTCGACAGCGTGCGCGTCGAGTACGTCGACCCGCAGGTCGCCGAGCCGAGTGACTCGCTGCGCTCGTGGGTCGCCGAGCGCCGCAGACTCGAGCAGAAGAACGATCGCCGTGCCATCCGGGCGATTCGTGTCGCTCCGAGCTGGGGCTGGGGCGACACCCTCTGGGTCGCACTCGGCGACACGGTCGAGATTTCTCTCGCCGCGTTCACCTGCAGCGGTGACGTGTGCTCGGGGAACGGTGGCACCGACACCTGGGGGGACTCGAGCTGGGTCGTCGGCGACAGCACGATGCTCGCCCCGCTCCGTCCCGCCGAGCCACTTCCATCGATGACCAAGCCCCGATCGAGAGGACAGCTCAGCGAGATCGAGGTCGTCAGTCACATCGGGCCGCGGCCTCCCGCGCGCCGTGTCGCGGCCCGCGTGGGCGCGACGACGATTCATGTCGGCGGCCTGAAGCCGTACGAGGACTCGGCGCACGTCGCGGCGGTTCCCCCGCGGGCGCTCACCAACCTGGTGGTCGTGCGCCCCCCGGTCTCGCGCGTGGTGATCCATCCGCGGCCGGACACGGTATTCGTCGGCGCGGAACCGTGGTTCATGGCCGATGCATTCGATACCGCGGGCGGACTCCTGCTCCACGCGACTGTCCCGATCACCTATCCCGACAGCGGCCTCCGCGCGCGGCGTCGCTGGTTCGAGGCGCCGACCACCGGCCTTCCGCCGGGCGGTCGCCGCCGCATCGTCGCAGCTTTCCGCGGTGTCGCCGATACCCTCACCGTCTTCGTCGCCGACACGGTGAAGCGTTAGGCGTCACCCGCTGCGCGAGTCGCTCAGCGGTCGGGGTCGCGCGCCCCCGAGAGCACGCAGCTCGGTACGATGGCGCGCGCCGGTAAGGCCCGGGTCATCTCCGTCGCGCCGGTCGATCGCGTCACGAGCAGCACGTCGCCCACCGCTCGCTCGCCGGTCGGATCCGACGGCGAGCTGACGACGCTGTCGCTCACGACGAGCACCGTCGACCCTCCGCCGTCGAGGTTGAGCGCGTTCCACGCGCCGAGTCCGATCATCGTGTGCGCCAGCTCGGCGAGCGACATCCCGACGCTCGACGCCTGACGGCCGTCGACGGCCACCAGCAGCAGGGTGTCGCCTCCGCGCGAGATCCCCACTGCCGAGCGCGGATGGCGCGTCGTCGCGAATGCCTTCGACGCGCCCTCCAGCGAGTCGAGCGTCTCCATCAGGCTGCGCCCATCGCGGACGATCGCCGGCCAGCCGGTGACGAGCGCGCGCGGGGTGCCGTCGGGCGTGAGCGTGGCGACCGCGGTGACGCGATCGCCGACGCGCAGCGCGGCCACCTTCGCCGCGGCGCTCCCCGTGCCGACGACGAGCCCGCGCTCGATCGACGCGCCCGCCGTGTCGCGGCCGTCGGTGAGCACGCGATAGCGCAGCGTGTCGCCCGACCGCGACTGCAGCGCGAGCGGGACCGACACCGCACGCATCGACGCGGGCACCCGCGGCGGGCGCTGCGACCACTCGGTGTACAGCGTCACCGCGTCCGCTGCCGGTGGCTCGTTCAGCGCCGCGAGCGTCCATCGCCCGCGCGGCGTGCGCAGGCTGCCCGTCAACCGGAAGCGCGCGATCACCGGGCGGCCGTTCGCCTCGATGGCGAGCTGCGATCGTGTCGGACGCGGTCGTCCCGCGGTGCTCTCCATCGCGCCGCTCGCCTGCGCGATCTCCCCGTCGACGACGACGTTGCCCACCGTCGCCCCGCTTCCCCCCTCGAGATCGAAGAACCCCGCGTTGATCGCCGCGAGCACGGCCTCGCCCGAGGCGTTCAGCCGCTTCGACATCGCGCTCGGCCGCTCGCGACCCGTGAGCCGGTCGCACGCCCGCGCCGCGCGGACGGCGAGCGCCGGGTGTCGCAGGTCGACGCTCAGCGCATGGATCACCCACGGCCCCTCGGCGCGCGCGATCGTGCGCAGCGCGACGCCCGGCGCGACGACCCGCGCGGACGAATCCCCCTGCGCCGCCGCCTCATGCGAGAAGAACGCGACCGCGCCGAGCGCGAAGGCGATGAGACGGAATCGCCGATCGAGAAGCTTCATTGAACTCCGCAACCTCCGGTCGTTTGGCTGTGCGATGCAGACACGAAGGCCACGAAGTTACACGAAGGGCTTTGCCGAGCCCCGCTTCGTGGACCTTCGTGGCCTTCGTGTTTCGATCCGGGGAGCACCGTACTCCCGTACTCCCGTACTCCCGGCCCTCAGACCGTCAGGTTGCTCAGATAGCTGTAGCTCGCCGCGATCGAGGCGAAGGCGCCGCCGGGGTACTGCGCGGCGCTGTCGTGCTCGACGAAGTAGTGCTGGATCCCCGCCTGCGCGCGCTGCCCGAAGATCCGCTTCCAGTCGATGGTCCCCTCGCCCACGGGGGCCATGTCCATCGCCGCGCCCTTCGCGTCCTTGACGTGCACGAGAGGGAAGCGCCCCGGATACTTCGCGAACCAGGCGAGCGGATCCTGTCCGCCCTTCGTCGCCCAGTAGAGGTCCATCTCCATCTTCACGAGCGAGGGATCGCTGTTCGCGAGGAGCACCTCGAAGGGCACGACGTCGCCGATCTTCTGGAACTCGAAGTCGTGGTTGTGATAGGCGAACTGGAGGCCCGCCGCCTGCACCTGGCGGCCGATGTCCGTGAGCGTGGTCCCGAAGCTCTTCCACGCGTCGACGGTGCTCCCGCGCTGGCTCGGGTCGAGCCAGGGGCAGACGATGTACTGGTGGCCGATGGTCTTCGCCGCCGCGATCACGTTAGGCAGGTCGCCCTGGAGCTGCTGCAGCGGGATGTGCGCCGAGGGCGCGGTGAGGCGGTTCTGGTCGAGCATCGCCCGGATCTCCGCGGGCGTGTGGTTGTAGTAGCCCGCGAACTCGACCTCGGTGTAGCCGATCTGCGCGACGCGGGCGAGCGTTGCCGCGACGTCCTTCTGCATCTCGTCGCGCACGGTGTAGAGCTGCACACCGATCGGGCGGATCTTCGCGCCGGTCGTGGCTCCTCCCGCCATCGTCCCCGCGCTGGCGCCGGGCATCGTCCCGCTGCTCGCCGCCGCGCTGGTCGCGCAGGCGATCGCGCCGAGCCCGCTCGCGGCCAGCGCCGCGCCGCCGAGCTTCGTGAGAAACGACCTGCGATCTTCGGGCGCCCCGGGGGCGCGCTTCTCTTCCGACATGAATGCTCCGGTGGTTGTCGCGGCGAACATGGCGCTGGGGCGGGCGGGGCGCAATGCGAGCCGTAACTCGTGAAGGGACCCTGCGATGGGTGAAGTGTGAGGTTTCGTGACTCGTGCTTCGAGAAACTGAACCGCGATGGGTGAGGTGTGTGGGTGAGTGTCACGTGACTCGTGACACGCGTCAACGGCAGTCGACTGCAGTTACCGCCGGTCACGAGTCACTTCACACTCGTCCTCACACCTCACCCCCCGCAGGGCAGTCTCACCGCCCGCCGGGTAGTCTCACCCCCCGCCGGGCAGTTTCCCCCCTCCCGACGATCGCCCTCCCCTCGCGCCCCAGTCCCCCTCGTCTTACGTTATGCCCGCGTTTCCTACCCGCGCCCCCGGAGCCATGACCATACCCGTCTCTGCCCGAGTCGCACTTCCCGTATTCACCGCTGTCATCGTCGCCGCGTGCGCGACGCCGAAGTCGCCTGCCACCGATACCGCCGCGTCGAGCAACAGTGCCTCGACCACCACCGCGACCGCCGCCGGCGGGATCGCGACCTCCGATACCGCGTGGCGCTCGCTCATCGACCAGAGCTCCGCGCCCGCCTGGCGCGGCTACAAGAGCGACGAGTTCCCCAAGGGCTGGAGCGTCAAGGACGGCGTGCTCACCAAGACGGGCAGCGTCGAGGACCTCGTGACCCGCGACCAGTTCGGCGACTTCGAGCTCTCCCTCGACTGGATGCTCTCCCCGGGGGGCAACGCGGGAATCTTCTACCGCGCCACCGAGGAGTACGACAAGGTCTACTGGAGCGGCCCCGAGTACCAGCTCCTCGACGACGCGCGGCATCCCGACGGGAAGAGCCGCCTCACCTCCGCCGGCGCGGCGTACGGGATCTATCCGTCCCCCGCGGGCATCGTGAAGCCGGCCGAGCAGTGGAACTCGACCCGCATCGTCGTCCGCGGCAATCACGTCGAGCACTGGCTCAACGGGCAGAAGGTCGTCGAGTACGACCTCGGCAGCCCGGACTGGGAGGCGAAGGTGAAGGCGAGCAAGTTCAGCGCGTACCCGAACTACGGGCGCGCCAGCCAGGGGCACATCGCGATCCAGGGCGACCACGACGGCGCGCTCTCCATCCGCAACGCCAAGATCCGGGGGCTGTGATGAGCCGAGTGAATCAGACCATCGCGGCGGACGCCGAGGCGCCCGTGAGCGGCGCCCGCGTCCGGCTCGCGGTGATGATGTTCCTCCAGTACTTCGTCTGGGGCTCGTGGTTCGTCACCGTCGGAACGTACCTGTCGCAGACGCTGCACTTCAGCGACCAGCAGGTCGGCCTCGCCTACAGCGCGACGGCGATCGCCGCGATCGTGTCGCCCTTCTTCGTCGGGATGGTCGCCGACCGCTTCTTCGCCAGCGAGAAGCTGATGGCGATCCTGCACCTCGTCGGCGCGGCGCTTCGCTGGGGGGGCTCGACGCAGACCAACTGGAGCGCGTTCTTCCCGCTGCTGATCCTGTACGCGCTCTGCTACATGCCGACGCTGAGCCTGTCGAACTCGATCTCCTTCCACCACGTCTCCGATCCGGCGCGCGACTTTCCTTTCATCCGCGTGCTCGGCACCCTCGGCTGGATCGTCGCCGGGATCGTGATCAGCAAGGTGCTGCACGCGGACGCGCTGAACACGCCCCTGCGCGTGGCCGCGATCGGCTCGCTCGTGCTCGGCCTCTACTCGTTCGCCCTGCCGCACACCCCGCCGAAGGCGGCCGGCGCGCCCTTCAGCGCCCGCGACGCGATCGGTCTCGACGCGCTCCATCTGCTCAAGGACCGCGCCTTCCTGATCTTCGTGATCGGGAGCTTCCTCCTCTGCATCCCGCTCCAGTTCTACTACGCGTTCACCAACCCCTTCCTCAACGAGATCGGGGTCAAGGACGCAGCGTTCATCCAGACCTTCGGGCAGATGTCCGAGGTCGGCTTCATGCTCCTCCTCCCCTTCGCGCTCCGGAAGATGGGGATCCGCGGGATCATGCTCGGCGGGATGCTCGCCTGGGCGCTCCGCTACTTCGCCTTCAGCCGCGGCGACACCGGCTCGGGGATGTGGCTGCTCTACCTGGGCATCCTGCTCCACGGCATCTGCTACGACTTCTTCTTCGTCGCCGGCCAGATCTACACCGACGAGAAAGCCGGCGCGCGCGTCCGCGGCGCGGCGCAGGGCTTCATCAACTTCGTGACGAACGGCGTCGGCTACTTCGTCGGCGCGTGGGTATCGGGCGCGGTCGTCGGCTCGTATCGCCTCACGGGCGCGAACGGCGCGCCGGCCCACGACTGGCGCGCGGTCTGGATGGTTCCGTCGCTGGGCGCGCTGGTCATCGCGATCATCTTTGCGATCATCTTCCGTCCGAGAACTGCGTCGCATCCGGACGAGCCGATCGAGCCGAATACCGCGCCAGTCACGGCGTAGGCCGGAGGCTGGAAGCAGGAGGCTGCAGGCTGTAAGCGAAGGCGGCTCGGGGGATGATCCCTCGAGCCGCCTTCTCTTTTCGTTGGAGATTCGCTTGGCAACAGCTGGGCTTCAATAGGGTAACTGCAACCACTCATTGGTATGCCGAGGCCGGGGAGTCTCGGGAGAACAGCAGGAGCTGTTGCTCCTGCAGAAGCACACTCCTGCTTCTCTCCCCGGCCTCCCCGGCTCGGGCACTCCTTGAAGTGGTTGCAGTTACCCTATAAAAGCCCCTGCTGTTGAAAGGCAGCCGTTCCAGGCTCCGATTGCGACGAGGAATCGCGCGGCCGCGGTTACTTCACAGCTCCCAGCCCTTCCTGTATTCCCTCGTCAGGAAGTGATCCGCGTCCGGCGCGTTCGTGAAGCGCATGTTCGTCGCGTCGTAGTTCACCTTCCTGTTCTGTCCCGACCGCAGCGCCGCGATGCCGAGGAGCATCGTCTCGGTGAGCGCGCTCGCGTACTCGAACGGCGAGCTGGCCGTCGCGTCGCCCTTGCACGCCTGCACCCAGTTCACTTCGTGCGAGACGGTAATCCGCGGAACGCTCTGCGGCACCTTCGCTGCGTCGGCCGCCACCGACTCCGGGAAGACGCGCGGGTTCGCGCCGTAGGTGTCGTAGACGAGGATGCCCTTGTCGCCGACGATGATCCCGCCGCCTCCCGGCTCGAAGGGCATGTCGTCGGGATAGAAGCGTGGGCGTGGCGGCAGGATCCCGCCGTCGTACCAGTGGAGCTGCACCGGCGGCTGCGACCCGCGCGCCGCGAACTCGTAGTGGGCCGACATCGCCACCGGGTACGAGCCGGGGTTCTTCGGATCGCCCGCCCACGGCGTGGACGACGCGAACACGCTCGTCGGCGCGCCGAGCCCCAGCGCCCAGAACGGCTGGTCGACGAGGTGCGCCCCCATGTCGCCTAACGCGCTCGTCCCGAAGTCGGTCCACCCGCGCCAGCTGAAGGGATGGTAGACGGGGTGATACGGGATGTCCCCCGCGGGGCCGAGGAAGAGCTGCCAGTCGAGACTCTCCGGCGGCGTCTGTGGGTCCTTCGCCATCGCCTCGAGCACCGCGTTCTCGACGGTGCGCACGTTCCACCGGCGCGGCACCGCCGGGGCGCTCGTGCCGCCTGTCGCCGGAGCGGCGGGGGTGGCCGGCACCGCCTGCGGCGGCTGCGGACGCGGGATCCCCTGCGCCCAGTAGCGGTACGGGCGGTCGGTCCAGATGTACACCTCGCGCACCGGCCCGAGCACCCCTGAGCCGACGATCTCGACGATCCGCCGCGTCCCGTCCTGCGAATGGCCCTGGTTTCCCATCTGCGTGACGCGCTTCGTCTCCTTCGCGACGCGCGCGAGGACCCGCGCCTCGTAGACGGAGTACGTGAGCGGCTTCTGGACGTAGACGTGCTTCCCCGCGCGCATCGCGGCTACCGCGACCGCCGCGTGCGTGTGGTCGGGCGTCGCGATCACCACGGCGTCGAGATCCTTCTGCTGCTCGAGCATCTTCCGGAAATCGGTGTACTTCTTCGCCTTCGTGTAGGCGGCCTGCAACTTCACCGCCTCCGGCGTCGGCGAGGTCGATCCCTGCGGTGGACGCATCCGCCCGGCGAGCGACCGCTCGACGTACCCGTAGTCGACGTCGCAGAGCGCGACGATGTTCTCGTCGAGCAGCTGGGTCATGTTCGACATCCCCATCCCGCCCGCCCCGACGATCGCGATGTTCAGCTTCGCGCTCGGTGGCATGTACCCTTTCCCGCCGAGGATCCACCGCGGAACGATCATCGCGCCTAACGCGGCGGTGGCGGTCTTCTCGAGGAAGTCACGTCTGGTGAAGTCGGTCATCAATCAGTCTCCATTCGATGGATGCGGGAACTCGAGAAACAGCGATGCGGGGTGTCCGCCTTTGGCGGGAGACCGCGATGCGGGAGGCGAAGATACGGGAACAACCTGATGCGGGATGCGCGATGCGGGATGCGGGATGCGGGATGCGGGATGCGGGATGCGGGAACGGCGCGAGGTGATCCGGTGATGGGGGCGGGGGCGGATGATGAGAGATTTGACGCCATGACCTATGACGAATGGGAAGCGTCGCTTCCGCGCGAGGTGAAGGATGACCGGATCTGGCATGTCCAGGCGTACCGTCTGGCACTCTACCTCGCCGACGCAGCGGAGCTCGATACGCGATTCGCAGTCGAAGATGCGCGTTTCCTCGGGAATGCCGCGCAACTCGTCAAGGCAGCCGGATCCGTCGCCGCGAGCATCGCCGAGGGCTACCCTCGGCGATCCGGACGAGATCGCGCGAAGTTCTACGAGTACGCGCTCACCTCTCTGACAGAGACCAAGTCCTGGTACATCGGGATCCGCTCGCACGTCGCTCCGGCGGTGCTGACCGAGCGCTTTGCAACGATGGAAAGCATCAAGCGCCTCACCCTGACCATGATCCGCTCCGCCCGCGCCAACGGCACGTCCGAGCTCGACCCAAAAATACCCTCCAAGCCCCAGTCCGAACCCGACCTCCCATAGCTCCTCCCACATCCCCGTCCCCGCCCCGCCGTTCCCGCCGTTCCCGCATCTTCGCATCCCGTATCGCAGTATCCCGCCGCAGGCGGACACCCCGCATCGCTGGTTCCCGAGTTCCCGCATCCCAACGATGCCTAACGTGGCTTCCACGCTCCCCTGGCAACAGCCGGCTTGAACTCGTCCAGCCCCTTCGGCGGGAAGTCCAGCGTTCGCCCCTCCTCCGCCGCCTGGTACGCCGTCATCAGTATCTGCACCACCTCCACCCCGTCGTCCCACGTCAGCCCCGGCTTCTCCTTCCCGAGGAACGCGCGCACGAAGTGTCGGTCCTCCGCCTCGTAGCCGTAGACGATGTACTCCAGCGGCACCACCGGCATCACGCCCATCTCCGCGTTCTGCTTCTCCACCAGATCCTCGCCGGCCTTGCCCCTCACCTCGCGCGAGAAGAACAGCTCGAGCCCCGAGTCGAGCGAGTTCCAGCGCATCGAATACTCCGGGCCGAGCAGCTCGGCCGAGAGCCTGAGCCCCGCGCCGACGAAGCTCCACGACGTCGTCGCCTCGCCGAGCACGGTGAAGCCGTCGTCGGTCTCGAACTCGATCTGCAGGCTCGCGAAGTCCTCGGACGGGCGCTTCGAGTAGTCGACGTCGCTCCCCATCGCGTCCTTGAGCTTCTTCACGTATTCGGGACGCGACCACTTGAGGCTGGCGATGTGCGCGCTGATGCGCTTCGGCTTCACCGAGCGCATCCCCTTCGCCGGATCGGCGAGCAGGTTCCGGAACACGAGATCCGAGTGGCACATCATGTCGTTGAGGACCCCGCCGCCCTGCAGC
>JABFXC010000142.1 GCA_013361935.1 Gemmatimonadaceae bacterium
ACTGCGCGGCGGAGTGGCGGGCGCGGTCACGCCATCCGCGCGCCGTCAGGCACGCCCTCGGCCGCGGTCGCACGACGAATCAGCCGCCGGGACGACATCGCCCCGCGTGCCGCGCTCGCCGTGATCGCGCTCCGGAGCGAAGCTCCCGAGCCGAAGCGTGTGACGTTCATTCTTGAAAGTCCTCGCGAGGTATGATCTCCGCGAATCCCCGTAGCACCCGAGGCGCGGCCGACGGGCCCAACTTATGGCAAGAGGGTGAAACGCGAAAGACCGTTTCGCGACGGAGCGACGCGCGCTGAATCAGCGACGCGCGCCACGCGGCGCGATGTCCAGCGTGACCGTCACCGTCCGAGGGGGACCGGGCTCGAAGTAGCGATCGCGAGCCGCATTCGGTACCACCGACGTGTCGAATCTCCTGTCTGACAGATTCGTCACGAACAGTCCCGCCGTGACGAACAGCGGACCCACGATTCGATCGCGCGCGGACAGCGCCACGTTCACGACCGCGAAGCCGGGAGACCAGAACGTGTTCGCGTCGTTCACCGGCGTTCGCGACTGCGCGGCGACGATGAGCTCCGCGCGCAGCGGGCCGGCGAGCCCCGCGGCGAAGGACACGTCGGCGCGAAATGGCGCGATGCCCGGAATGCGCTTTCCCGCCTCGAGTCCGGCGGTGGTGTCGGTCGCGCGGAAGCGGGCGTCGAGCAGCGTCGCCGCGACGCGAGCCAGCCCCCACGTACCGACGGTGGAGGAGATGCTTCCCTCCGCGCCGCGATGGCTGGCGCGCGACGCATTGCGATAGAACTGGCGGCCCGGCGCGCTCGCCAGCTCGTACGGCACCAACGCGTCGCGGATGCGCGCGTCGAACACCGCGAGAGTGAGCGAGCCGGTCGACGCCGCCGGCGCCCGGACTCCGATCTCCGTGGACACGATTCTCTGGGGCGAGAGATCCGGATTCATCCCACCCGCACCGCTCGGCCGGTTCGCGAGCTCGGTCGTCGTCGGCGTTTCGAAGGCGGTCCCGACGTTCGCGTAGGTCGAGAATCTGTTCGTCCACGACCACGACGCGCCGAGCGAGGGGCTGATCGCGCGCATCGTCCTGCTCCCCCCGTCATCGGGATCGGTGGCCGAGACGAGCCGGTCGTCGACGTGGAAGGCGACGCGATCGCCGCGCACCGCGCCGAGCACGCTCAGCTTCTCCAGCGGCGCGACGGCGGCGCGGAGGTAGACCCCGTCGCCGTTCACGTGCTCGAGCTGATCGAGCTGCGTCGCCCCGCGCACGCCGTTCAGCGAGCCGTACGCGCGACGGTCGTCGATCTGCGTCCCATGCTCGACACCAGCGCCGAGCGTGACGCGGCCGTCGGCGAGCGCGCGCGACTCGACCGACGCGCGCGCACCACCGGCGCGCCGCCGGAGATCGATGATCCGCTGCGGAATGGGATTGTCGACCCGGCGGCCGAGTCCCCAGGCACTCGCATCGAGGGTCCACGCATCCGCCGCGTGTCGCCAGCTCAACCCCGCCTGCCGGTGCACGCCCACCTCTCCCGTCCGGAAGCGAAGGTTCGTCGCCGACGCGGAGCGCGGATCGGCGGTGCGGGCGGAGTCGGTGAGGCCGCCGGGGTTGTCGGCGTCGTAGTTCGCGGTCGCGATCGAGAGCGCCAGCGTGTCGCGCGACGCCGCGTGTGCGACGCGTGCCCCGCCGCGGACGTCGCGGGCGTCGGAGTGCACGCGATATCCGCGATAATCGAGCGCGCTCGCGCGGGCGGCCGCGCTCCACCCGCCGCTGCTTCCGCCGAGCTCGAGGCGCGAGGTCGTCGTCCCGCGCTCGGCGATCGACGCGGAGCCGCGCGCGTCCAGCCCGGTCACCGGGTGCGCCCACGTCCGCAGGAGCACCGCGCCCCCCGCCGAGTTTCCGTAGAGTGACGACGCGGGACCACGCAGCGCCTCGGTGGTCGCGATCGACCCCGCGTCGACGTGGCTGAGCGTGGTCTGGCCGTCAGGCATCGTCGCCGGAACGCCGTCGACGTCGACGTGGATGCCGCGCACGCCGAACTGCGTGCGCGCACCGAAGCCACGGATGGTGATGCGCTCGCCAAGCGCGATGTTGTACCGGTTGTCGACGGCGAGCCCCGGAATGCCGCGCAGCGGCTCGTCGATCGCGAGGGGCGCCTTGAGCTCCGCCGCGGCGGATGCTCCCTGCACCGCGACCGCGTAGGGAACCCGTCCGGGAGCGAGCGACCCGCCGAGCGCGGTGACGCGCACCGGGGCGAGCGTGGTCGGACGGGCGCGTCGGACGCTGTCGGCACGGACGCTGTCGGCGCGGATGCTGTCGGCCGCGGTGGTCTGGGCGGCCGCCGGCGTGGTCGGAGCGAGCTGCAGCGCGGTGGAAGCGAGCGCGACGCCTAACGCGCGCCGGAGTGACGGCTGCATCGGGAAAGTACCCTCGCGCGCGGGGCGCGCAGTGTGGGACGACGACACGGCGCGTGGCCGCGCTCGATACCCGGGACGAGACTCGAACTCGTATACCACTCGCGTGGTGGGGGATTTTGAGTCCCCTGCGTCTACCGATTCCGCCACCCGGGCGCGGACTGCGACGGAATCTAGCGCGCGACGCACATCCCCTCAACGCGCATTCGCGCTCTCGCGGCCGCGGTGGAACGCACTCTGCACGCGCACCACGGACATGAGCGATCGCGAGCAGACCGTCGACGTCCTGCGCCAGGCCGCGCAGCCCCTGCATGGAGACCCGGCCGACTACGACCGCCTGCTCGAGCGGGCGAGGGGAAAGCGCCTCGTCCTGCTCGGGGAAGCGTCGCACGGCACGCACGAGTTCTACGCCGAGCGCGCCCGCATCACCCGACGGCTGCTCGAGGAGCTGGAGTTCGACGGAGTCGCCGTCGAGGCCGACTGGCCCGACGCCTATCGGGTCAACAGGTACGTGCGCGGCGACGGCGACGACGCCAGCGTGACGGACGCCCTGGACGGATTCCGCCGGTTTCCGCAATGGATGTGGCGCAATGACGACATCGTCACCCTCGCCGAATGGCTGCGCGCGCGGAACGCCGAGCACCCCGACTTCGAGCGCGCGGGCTTCTACGGGATGGATCTGTACAGCCTCCACTCGTCGATCGAGGAGGTGCTCGGCTACCTCTGGCGCGTGGATCCCGAGGCGGCCAAGCGTGCGCGCGAGCGCTACTCCTGCTTCGAGAGCTTCGGCGGCGACCCGCAGGAGTACGGCTACGCCACCTCCGTCGGCGCGGAGAGCTGCGAAGAGGGCGTGGTGCGCCAGCTCGTCGAGCTCCAGCGGAACGCGCGCCGCTACATGAGCGGGTTCAGCTTCGACGCCGCGGACGAGTATTTCATGGCCGAGCAAAACGCGCGGCTCGTTCAGAACGCCGAGCGCTACTACCGGGCAATGTTCCGCGGGCGCGTGTCGAGCTGGAACCTGCGCGACATGCACATGGCGGAGACGATCGACGCGCTGCTGACGCACCTCGGCCGCGACGGCCACGAGTCGAAGCTCGTGGTCTGGGCGCACAACAGCCACCTCGGCGACGCGAGAGCGACCGAGATGGGGGCGCGGGGAGAGCTGAACGTCGGCCAGCTCCTCCGCGAGCGTTATGACGACGCCGTGCTATCCGTCGGCTTCTCGACGCACACCGGAAGCGTCACGGCGGCGACCGATTGGGACGGCGACGCGGAGACGAAGCGGGTCGTCCCATCGCTCCCGGGCAGCTACGAGCGGCTGCTGCACGACACGGGGATCGAGCGGTTCTACCTCGACGTCTCCACCGGGCCCGCCCGACGCGCGCTGCGCGAGCCCAGGCTCGAGCGCGCGATCGGTGTCATCTATCGTCCGGAGACGGAGCGGCAGAGCCACTACTTCCACGCGCGGCTCGCCGACCAGTTCGACGCGGTGATCCACATCGACGAGACGAGCGCCGTTCGCCCTCTCGACGAGGTCGGCGTCGCCGACGAGCACGAGCTGCCCGAGACCTTCCCCTCGGCGCTCTGATCGTGAGCGGGCGCGCGCCTAGCGGCGTGCGCCCGCTGCGCCGGCACGCCGGGCGCGCCGGCTGCGCATCTCCTCGACACGCCGGCGGAGCTGCTCCTGAAGTGCGAGGTACCCCGCGCGCTGCGCGGGCTGCATGAACTTCGCGAGGTCGCGCTGCTCCTGCTCGGCGACGTCGATGCGCTCGCGCTGCAGCCGGAAGAGGGTGTCGAGCGCGGACTGCACGCGGCTCTGGTCGGCATCCTTCCCCCTGGCCAGCTCCTCGCGGATCGCCGAGCGCGACTCCCGCTCGCGCGCGAGCAGGTCGCGGCGACGGGTCTCGTAGCTCGCGTTCACGACGGTCAGCTGCCGCATCTGGTCGTCGGTGAGGGCGAGGCGATCCTTGACCACCGCCGCCATCCGCTGGCGCACGCGCGTCTCGAGCGGCCGCGCCGCGCTGTCACGCCGGCCGGCCATTGGCTGCTGCGCGACCACCGGCGTCGCGGTGAGAACCGACAGCGCGAGCAGCGCTCGTCGCGCGAACGTCATCGAGATCATGATTCGGTTCCCTCCGAACCGGGAAGCTGCGGGATGACCGCCTCGGGCTCCCCGAACGACGGCGAGTCCACTCCGAGAGAGCCCATGTCGTCGAGCAGCGTCTGAAGATCGCCGTCCGTCAGATCGGTGAGTCCACCCGCGACGTTCAGCGCCGGACGGACCGCGGCGGCAGCCGTCGTCGACGCCGTGGGGGCGTCCGGTACCAAGGAAGTCCGCGGCGAGGAGCTGTCCGGCCCGTCAGCGGCGACGGCGATCGCGGAGCTCGTCGTTCCCGGATCATCGGCGCGATTCCAGAACAGCATCGTCCCTCCCCCCGCGGCCGCGAGGGCGATCGCGGCGGCCGCCT
>JABFXC010000004.1 GCA_013361935.1 Gemmatimonadaceae bacterium
GACGCAGTCGCGCTCCGTCCCCGACTCGACGTGCGCGGTCGCATGCACGCTCGTCCGCGACGCCAGAGCATCGGCGAGCGCGGCGACTCCGGGCAGCGCGAGCTGCAGCGCGGCGCAGAGGAGGACGAGGGTGCGGGAGAGACCGCGGCGGGCGAGCATGTACCGTAGCTTAGTGGCGGGAGCTGATGCGAGGAAGAGCGCGCAGGCGTTGGCGCGCCGCCGGTGCGCGAAACAAACGAGGGGCCCCGCCGGCGGCGGGGCCCCTCGTCGTCAGCTCTGCCCTCGCGTTACGCGGGCTGCGGGAGCGCGGTGTCCTCGCCGAAGGCGAGGATCGGATAGAAGATGAAAGGCAGCAGCGCGAGGCCGATGCCGAAGCCCTGTCCCCGACGGAAGCGCGCCGCGACGCCGAACGCCACGATGAACGCGGCGACGATGTTCAGGACCGGGATGATGAACGCGAGCAGCAGCAGCCCGGACTTCCCGGCGATCTTGATCAGCACGTACAGGTTCAGGATCGGCACGATCGCCATCCAGCCGGGCTGTCCGGCGCGCTCGAAGACGCGCCACATCGAGGCGACGAGGAGGACGACGATCGCGAGCCAGACGACCAGGGTCGTCGTACCGACGGCCTGCTGCGCTGCATAGGCCGCCGCGTCCTGCGCGTAAACGGGGATGGTCATTTGGGGGGTAGGGACGGAAGTCTGGCCGGCGCTGCGACTGCCGGCGCGGTGACGAAACTGTCACCATGATGACGAGCTGGGCCGTATTCCGGTAAAATTCACCCGACCATCGCTCGCTCGCTCCACCCCCCGCGGATAACTTCGCCGCTCACCACTCACGATCGAGCCATGCACCGTACCGCGCTCACGCTCCTCCTCGCCCTCGTCGCGGCCTCCGCGCTTCCCGCGCAGGACATTCCGACCAACGACCCGGTCATCCGCCGGATCTACGAAGAGGGGATGCGCAACTCGCAGGCGTCGAAGCTGGCGCAGACGCTCATGGACTCGATCGGGCCGCGGCTCACCGGCTCGCCGCAGAACCGCTCGGCGAACGATTGGCTGGTGAAGACCTACAAGTCGTGGGGCATCGACGCGCGCAACGAGCAGTACGGCACCTGGCGCGACTGGACGCGCGGGCAGAGCCGCGTCGAGCTGGTGACGCCGCGCGCGCGCACCCTCGAGGCGACGATGCTCGCCTGGTCGCCGCCGACCCCGCGCGCCGGCGTGGCGGGCGAGGTGGTGATCATCCCGCCGGCGAGCGTGACGAAGGACAGCGCGGGCTTCACGCGCTGGCTCGGCACGGTGCGCGGCAAGGTCGTGATGATCTCCTTCCCGCAGCCCACCTGCCGCCCCGACTCGAGCTGGGCGCGCTGGGCGACGCCGCCCTGGGACTCGACCATGCACGCGCAGCGCGACAGCGCGATGCGTGAGTGGCGCACTCGGATCCCGGCCACCGTCGCGAACGGCCGCACCATCGCCGCGAAGCTCGAGGACGCGGGCGCGGCCGCGATCGTGACCAACAGCTGGTCGCGCGGGTGGGGAGTCGACAAGATCTTCCTCGCGCGCACCAACCGCATCGCGACCTTCGACGTGAGCTGCGAGGACTACGGTCTCCTCGCGCGCCTCGCCGAGAACGGCCAGCATCCGACGGTCCGCGCGTACGCCGAGGCGACGCTCGCGCCGAAGGAGTCGCCGGTCTACAACACGGTGGCCACGGTGCGCGGCAAGGAGCTTCCCGACGAGTACGTGATGCTCTCCGCGCACCTCGACTCGTGGGACGGCGCGAGCGGCGCGACCGACAACGGCACGGGCACGATCATCATGCTCGAGGCGATGCGCATCCTCCGCGCTGCGTATCCGAACCCGAGGCGAACGATCGTCGCCGGCCACTGGAGCGGTGAAGAAGAAGGGGACATCGGCTCGGCGGCGTTCGCGACGGATCATCCGGAGATCATCCGCGGGATGCAGGTGCTGCTCAACCAGGACAACGGCACGGGCGAGATCGACACGGTGCGCAGCGTCGGCTTCCTCGATGCGCCGGCGAGCTTCACGCGCTGGATGTCGCGTATGCCCGCCGACATCTCGCGCGGCGTCTACGTCGACATGCCCGGCTACGCGCACGACGAGAGCACCGACAGCGACGCCTTCGCCTGCCGCGAGGCGCCGGCGTTCTTCCTCAACTCGTCCGACTGGGACTACAACGACTACACCTGGCACACCAACCGCGACACCTGGGACAAGATCAGCTGGGACGCGGTGAAGAAGAACGCGACCCTGATCGCGATGCTCGCCTACGAGGCGAGCGAGGACCCGCAGAAGGTCTCGCGCGCGCGGCGCGTCCCACCGCCCGATCACGCGCCGCCGACCTGCGACACGCCGCCGCGAAGCTGGGCGGAGGTGACGAGAGGGCGGTGAGGAAGACGCCTGCCGCCGCGAACGAGGCGGGCGGCGGTGAACGACACCTGGCTGTGAACTACTCACGCGGATCGACGCGGAGACTGCTGTTGCTCGTGATTGTCCTGCGTCGCGCAGGGTGAGACTCTCTCGCCTGGCGGGCCACAAGATCACGCGAGGCCTCGGCTGATATCACAGGGAGCCATGGAGGCCGGGGGAGGAGTTCGCAGGAGCCCTCGCTTACCACCAGAGGAGCTCCCGTAGCTCCACGGCTCCCTGTCATTCCCAGCCGAGCAGGAATAGAAGAGAATTCGCGGCGCACTTGTTTGCGCTGGTCGCTCGGAGGTCTGTCTCCGCGGCGGGATCGCGCGGGTTTGGCTTCAAGAAGAGCGCAAGAACTGCGGAAGAAAGGCGCAAGGCCCCACCGCCACGAGCCGGGACGTTTTGGGGCACGCGGGGCGGGACCATCTCGCGCCGCATGCCCCAAACTGCTTCTCGCTCCCATGATCGGAACGGTCGCGGTAAGGGGAAGCCTTCCGCAGTGCTTCCGCCGTTCTTGCGCCGTTCTTCCTGAAAAACCGCGCGATGCCCGAATGCGCCCCGACCCGCGACGCGACCCGCGCAAGAAAGCAGGACAGCGATCCGCGCCGAGCCGCGTCTCATTCGCGAAAGTCCGCGTTTGCAGTTCGCGTGGCCGCCTTCCCCTCTGGCAGCGCACCCGATTCCTCGCCATCGTCACCCGACGACGATGTCGCGCTCGCCCATCGAACCCCGGGGGATACCATGTCGAAGCACGAGTTCACGCGCCGCGATTTTCTCGGAGCCACCGCGGTCGCCGCGGGTGCTTCGATCGCGGCGAAGACGATCCGCGTTCCCGCGCCGCTCTTCGCGCAGCAGCGCACCGTCGCGCCCAGCGATCGAGTGCGATTCGGGATGGTCGGCGTGGGGATGCAGGGGTCGGGACTGCTCGCGACGTCCATCCAGATTCCGGGGGTGGAGTGCGCGGGCGCGGCGGATCTGTATGACGGGCGGCACGTGCTCGCGCGGGAGATCGTCCGCGCCGATCTCCCCGTCACGCGGCGCTACCAGCAGCTCCTCGACGACAAGAGCATCGACTGCATCGTCGCCGCGGTGCCCGACCACTGGCATCGGAGGATCGTCGTCGACGCGGTGAGCGCGGGGAAGGACATCTACTGCGAGAAGCCCATGTCGCACACCGCCGCCGACGGCGTCGCGATGGTCGCCGCGGCGAAGAAGAGCGGGCGCATCGTGCAGATCGGGTCGCAGCGCGTCAGCTCCAACGTCGTCGCCAAGGCGCGCGAGATGGTCGCGTCAGGCACGCTCGGCGACCTGATGCTCGTCGAGGGATGGCTCGGCAGGAACAGCCCGACCGGCGCGTGGGAATATCCGCCGCCCTCCGATCTCTCGACGAAGAACCTCGACTGGGACACCTGGCAGGGCGACGTCACGCCGAAGCGTGCGCTCGACCCGAACGTCTTCGCGCGCTGGCGCTGCTGGAAGGAGTACGGCACCGGCGTCGCCGGCGATCTGCTCGTGCACCTGATCAGCGGGATGATGGCGATGCTCGACATCAACGAGGCGCCGCGCCAGGCGTTCGCCGTCGGCGGGATCCGACACTGGAAGGATGGCCGCAACATGCCCGACGTCCACGCGACGAACTACTACTACGGCGATCTTCCGGTGTACATGCGGCTGAACCTCGCGACGGAGATGCCCGAGACGTACCGCATCCAGGGCTCGAAGGGGATCCTCGAGGTGCGCGGCGACGGGCTCACCTTCACCCCGCAGAGCGGGAACGACGACTACCCGAGCTACTACGCCTACAGCTTCCCGAAGGCGATGCGCGACGCCTACTTCGCGAAGTGGCACGCGGAGAACGACGCGCGCGTCGCGAAGGAGGCGACCTCGGAGACGATCACCTTTCATGGCCGCGACTACGACGACGTCGAGCCGCACCTCGCGAACTTCTTCAACGCCGTCCGCTCACGGAAGCCGGTCGTCGAGGACGTCGTCTTCGGCCACCACGCCGCGCTGGCCTGCCACATGGCGAACGAGTCGTACTTCCGGAAGAACGTCGTGACCTGGGACGAGGGGCGGTCGGCAATCCTGGGGTGAGGTCGCTGGCCGGTAGCCCCGTGGCGTGCCACTGTCGGCATCGGATCGCGCCGACCGCGTCTCGGGCGCCTCGCACCGGTCTCTGTCTGCTTTGGCAACGGCTGTTAGTACACGAAGGTCACGAAGGGGCACGAAGATATTGCGGGGCACCCTTCGTGGACCTCCGTGACCTTCGTGTTTCAACGTCAAGAGCAACGGCCGGCTCGTTGCGGGCGGCGCTCCCGCGCCTCACGGAGCTATCCGATGCCAACGCCGACCGTCACGCCGCCGTGAGCGTCCGCTCTTCGCGTGAGGCCTCACGCTCGAGCAGCACCGGCTGGCCGACGATCACGCCTTCGCCGGCGATCGCCTCGCTCGTGTCGCCGTCGTGGTAGGCGTGCTCGCCGTGCTCGGTGAGATCGATGCCGCGCAGCTCGTGGGGGACGGCGGCGCGGAGCGCGGTGGCGAGGGAGAGCGCGCGCAGCACGAGCGCGGTCATCCCGCCCGCGAAGACGATGGTGCAGAGCACGGCGACGGCCTGCACGCCGAGCAGGCGCGGGTTGCCGGCGAGGAGCCCGTCGGCGCCGGCAGGGTTGACGGTCTTCAGCGCGAAGACGCCGGTCAGGAGCGCGCCGACGATGCCGGCGACGCCGTGGCAGGCGAAGACGTCGAGGGCGTCGTCGATGCGCGTCCGGTTGCGGAGCTGAATCGCGGCGTAGCTCGCGCAGGCGCCGCAGGCGCCGATGGCCAGCGCGGCGAGCGGGGTCACGTAGCCCGCCGCGGGCGTGATGGCGACGAGTCCGACCACCGCGCCGGTGGCGGCGCCGACCGCGGTCGCCTGTCCGGTGCGGCGAAGATCGATGAGCACCCAGGTGAGGAGCGCGGCCGCGGCGGCCGTGTTCGACGTCAGGAGCGCGTTCGCGGCGATGCCGTCGGCGGCGAGCGCCGAGCCGGCGTTGAAGCCGAACCATCCCACCCAGAGCAGCCCCGCGCCGACGAGGGTGAAGGGGACGTTGTGCGGCAGCAGCGTCGTGCGCCCCCGATCGCGCCGCGGGCCAAGGATCGTGGCGGCGACGAGCGCCGCGGTTCCCGCGCTCACGTGGACCACGGTGCCGCCGGCGAAGTCGAGCGCGCCGAGGGTGTGGAGCCAGCCGTCGGTGGCCCAGACCCAGTGGGCGAGGGGATCGTAGACGAGCGTCGTCCAGAGGGCGGCGAAGGCGAGATACACCGGAAAGCGGATGCGCTCGACCATCGCGCCGGAGATCAGCGCGACGGTGATCCCGGCGAACATCGCCTGGAACGCGACGAAGGCGACGTGGGGAATCGTCGCCGAGTACGGTCCCGTGAGGCCTAACGCGCCGAGCCCTGCCCAGCGGAGGTCGCCGAGCACGGGACCGGGGGCGAAGGCGAGGGTGTAGCCGGCGAGCACCCAGAGGACGCTGACGAGGGCGAGCGCGGCGAAGCTCATCATGAAGGTGTTGAGCGCCGCGCGGGCGCGCACGAGCCCTCCGTAGAAGAGCGCGAGCCCCGGGACCATGAGCAGAACGAGCGCGGTGGCGACGAGGGTCCACGCCGTGTCGCCCGCGGAGATCGACGCGGCGGCGACGATCACGGCGTGACGCCTTCCATCGTTTCGCGCGTCTGGGCCTGCACCTCGTCGGCGTTGACCGGGGTGAGGGCGTCGACGTCGCGCTCGCCGGTACGGATGCGGATCACGCTCTCGATCGGCTGGACGAAGATCTTCCCGTCGCCGACCTCGCCGGTGCGGGCGGCGGAGAGGATCGCCTCGATGGTCGGCTCGACGAAGGGCTCGGAGACGGCCATCTCGATGCGGACCTTGTCGCGGAACTCGAAGAGGACGGCGGAGCCGCGGTACTGCTCGACGACCTCGCGCTCTCCGCCATGGCCGCTGACGCGGGAGAGGGTCATCCCGGTGACTCCGACCTTGAAGAGGGCCTCCTTGACGACGTGGAGCCGCTCCGGCCGGACGATGGTCACGATCAGCTTCATGTGCCGCTCCGCTGGGGTGGTGGTGCTCGAGTGCCCGCGGCAGGATGGGCAGAAAATGCGCTGGTGTCAATAGAAACGTGCAAAAACAGCAAAGACTGACCAGCAGATTACAAGAAATCGGCATCGTGCGGGCGGTATCTACCAGCCTTCCGCGCATTTTATGCACGTTCCTGTAGTCACACGGCCCATCGTTACCCCCGCCCGCCTCGCTCGTTATTGATGGCGCGATCAATAACTGGTCCGTATTATTGATCACGCGATCAATAAGCCCGACATCCGACCCCCGACCCCCGACCCCCTCAATGCCTGGCCCACGCGCTCCCGCCGAACAGCGGCGCGAGGACATCCTCCGCGCCGCATTCGCCGTCGCCGCCCGCGAACGACTCGGCGGCGTCAGCGCGCGCGCCGTCGCCGCCGAGGCCGGGGTCAGCGCGGGACTGGTCTTCTTCTACTTCGCCTCCATCGACCAGCTCCTCGTCGCGCTCCTCGACTGGCTGCTCGCTCGCACCATCGCCGCGACCGATTTCGCCAACCGGCTCGCCGACGTCGCCGACCCGGCCGCGCGCATCATGCTCGCCATCCGCCGCGACGTCGCCTGGCTCCCGAAGCAGCGCGAGCGCGTCGAGCTCTTCTTCGACTACTGGGTGCTCGGCACCAGGCACCCGGCGATCCGCCGCGCCATCCGCCACGCGCTCGACCAGTACCGCGATTCCTTCCGCCCCCTCGCCGAGTCGCTCGTGTCGAGCGACGCCGAGCGCTATGCGGGGATGAGCGCCGAGGGGCTCGCGTCGGTCGCGGCGAGCTTCGTCGAGGGGTGCGCGCTCCAGATCGTGATGGACCCGTCGCAGTTCGACGTCGAGCGCTCCATGGCGACGCTCGCCTCGCTCGTCCGCGCGCCGGCGGCAGTCGCATGACCCGCATCTCCAACAGTCGCAATCATCAGGAGGACGTCTTGGCAGCATCGAAGCAGGCGGCGACCGCCGCGTCGCCGGACCACGAGGAGTACCACGACGACATCATCTATCCCGCCGCGATTCCCTTCGTGCTCGTGCATCTCGCCGCGCTCGCCGCGATCTGGACGGGCGTCACGAAGTCCGCGCTCCTCGTCTGCGTGCTGCTCTACGTCGCGCGAATGTTCGGCGTCACCGCCGGCTATCACCGCTACTTCTCGCACCGGACGTTCAAGACGAGCCGCGTCGGACAGTTCCTCCTCGCGTTCCTCGCGCAGAGCTCCGCGCAGCGCGGGATCCTCTGGTGGGCGGCGAAGCATCGCCACCACCACAAGCACTCCGACACCGAGGAGGACATCCACTCCCCGCGCCAGCGCGGATTCCTCTATTCGCACGTCGGCTGGATCTTCAAGCGCGACCAGACGGTCACCGATCTCTCCGCCGTCCCCGATCTCGCGAAGTATCCGGAGCTCGTCTGGCTCGATCGCCATCCGTACGTCCCGCCCACGCTCCTCGGCCTCGCCTGCTTTCTTCTCGGCGGCTGGCCGATGCTGGTGGTCGGCTTCGTGTGGAGCACGGTGCTGCTCTACCACGGGACCTTCTTCATCAACTCGCTGGCCCACGTGCACGGCAACCAGCGCTACGTGACGGGGGACGACTCGCGCAACAACTGGTGGCTCGCGGTGATCACGTTAGGCGAGGGGTGGCACAACAACCATCACGCCTATCAGCGTTCCACGCGCCAGGGATTCCGCTGGTACGAGGTCGATCCGACGTTCTACGCCCTGAAGGCGATGTCGTGGCTGCGGCTCGTCTCGGAGCTCGGCGAGCCACCGGCGGATGTCGTCCAGAACGAGCGGCGTCTCGGCCGCGCGGTGGTCGAGAAGGTCGCCCGCCAGCTCGCGGCGAGCTTCCCCGTCGACGCGATCGCGAACCGGGTCCGTGAGGCGGCGCTGCAGGTGCAGCACATGCACCCGATCGACGACGCGCGCGAGCGCATGGCGCAGGTCGTCGCCGAGCTGCAGCACGTCCATCTGCCGACGACCGCGGAGATCCGCGCGGCGGCCGAGCGGATGATGGCGTCGACGCCGTCGATGGACGAGATCGTGGCCCGCGCGCGCGACCACATCGCCGAGCTCGTGTCGGCACGGGTGCTCCCCGAGCTGACCCCAGCCTGACTTTACGAACATCTTACCAACCTTTTCGCGACGGCCGGCATCTTACTGAGGTACGCGAAGTGGCGCCGTCCTCACGGGGACGGCTCGCACTCACCCCGCAGCGAGATGCCGATGCCGCAGCCGCAGCGTTCCGTCCTCCGCGTCGCGCGACGCGCACTCCTCACGATCGCCGCGGCGGCGCTCGTCCCGTCGGTGCTCCCGGCGCAGCTCGGTCCCCGCGGCTACTTCGTCGCTCGCGATCAGGACAGCGGGCGAGTGCAGCTCACTCTGAGCGAGCGGGCTGACATCGTCGGCGACGACATCGCCGCGATCGAGGTGGGAGCGGCCGAGCTTCGCTGGCTGGTCCGCGCCGCGGGGAACGGATCAGGGGTGCCGGTGCGCTTCGCGCTCGTCCGCGAGGCGGGGACGATCACCTTCGAGGGGTTCGCGCTGGGCCGCGGCGAGATGCGCGGCGAGTACCGCTTCTCGGCGAGCTCCGGGTACGTCTCGGAGCTGGCGCGTCGCGGGTTCCTGCGGCCGAGCGGCGCCGACCAGTTCCGTCTCGCGCTCGGCAATGTCGGCCCGGCGCTCATCGACGAGCTCAACGCGCAGGGTTTCCCGCAGCCGACCATCGCGCAGCTCGTGCGGATGGGGATGCGTGGGGTCGATCTCGCGTATGCGCGCGGCGTCGCCGACGCGGGGATGCGCGTCCGCGACGTGCAGGATCTCATCCGCTTTCGCGAGCACGGCATCACCCCGGAGTACATCGCCGACATGCGGCGCGCCGGCTACGCCGGCCTCGCGCCCGCGGAGCTCGTGCGATTGAAGGACCACGGCGTCGATCCCGTGTACGTCGCGCAGCTCGCGGCGGCGGGCTACAACGCGATCTCACCCGACGACGTGGTGCGGGCGCGCGCGCACGGCGTGGACGCCGGCTTCGCCTTCAACTTCAGCCGCGCGGGGTTCACCAACCTCTCGCTCCCGGACCTGATCCTGCTCCGCGATCACGGAATCGACGCCGGCTTCGCGAAGCGGCTGCGGGATCGGATGAAGTCCCTGCCGAGTGCGGAGGATCTGGTGCAGGCGAAGTCGCAGTCCGAACGCGGCTGAGCGCCCTCAGGGACGCCGGCGCGTGTCCTCCGGGCTCGGCCCGTCGGGCGAGGGGATGGCGAAGGTGAAGGGCTGCTGGACGACCTGCCGCACCGGCTTGCCGCCGATCTCCGCCGGATAGTACGTCAGACCCGGCAGCGCCTTGCGGATCGCGGCGACGAAGTCCGGGTGCGTCGACTCGAGGACCCTGAAGGTGTTCATCTCCGCCTTCCCATCGACGCCGACCACGAACTGCGCGAGGACGCGGCCCTCGGTGTGCGTCGCGATCAGCGACGGCGGATACTCGGGCTTGAAGAGCGAGGAGCGCTGGCGGACCGGCTTCTCGACCTGGAACTCGAAGTACGCGGGGACGGCGACCGGCTGGGCAGCGTGAACGATGCGAACGGCGATGGCGAGCGAGTCGCACTCGCCGCAGGGCAGAGGGACGAACGCCCCCTGTGCCGCCGCGCCCCGCAGCCGCTCCTCGAGCATGTGGCCGATGCTGTCGTTCTCCTCGACGAAATCGTCGAAGCGGATCTTCCCGTCGGCCTTCACCATGACGAAGAGATCGCGCGACCACGCGTGCTCCTCGTCGATTCCGCCGAGAGAGCCGGCGAGCAGCCCGACCGTGTGCTTGACGTAGATCTCGGGGAGCGCGTGGCCGTCGAGCGAGGAGAGGACGAAGCGCATGACGCTGTAGTCGGGCTGACTGGTCAGCACCGCCGAGGGGACCTGACCGCGCGCCGCGCCGGCGGCGACGAGGATGGCGAGGCCGGCGCATCCAACCGCCGGAATGCGGCGAATCATCGTGGAGTGAAGCTGAAGGGTTGCATCACCACCTGGCGGACCTTGCGGCCTTTCAGCTCCGCGGGCGTGTACGTCGCGCGTTCCAGGGCGACGCGCACCGCCTCGCTGAACTCGGGCGCGGTGGATTGAAGCGCTCTGAAGCTCCCCGGCTCGACCCGCCCATCCGCGCCGACGATGAACCTTGCGATCACCCGACCCGCGGCGCCGGGCGTGCGAAGGGAGGGTGGATATTCCGGTGCGGGAACGGACGCGGCGCGTGCCTGCCGATCCACCTGGAACTCGAAGTAGGCGCCGCTGGTGTCGGGGAGCGGAAGGCCGGCGGGCGCGTGCACGATCAGCAGGTTCACGCTGAGCGAGTCGTCCCAACCCAGCGGCAGCGGAGTGAACACGCGGGCGGCGCCCGCTTTCACCAGCTGCTGGTCGAGTCCGCGGCCGATGACATCTTCGCTACTGGAGGGCCGGTCGAGCCGGAGAGACCCGTCGCGCTTCGCCGTGAAGTACACGTGACGCACCCAGCTGCTGTCGCTCGCCACGGAGTCGACGAGCAAGCGAATGCTCGGCGTGATGCGCATCATGTAATCGTCGGGCAGCGACTCGCCCTGCGCGGTCGCGGCGGTGATGCGGGTCGAGCTCGCGCGCGGCGCGGGGAGCTGCGCGCCCGCGGAACCCCACGCGCAGGAGACGATCGAAACGAGGGCGGCGACGGTGTGTATCCTGGGCATGGTCGGAGACCGGGGGGTGGCAGGCAGGGATAGATTGCCGCCCCCGTGCGCGTCCCGCAACCGGGTTGCCACAGGCATGAGCGAGGTGCGAGCTTCGGTGCACCCCTTCCGCCGACGCCCATGCCTGCCGACCGCGAACCTGACGCGACCCCCGCCCGCTTCTCCCGCCGCGCCTTCATGGGTGCGGCCATCGCTACCGGCGCCGTCGCCGCCACCGAGCTCGCGCTTCCGTCGATCGCCGGAGCGACGCCGCGCGCGTTGCCTGACGGCGGGGGCTGCGTCGCGCCGCCCACGGCGTTCGCGCTCGACGAGGCGACGGTCGCCGACCTCCAGCGCATGATCGCCTCGGGGCAGCACACGTCACGCTCGCTGTGCGAGGCGTACGTCGCGCGGATCAACGAGATCGACAGGGCGGGGCCGACGCTGCGTGCGGTGCTCGAGCTCAACCCCGATGCCCTGTCGATCGCCGACACGCTCGACGGCGAACGACGCGCGGGGAAGTCGCGCGGGCCGCTGCACGGGATCCCCGTGCTGATCAAGGACAACATCGCGACGGCCGACGCGATGCAGACGACGGCTGGGTCGCTCGCCCTCGCCGGCGTGAAGCCGCCGCGCGATTCCGCCGTGGCGAAGAAGCTGCGCGAGGCGGGCGCGGTGATCCTCGGCAAGACGAACCTCAGCGAGTGGGCGAACTTCCGCTCGCTGCACTCGTCGTCGGGGTGGTCGGGACGCGGCGGGCAGACGCTGAACCCGTACGCGCTCGACCGGACCCCGTCGGGGTCGAGCTCGGGCTCGGGGAGCGCGATCGCCGCGAGCCTCGCCGCGGTGGCGATCGGTACGGAGACCGACGGCTCGATCACCTCGCCGGCGGCCGCCGCGGGACTGGTGGGCATCAAGCCGACAGTGGGGCTCGTGAGCCGGTCGGGGATCGTCCCGATCTCGCACACCCAGGACACCGCGGGCCCGATGGCGCGCACCGTGACCGACGCCGCGATCCTCCTCTCCGCGGTCGCCGGCACCGACCCGACCGACGCGGCGACCGCGCGCGCCTCGGGGAAGATCGCACCCGACTACACGAAGTTTCTCGACGCGAACGGGTTGAAGGGTGCGCGGATCGGCGTGGCGCGGAAACGCTACGCCGGCTATCACGACGCCACCGACGATCTGCTCAAGGAGGCGCTCGGCGTCATGCGCGCGCAGGGGGCGACGATCGTCGACCCGGCCGACCTCGCGACCGCCGGGAAATTCGGCGATGACGAATTCGAGGTGCTCCTCTACGAGTTCAAGGCGGACCTCAACGCCTATCTCGCGCAGTGGGCGCCTAACGTCCAGGCGAAGACGCTCGCCGAGCTGATCGAGTGGAACAAGTCGCACGCGAGCGAGGAGATGCCGTTCTTCAAGCAGGAGATCTTCGAGATGGCGCAGAAAAAGGGCGCGCTCTCGGCGGCGAAGTACAAGGCGGCCGCGGCGAAGGCGAAGCGTCAGGCGGGCGCCGAGGGAATCGACGCGACGATGAAGAAGCATCGTCTCGACGCGCTCGTCGCGCCGACGCAGGGACCGGCGGGGCTGATCGATCTGGTGTACGGCGACCCGAACGTCGGGGGGAGCTTCACGACGCCCGCGGCGGTCGCCGGCTACCCGCACGTGACGGTGCCGATGGGGTTCTACATGGGACTGCCGGTGGGGGTGTCGTTCGTCGGGGGGGCGTGGAGCGAGCCGACGCTGATCAGGCTGGCCTATGCATACGAACAGGCGACGAAGCACCGCGCGGCGCCGAAGTTCATGGGGAGCGCGAAGTAAGGCGGGGACTTCGGCGCGGGAAACTGCGAGGCGGGAGAGGGGTTCCGTTGGAAAGGGCGGCGCGGGGCGCGGAATACTGCGGGGCGGGAGATTGGTTCCGTTGGAAAGGGCGGGGCGGAGGGCGGAATACCGCGGGGCGGGAAGACACGGGGCGGGATTGTCGGTGCGAGAAGCCACCTGTTCGGAAAGAGGCCGACTGCGGCGCCAACGGCGCCGCGCGTCGGCCTCAGTCCTTATGGGTCCTTTCCCGACCCCCGCTCTGCGCGCCGCGGTATTCCGCCCGCCGCGCCGCCGTGTCCAACGGTACCCGCCCCGTCATTTCCCACACCGAAAAAAACCTACTTGACGATCGAAAAATTGAAGGGCATCTCGACCACCTGCGCGACGGGTCGCCCGTGCAGATCCGCCGGCCGGAAGCGCGACTTCGCGACGGCATCGTGCACCGCCGCGGAGAGCGCGTAGTCCGGTGACGACACGATCGTGAAGGTGCTCATGACCGGCAGGCCGGCATCGTTCACCGCGAACCGTGCGACGACCTTGCCTTCCGCCTCGCGGCTGCGCGTGCCCTCGGTGTAATCGGGCACGATCGTCTTCAGCGGCGTCGCCGGCTGCGTGACCTGATAGTCCCAGTACGCCGTGTCTCCGCTCGCGAGGACGACGCCGTGCGAGACGGTGCTGTCCGGGCGCTGGAGGAGCGAGCGGTCGGGCGGAAGCGGATATTCCTCGGGAAGCGACGCGCAGGCGGCGATGGCGCAGAACGCGGTCATTGTGGCGACGCGGCGCAGCGGGAGGGAGCGCATGCGCGAATCTCGCGTCCGCCGCGTTCGCTCGCCAGAGCGCCGGCCCTACCGCACCTCGATAACGCGGTCGTCGGCGATCACGAAGACGCGGTCGCCCGCGGACGGCTCGACGCTGGCCATGCCGGTGAACTCGCCGAAGGCGGGGAGCACCGCGCAGCCCGCGCCGAACCAGAAGCAGGGGAGACGCTCCGCCTGACGGCCGCGCCCGACGAGCGTCGCCGCGGGATGCAGATGGCCGGCGATCGCGTAGCCCTCGGGAAGCGCGGCGGGATGATGCACGAACGCGAACGGCCCCTCGATCGCCGGCGCGTCGACGCACTCGATGGCCAGCTCGCGCGGCGGATCGCCCGCGTGGCGGTCGTGGTTGCCGCGGACGAGGGTGACGCGGAGCGCCGCGCGGCGCCCGCGCCATTCGGCGAGCGCGCGGATCGTCGCCGGCGCGCGGCCCTCGCGCGCGTGCAGGAAGTCGCCGAGGAAGACCACCCGCGTCGCGCCCGTCCGGTCGACGAGCGCGTCGAGCCTGCCTAACGTCGCGTCCGTCGTGCCGGCGGGCACCGGGATCGCCGCCGCGCGGAAGGTCGCCGCCTTGCCGAAGTGCGCGTCGGCGACGAGCAGCGTCGTTCGCGCGGGCCAGTACGCGGCGCGCTCCGGAAGGAGGACGAGCTCCTCTCCGCGCACGCTGATGCGCTCGTCGCTCATCCCGCCGCCCGCTCGAGTGCCAGCTGCATCTTCCCGATGCGCTCGGCGAGCGTCTCCGACGACACGCGCTCGCGCGCGCGGTCGACGAGGAGGGGGAAGGCGAGCGGCGGCGTGCGCTTCGGCGTCGTCACGACCACGCGGGCGGCAGCGAGCCGTTCCAGCGTCCGCCCCAGCCGGCTGCTCTCCAGCTGGCGCTCGAGCACCTCGCGATGCGCCTGCGTCAGCAGCAGGTTGCGCGGATCGTAGCGCTGCAGGACGTCGAAGAACAGCCCGCTCGATACCTGGAGCTGCCGCGCCGTCTTGCCCGAGCGCGGCAGTCCCGGAAAGACGAGCCCCGACACGCGGGCGATCTCGCGGAACTGCCGCTTCGCCATCTCCGTCGCGTTCAGCGACGCGGGCACGTCCTCGACGAGGTTCGTCGGCGCGAGGAGGCCCGCGGCGAGCGCATCCTCGAGCGGCGCCTCCTCCGGCGCGAGAAGCTCGATCCCCCAGTCGTTCGCCGCCAGCGAGAAGGTGATCGGCCTCAGCCGCGCGATCCGGTACGCGAGCAGCGCGGCCAGCCCCTCGTGGACGAGCCGCCCCTCGAAGGGGAAGACGAACAGATGAAATCCCTCGCGGCTCTTCACCCGCTCGATGAGCAGCTCGTCGGCGCGCGGGATCCGCGACCACTTCGCCTGCACCTCGAGCACGGGACGCACGGCTTGCATCTCCGCGTCGCGGAAGATCCCGCGCGACGCCTCGTCCAGCCGCGCGCGCAGACGCTCGGCGAGGGTGCGAGACAGCGGGAGCCTGCTTCCCATCCAGCGCGGGATCGCTCCCTTCACGTTCGGCGCCTTGCGCACCCAGGCCTTCATGTCGCGAACGCGGACGAACTCGAGAGGTCTCCCGGCGAAGGTGAAGCGGTCGCCGGGCTTGAGCCTCGCGATGAACGACTCCTCGACGCTGCCTAACGCGCCGCCGCGCAGGTACTGCACGGCGATCTGCGCGTCGCTGACGATCGTGCCGATCGACTGCCGGTGCCGCCGCGCGACGCCGGCGTCGTCGACGATCCAGCGGCCGCCGTCGGCTTCCGTGACCACGCGCGAGTACTCCGGATATCCGCGAAGCGCCTCCCCGCCGTTCGTCACGAAGTCGAGCGTCCAGCGCCATTCGTCGTCGCGCAGATCGGCGTAGGCGCGCGTCGATCGCACCTCCGCGAGCAGCTCGTTGGGCCGAAAGCCGCCGCCGAGCGCCACCGTCACCACGTGCTGGACGAGCACGTCGAGGGGCCGCTCGACGAGGGGGCGTGACTCGATCGCGCCCATTCCGATCCCGTCGCGCGCAGCGGCGACCTCCACGAGCTCGAGCACGTTGGTCGGGACGCACGTGACGCGGCTCGTCGCCCCCGGACGATGGCCGCTGCGACCCGCACGCTGGAGGAGCCGCGCGACGCCTTTCGGGCTGCCGATCTGCAGCACGCGGTCCACGGGGGAGAAGTCCACGCCGAGGTCGAGACTCGACGTGGCGACGACGCAGCGCAGCTCGCCCGTGCGCAGCCCTTGCTCCACCCATTCGCGCTGGCGCCGGTCGAGGGAGCCGTGGTGCAGCGCGATGCGTCCCGCCCAGTCGGGGCGCGCGGCGAGGATCGCCTGATACCAGATCTCCGTCTGCGAGCGTGTGTTGGTGAAGACGATCGCGCTGTCGCCCTCCTCGATCGCGGCGACGACCTGCGGCAGCATCTGCGTGCCGAGATGTCCCGCCCAGGGGAAGCGCTCGACCACCGGCGGGATCAGCGAGTCGACGACGACCTCCTTCGGCTCGACGCCGCGGACGATGCGCGCGGGCATCGCGCGCTCTCCGACGCCGAGCAGCGCCTCCGCGGCCTCGTCGAGGTTGCCGATGGTCGCCGAGAGTCCCCAGGTGCGAACGCCGCGGCGGAGGGCTCGGAGCCGCGCGAGGGCGAGCTCCATCTGCACGCCGCGCTTCGTGCCGAGGAGCTCGTGCCACTCGTCGACCACCACGAGGCGGAGATCGGCGAAGAGCTCGGGCGCGTCACCGCGCGAGAGGAGGAGCGAGAGACTCTCCGGCGTCGTCACGAGCGCGGTCGGCAGGCGGCGGCCCTGACGCGCGCGCTGCGCCGGCGTGGTGTCGCCGGTGCGCGACTCCAGCGTCCACGGGATGCCTGACGACACGAGCGGGGCGCGCAGCGCCTCCTCGGTGTCGGCCGCCAGCGCGCGCAGCGGGGTGACCCATAGGACGCGGAGGGGCGCGGCGGCAGCGCGCCGCGCGTTGCGTCCCTTCGGCGCCGGCGCGTCGAGATCGAGGATCTCCTCGGGATGTTCGGCGGCCCACTCGAGCAGCGGGCCCCACCACGCCGCGTACGTCTTCCCGGTGCCGGTCGCGGCGTGAATCAGCCCGCTCTCACCGGCCAGATAGGCGCTCCACACCTCGCGCTGAAATTCGAACGGACGCCAGCCGCGCGCGGCGAACCACCGCTCGGCGCGGCCGAGCGAGGCCATGGAGGATCGGGTGAGCGTGATCTGCGCCACGCGCGGGAGAATCGCAACGGCGGGGCCAGCGGCGCGTTGCTCCCGGCGCGTCCGAGCAGTCCAGTGAACGGAGACCTCCACCTCCCGCAACTCAACCAGCTCACATCATGCGCGTCAACATCAGCAAGCTCGCGATCGTTCTCGCCACCGCGACACTCCCGCGCGGCCCGGCACGTGCCGCCGCCGCACAGGGGAAGTCGCACGGCCGTGCGAACCCGCACGCGGCCAAGGGCGCCGAGGCGAGCGCGCAGGCAGGCCAGGGGAAGGCAAAGAAGCTCGCGTCCTCGGACGACGGCGTTCAGGTCACCCGCGAAGTGCTCCAGTCGCACGGGTACGAGGTGGTGCGCGTCGAGCGCGAAGGCGGCGATCGCGTCGTCTACTATCGTCGCGGCAACATGGGGCGCGGCAAGGGCAAGGGGCCGCTCGTGAAGATGTACGTCCGCCAGGCCGCGCCCGACCGCGTGGTGTTCGACCGCACGCCGCAGGAAGCGCTCGCCGAGATTCACAGGAGAATGGCGCAGTAGCGCCATTCTTCCATGGGAAAGGCGCAGTAGCGCCATTCTTCCATGGGAAAGGCGCGGTAGCGCTCAGCGTTCGGCCATCAGCGACCGGAGGGTGTCGATGGAATCGGCATCCTCCGGTTTCTTGTCGGTGCGCCAGCGAAGGATGCGCGGGAAGCGGACCGCGATCCCCGACTTGTGGCGCGGCGAAGGCTGGATCCCCTCGAATGCGAGCTCGAACACCTGCTCGGGCTTCACGGAGCGCACCGGCCCGAACTTCTCGAGCGTGTTGCGGCGGATCCAGGCGTCGAGCCGGCGGATCTCGTCGTCGGTGAGCCCCGAGTAGGCCTTGGCGAAGGGAACGAGCTTTCCGTCGTCCCACACCGCGAAGGTGTAGTCCGTGTTCAGCGAGGCGCGTCGCCCGTGGCCCGCCTGCGCGTAGACCATCACGGCGTCGGCGGTGTACGGCTGCACCTTCCACTTCCACCACGGGCCACGCCTGCGCCCGACGCCGTACGCGGCGTCGCGCCGCTTGAGCATCAGCCCCTCGGCGGCGCGATCGCGCGCCGAGCTCCACGCCGTGCGCACGGGCTCCCACCCCTCGCCGGTGACGAGCGGGGAGACGATGAACCGCGCGCGCAGGGGCGACGCGGAGAGCAGCTGCTCGAGCCGCGCACGCCGCGCCGCCATCGGCTCGGAGCGGAGATCGACGCCGCCGATCTCGAGCACGTCGTAGACGACGAGCACGACGGGGACCTCGGCGAGCATCTTCGCGCCTAACGTGCGGCGACCGATGCGCCGCTGGAGCTGGGCGAAGGGAAGAGGGGCGCCGTCGCGCCAGGGCATCAGCTCTCCGTCGAGCACCGTGCCGTCGGGAAGGAGCGCCGCCGCCTCGGCGATCTCCGGATAGCGGTCGGTGACGAGCTCCTCGCCGCGCGTCCAGAGGAAGGTCTGGCCGCGCCGCCGCACGAGCTGCGCGCGGATCCCGTCCCACTTCCATTCCACCTGCCAGTCGGCGGCGCTGCCTAACGTTTCCAGGTCGTCCTCGAGCGGGTAGGCGAGGAAGAACGGATAGGGGCGCGAGATGTCCGCGTCGGCGACGTCGGCCGCTGAGAGGGCGCGGAAGGAATCGGCCGTCGGTTCCCAAGCACCCGTGAGCCGGTGCGCGACGACACCCTCCTCCACGCCGGTCGCCTTCGCGAGCGCGCGCACGACGAGCTGCGTGGAGACGCCGACGCGGAAGCCGCCGGTGATCAGCTTGTTCCAGACGAAGCGCTCGACGCCGCCGAGCTCGCGCCACGCGGCGAGCATCGCCGCGCGTTGGGTCTCCTCGCTCGCGCCGCTCAGCGCGAGCAGCCGCTCCTCGATCCATTCGCGCAGCGGACGGTCGCTCCCCTCGCTCACGTCGGGGAGGAGCAGGGAGATCGCTTCAGCGAGGTCGCCCACGGCGTGGTACGACTCCTCGAAGAGCCACTCGGGGACGTCCGCCTCGGCCATCGCCCATTCGGCGAGGCGGCGCGCGCCGATCAGACGCTTCGGGCGGCCGCCGGCGAGGAAGTGCACAGCCCACGCGGCGTCGGCGGGATCGGCCTCGACGAAGTAGCGCGCCATCGCGTCGATCTTCTCGTTGGTGCGCGTCGTCTCGTCGAGCTGCGCGAAGAGCCGGGCGAAGCGCTTCATTCGCCTTCCTCGGCATCGAGCGCACCACCGGCGCTCGTTCCCTCGTGCGCCTCCTCCTCGCCGGCCGGCTCACCTTCCGGCTCACCTTCCCAGCGGCTCGCGACCGCGTGCGCCTCGAGGCCCCGCTCGAGCAGCCAGCGGACGACGGGCTCGCGATAGCCGTGGGTGACGAGCACGCGCTCGGCGCCCGTCGCGTCGATGGTCGCGAGCAGCGAGGGCCAGTCGACGTGGTCGGAGAGCGGGAATCCGCGGTCGAGAGAGCGGCGGCGGCGCGCGCCGCGGATGCGCATCCACCCGCTGGCGAAGGCGGTGGAGAAGGGCGCGAACTTCCGCAGCCATGGTGATCCCGCGGCGGACGGCGGCGCGACGATGAGCGTCCCCGCCCAGTCGCGCCCGCGCGGCTCGCTCCCCGCGTAGCCCGTCGGAGGGAGCTCGACGCCGCCACGCCGGTAGTCGCGGTTCAGCCGCTCCACCGCGCCGTGCGTGAAGATCTCCCCGCTCTCCGCGCCGAGCACGCCGGCGAGGACGCGCTGCGCCTTGCCTAACGCGTAGGCGAAGAGGATCGACGCGCGCCCGGCGTCGCGGTTCGCCCGCCACCAGGCGGCGATGTCGGCGAACACCTCGCGCTGCGGCGACCATCGGTAGATCGGCAGCCCGAAGGTGGATTCCGTGACGAAGGTATGGCAGCGCACGACCTCGAAGGGTGTACACGTCGGATCGGGCTCCGTCTTGTAGTCGCCGGAGACGACCCACACCTCGCCGCGGTGTTCGACGCGGACCTGCGCCGAACCGAGAATGTGTCCCGCGGGATGCAGGGAGACGCGCACACCGCCGATGCTGACCTCCTTGCCGTACTCGACGCTCTCGATCGGCGCGCCGGGTCCGAGTCGCGTCGCGAGCACGCGCTCGCCCTCGCGCGAGCAGAGATAGCGCGCGGAGCCCGCGTGCGCGTGATCGCCGTGCGCGTGCGTGATCACCGCGCGGTCCACCGGCATCCAGGGATCGATGTAGAAGTCCCCCGCCGCGCAGTAGAGTCCCCGGTCGGTGGTCTCCAGCAGCAGATCGCGCCCGGCGCGCGGTGGTCCGGGAGGCAGCGGGTCGCCGGGTCGAAGTCGTGGCGGATGCGGCATCGCGAGCGAGCAGGGCAATCGGCACGCCAGCTTCGCGAGCGACTAGATTTCGCCGCGTGAGCACTCCCACCCCGACCCTCGCCGACGTCCGGCTGCGACTCCTGCGTCTGCACCGCGCGCTTCTCGACGCCGAGCGCGCGGAGCACGAGCGGGTGCACGGCACGATCACCCCCGCGGCGTTCCTGCAGCTCCTCATCGCCGATCCGCGCTTTGCCTGGCTGCGCCCGCTCTCCGAGATCATCGTCGGGCTGGACGAGGCGGTGCTCGAGCGGCGCACGCGCCGCGAGAACGCGCCGCCCCCTCCCGACGGCGACGCGCTGCTCGCGCGCACGCGGGCGCTGATCTTCGAGGGGGAGGACGCCGCGTTCGCGGCGCGCTACCGCGCGCTCTCCGCGAGCGCCGGCGTCGCGGCGGCGCATCAGGAGCTGCTCGGCGCGCTTCCCTGAGTCGCCGCGCGACGGGTGACGCGGCGGTCCGGGCGATGGTTGTAGCGACGGGGACCGCATTCACCCGGGGCGATCGATGCGCACGCTCGGATTCACATTCACGGTGGCTCTCCTCGCGGCCTCACACCCGCTCGCCGCGCAGCAGCACCGCGATGGCGTGTGCTTCGGCGTTGGGGTCGACGCTGACGGTCGCTGCGCGGCGTTCTTCATCATCGAGGGCGGCGGGCGGGTGCGCCTGACGGGACAGACCGACCACTCGACGCGCGACGGCGCGCACGCCTTTCCGATCCTGGAAAACCACGGCTTCCTCGTCAGCGGGTTCGCCTGGCCGGCGGGCGACCGTGCCGCGCTCGGCGTCGTGGGAGAGCTCGGCGGCGGCGACGCGCGGCAGGGAATCGGCGTACGCTACGACCGCGCGCTCGCCGGGACGCTGCGGCTCGACGTCACCGCCGGCGGGATGCGCGTCGAGACTCACCAGGCCGGCGTCACGCGGCGGCGAATGACATCCGGTCCGTTCGGCGACGTGACGCTGCACGTGCACGACCTCTTCGCGATCCAGGCGCGTGGCGAGCGCTTCGCGGGTGACGGCGGCGTCGTGAAGCCGGCGAGCGCGCTGTACCTCGGCGGGCGCATCGAAGGGAAACCGGGGCTCGGCGCGGCGGGAACGTTCCTCGTCCTCGCGTCGATCTTCCTCGTCTACGCGTTCTTCACCGACCCGTCGTGATGCGTGCATCGGTTCTCGCCTGTGCGCTCCTCTGCTCCGTCTCGGCCGCGGGGGCGCAGGCGCCCGACTCGACGCGCGCGAACAGCGCGCGCGCCTCTGCCGCGCGTGCCAGGCCGCTCTGCTTCGGCGTCTCGTTCAACCGCGGCTGCAGGGTGATGCTGCAGTACGAAGCGGGCCTGCGGGTGCGTGCCGCGGGCGACCTGCCGCTCGGGCGAGACGCGTGGACCGCGTCGCACTCGGCGACAGACTTCTTCGTCGGCGGGGGGCTGATGTTTCCGCTCGCGCCGGGGCGCGCGGTGGGCGTCGTCTACCAGGCGGGGACGGAGGGGCCCGTGCACTCGCTCGGCGCACGGTACGCGCGCTCGCTCGGCGGCGCGTCGCGGCTCGATCTCACCGCGGGCGGCACCTGGTACTCGACCGACGTGGGTGGCGTGAGCACGACGCCGCATCGGGCCACGAGCATCGGCGCGTTCGGTGAGGCGGCGCTCCACGCCAACGACTATCTCACGGCGCTCGCGCGCGAGGAGACTTCTTTTCCGACGCGCGATCTGCCGTCGCGGTCGCGGCTGCTCATCGGCGCGCGGCTCGAGCGGGGTCCCGCGCTCGTCGCGAGCGTCGCGGCGGTGGTCCTCGTGGGAGCGTTGATCGCCTCCTGGGCCGGCGAGGACTGGTAGCGCATCCCGCGCCTTGCGCGGAGGGACGCCGGAACGTATCCTTCCATCCGGATATACGGATAGAGATACTGTGACCCGCGCGACCATCCACGACCAGCTGAGCACTCTCGCCGACCCCACGCGGGGCCGGCTGCTCCTGCTGCTCGAGAAGCACGAGCTCACGGTGAGTGAGCTCTGCGCGGTGCTCCAGCTCCCGCAGTCCACGGTGAGCCGCCACCTCAAGACCCTCGGCGACGAGGGCTGGCTCGTCTCGCGCGCCGAAGGCACGAGCCGGCAGTACCGGATGGCGAGCCCGCTCGACGCGTCGGCGCGGCGGCTTTGGCAGCTCGTGCGCGAGCACACGATGGAAGCGGCCTTCGCCCAGCACGACGCCGACAGGCTGCGCGCGACGCTCGCCGAGCGGAAGCTGAAGTCGCAGGAGTTCTTCTCCGGCGCGGCGTCGCAGTGGGACGCCATGCGCGCGGAGCTCTTCGGCCGGCGCGCCGACGTCGGCTCGCTCCTCGGTCTGCTCGACGAGACGTGGACGATCGGCGACCTCGGCTGCGGTACCGGACAGGCGACGGAGGCGCTGGCGCCCTTCGTGCGGCGCGTCGTCGCCGTGGATTCCTCGCGCGCGATGCTCGCCGCGGCGCGCCGCCGCGTCGGCGATCTCGAGAACGTCGAGCTGCGTCACGGCGAGCTCGAGGCGCTCCCGATCGACGATGGAGAGCTCGATGCCGCGCTGCTCTTCCTCGTGCTGCACTACACGGTCGACCCGGAGCGCGTGCTGGCCGAGGTTCGCCGCACGCTCGCGCCGAACGGCCGGCTGCTGCTCGTCGACATGGTCCCGCACCACCGCGACGAATACCGCCAGCAGATGGGACATCTCTGGCAGGGCTTCTCGCGCGAGCAGCTCACCGGATGGCTCGAAGGCGCCGGCTTCTCCGGCGTCCGCTACACGCCGCTCATGCCCGATCCGGCCGCCAAGGGACCGGCGCTGTTCGCGGCGACCGCCCGGACCCCGACTGCAGGGGGCCAGGGGCCAGGCGGAAGGGCCCGCGCAACCGCGCGGGGCTCCGAACGTCGTTCCTCACGCCTGGTCCCTGGCGCCTGACACGGCACCTGATCACTCGACACCACAACCCCGAATAAGGATCACGAGATGGCCACCGCCACCAAGCCCGCCCCGACCAGCACCACGGTCGATCGTCCGCCGTTCAAGGTCGCCGACCTCTCGCTCGCCGAGTGGGGGCGCAAGGAGATGCGCCTCGCCGAGCAGGAGATGCCCGGCCTCATGGCCATTCGCGAGGAGTACGCGGGCAAGAACCCGCTGAAGGGCGCGAAGATCATGGGCTCGCTGCACATGACCATCCAGACCGCGGTGCTCATCGAGACGCTGAAGGCGCTGGGCGCCGACGTCCGCTGGGTGTCGTGCAACATCTTCTCGACGCAGGACCACGCCGCGGCCGCGGTCGTCGTCGGGCCTGACGGCACGGTCGAGAAGCCTAACGGCGTGCCCGTTTTCGCCTGGAAGGGCGAGACGCTCGAGGAGTACTGGTGGTGCACCGAGCAGGCGCTGATGTGGCCCGACGGCTCGGGTCCGAACATGCTGCTCGACGACGGCGGCGACGCGACGCTGCTCGTGCACAAGGGCGCCGAGTTCGAGAAGGCCGGGAAGATCCCCGCCTTCGACGCCCAGAACGACCCCGAGGAGTGGGGCGTCATCCTCGACCTGCTGCGCCAGGAAGCGCAGCGCAACCCCGGCCGCTGGACCAAGGTCGCCGCGTCGATCAAGGGCGTCACCGAGGAGACGACCACCGGCGTGCACCGCCTCTACGAGATGATGAAGGCCGGCACGCTCCTCTTCCCGGCGATCAACGTCAACGACTCGGTGACGAAGTCGAAGTTCGACAACATCTACGGCTGCCGTCACTCGGTCATCGATGGGCTCAATCGCGCGACCGACGTGATGCTCGCCGGCAAGCTGTCGGTCGTCTTCGGCTACGGTGAGGTGGGCAAGGGCTGCGCGCAGGCGCTCCGCGGCCAGGGCGCGCGCGTCGTCGTCACCGAGATCGATCCGATCTGCGCGCTGCAGGCGGCGATGGAGGGCTTCCAGGTCACGACGATGGAGGACGTCCTCCCGATCGCGGACATCTTCATCACGGCGACGGGGAACTTCAACATCATCACCGCCGAGCACATGGCGAAGATGAAGGACAAGGCGATCGTCGCGAACATCGGCCACTTCGACAACGAGATCGACATGGCCGGCCTGAAGAAGATGAAGGGCGTGAAGCGGATCAACATCAAGCCGCAGTTCGACGAGTACGTCTTCCCCGACGGCCACTCGGTGCTCATCCTCGCCGAGGGCCGCCTGATGAACCTGGGCTGCGCGACGGGCCACCCGAGCTTCGTCATGTCGGCGTCGTTCACGAACCAGGTGATGGCGCAGATCGAGCTCTTCACGAACACGAAGGCGTACGAGAAGAAGGTCTACATCCTTCCCAAGCACCTCGACGAGAAGGTCGCGCGCCTCCACCTCGACAAGCTCGGCGTGAAGCTCACGAAGCTCACCCCCGAGCAGGCGTCCTACATCGGCGTGAAGCCGGAAGGGCCGTACAAGCCGGAGCACTACCGCTACTAGAGCTGGTTGCCAGGGGCCAGGGGCCAGGCGTTAGTTACTGCGGTCGCCCGCAGTTCCTGACACCTGGCCCCTGGCCCCTTTCTGCTCATGGATACCCGCTTCATCTCCAGCTCCTTCGACATCCCAGGCTACAAGGTCGCGCGCTCGCTCGGCATCGTCCGCGGGATCACCGTTCGCTCGCGCTCCGTCGTCGGGCGCATCGGTGCGCAGTTCCAGACGTTCTTCGGCGGGAACATCACGATCCTCACGGAGCTCTGCGAGCGCGCGCGCCAGGAGGCGTTCGACATCATGATCACGCACGCCGAGGCGGTCGGGGCGAACGGGATCATCGGCGTCGACTACGACGCGACGGAGCTGATGGATGGCGTGACCGAGGTGCTCTGCTACGGCACCGCGGTCATCGTCGAGTCAGCGTGAGGGTCGGGGTGCCGGGTGCCGGGTGCCCGGGACCCGGTGCCAGGTGCCAGGTGCCGGGTGCCGGGTGCCCGGGACCCGGTGCCCGCCTAACGTCCGATCTCCCGCTTGCGTCGCGCGAGCGCCTCGCGGGCGAAGGGCGCCTCGCGGCTGGCCGCGTGCCGCTCGACGATCCGCCGAAGCTCGGTGAGCGACTTCTGCGGCTGGCCGAGCGCGCCGTCGTAGAGGTCGACGAGCCGCTGCGTCGCGTAGAGATCGTGCTGCGTCGAGCAGCCGGGGATGCGGCGGATCTCGGCGAACAGCTTCGCCGCGCGCGCCGGATCGGCGCCGGTCGCGTACAGCTCCGCCGCCTGTGCGCGGGGCGCGATCGCCGCCGGGTTCGCGGCGATCTCCGCCTCGTACGCGGCGAGCGCGCCGGCGACGTCGCCCGCGGCGGCCATCGCCTGGATGTGCGAGTAGCTCGTCTCGCGCACCGCCTCGCCCTTGTTCGGCCAGAGGAAGCTCACGAACCCTTCGCTCCCCGCGCGCGGCAGCCAGATGATGCCCAGCCAGGTGATGAGGGTGCCGAGCGGCGTTCCGACGAGCGCGTAGACGTACCACGGCTTCGGGTGCGCCGTCGGTACCAGCATGCAGAACTGCGAGAGCACGAACGAGGCGAACGCGCCCACCGTGAGGATGCGCGTGGTGCGCAGGCGCTCGCGACGGTCGCGCGCTTCCCAGTCGTGGCTGGAGACCTCGGGATGAATCGCCATGGCACCGTGTAGACGAGCGGACGGCGCCCGTGGTAAGGGGTCAGGGGTCAGGCGGAAGGAACTGCGGTAAACGCCGTTCCTGACGCCTGGCCCCTGGCCCCCGCCGTTCTAACGCTCGTCCCGCCGATCCGGCCGGCTCCGCGGACGGGACTCGTCGTCGTGGCCGCGGTTCGCCTTCCCCTTGTGCGGCTTCTCGAGACGATCCTCGTGCGAGTCGCCCGGCTTCGCCGATTCCATCTGCTTGCTCGCGCCCGTCGTCACCCCCGCCGCGCTCGGCGACTCGCCGCGGTCGCGCGCTTCCTTCGCCTTGTGGCGGCGCTCCTCGTTGTCGCCTTCCATCGATCGTTCCTGTCCCGCCATGAGCTCCTCCCTGTGTGATGGTGCCCGCGGTCGTTCAAGGAGCGTACCGCGCACCGTCGTCGCGCTCGCCGCGCGAGCAGGGAACTTGCCCCCTTCCGGCGTATGATCATCGTCATCGGGGCGGGTGTGGCGGGGCTCGCGGCGGCGCGGGCGCTGGTCAGGGCGGGGAAGACGGTGCGCGTCCTGGAGGCGCGCCATCGCGTCGGCGGGCGGATCCTCACCGTGCGCGACGACGCGCTGCGGCTGCCGATCGAGCTCGGCGCGGAGTTCCTGCACGGCGAGGCGAAGGAAGCGGCCGACGCGGCTCGCGAGGCGGGGCTGCTCGTCTGCGAGGTGCGCGGCGAGCGCTGGCGCGTCGAGGGAAACCGTCTGACCAACCTCGGCGACTTCTGGGGCGAGGTGGAGACGGTGCTCGGGAAGCTCCGTCCCGATCGCGAGCCCGACCGGTCCTTCCAGGATTTTCTCGACACGAATCCCGGCGGATCGAAGCTCGCGCGCGCGCGCCAGACGGCGCGCGAGTACGTCGCCGGATTCCACGCCGCCGACCCCGCGCTCGTCAGTGAGCGCGCCCTCGCCGACGGCGGCGCGCCGGAGGAGCCTTCCGAGGAGCGGCTCGCGCGCGTCCTCGACGGCTACGACGGCGTCCCGAGCTCCTTCGCGATGGAGATCGCCGACGTCATCGAGACGGGGGTCGTCGTGCGCGAGGTGCGCTGGCGCCGCGGCCGGGTCAGCGTGCGCGCGGTCGATGCGGCGACGGGGCAACCGCGCGACCACGAGGGATCGGCGGTCGTCGTCGCCGTGCCGTTAGGCGTGCTCACCGCGCGCGACGGCGAGGGCGCGATCGTCTTCGACCCCGAGCCACGGGCGCACCTCGCCGCCGCGCGGAAGCTCGCCATGGGCGACGCGCGGCGCGTCATCCTCTCGTTCTCCGAGCCGATCTGGGAATCGGTGTCGAAGCGGCGCATCCCGAAGCAGGCCGAGCTCACGACGATGAGCTTCCTGCACGGCGCGGACGAGCACTTCCCGGTATGGTGGACGATGATGCCCGTGCACGCGCCGGTGATGGTCGGCTGGGCGGGCGGGCCGCGCGCGTGGGAGATGTCCGGTCTTCCCGAGGACGAGGTCGTCTACCGCGCCGTGGCCTCGCTCGCCCGCTACCTCGGCATGACGACGCGGCGCGTCGCCTCGGCGGTGACCGCGGCGTGGACGTACGACTGGGGCGCCGACCCCTACGCGCGCGGCGCCTACAGCTACGCGCTCGTCGGCGGGAGCACCGCCGCGCGCGCCCTCGCCCGCGCCGAGGAGGACACGCTCTTCTTCGCCGGCGAAGCGAGCGACGCCGGCGGCCGCAACGGCACCGTGCACGGCGCCATCGCCAGCGGGGAGCGCGCGGCGAAGCAGATCCTTCGGGCACGACGTCGGTGACGAGCGCGGTTTCCCCACGGGCTGAGCACTGGGGGCGGCACGCCGGATGCGAGCATCAGCGGTACTCAACCAGCAGGGAGGACATCGATGCCGCGAGGCGACAAGGACAAGTACACCGACAAGCAGAAGCGCCAGGCCGAACACATCGAGGAAGGCTACGAGAGCCGGGGTGTCGGAAAGGACGAAGCCGAACGCCGCGCGTGGGCGACGGTGAACGCGACGCATCATGGCGGCGAGAAGCATGGCGGCGGGGGCTACGGGAAGAGCGAGGATCACTCTCCCGAGCGGAAGGGCGGTCATTCCGAGAGCCACGCCGAGCGCAGCCGCGCGGCGAAGAAGGGGTGGGAGACGCGCCGCGAGCACGGCAACGGCTGAGTCGACCGCGGGTGGAGCGCGGAGGGCCGCGAGCCGGAACGGGCTTCGCGGCCCTCGGTGCGCCCGGGGGGCGGGGGGGCTTACGGAATCGTCATGAATGGTTGCGTCCGCTGTGGTGAGACCGTCTAGCAGAGGAAGGGCGCCGGGGTCGGCGCCGGACCACCGCCAGCCGTCTCATGAAACGCATTCTCAGCTTCGCAGCACTCGCCCTGCTCGCCGCCTCGCCGCTTCGCGCGCAGATGGCCCAGCCGGCGAACCTCCCGCCGATTCCCGACGTCCGCGCCTACGAGCATTGGGGCCAGATCGAGCGCGACTACGACGACGACGAGGCGTCGACGTCGGTGTCGCTGTCGCTCCCCTTCGACGCGCATCAGCGCGACGCCTTCGTGCGGCACGGCAATCCGACGCGCGTCGAGCTCAGCGCCGGGTTCGTCTTCGCGGGGAGGACGATGACGCGCTATCCCGACCTCGTCACGATGCTGATGAAGGTGGCGCGGCCGGCCGACGAAGCGCTCCGCGGCGACCGCGTGGGCAGCGGCGACATCACCTTCACGATCGCCGGCGACAAGCCGGTCACCGTCGCCGCCCCGCTCGTGTCGCGGATGGCCGCCGACGCGCAGAGCGCGCGGTCGCGGAACGTCGAGGACACCTACGTGGTGGTGCTCTCGCTGCCGCAGTTCCTGCGGATCGTCGACGGCGCGAGGGTGAGCGCGCAGCTCCGCGACATGAAGTTCGAGTTCACCGGAGGGCCGCTCGAGGCGCTCCGCGACCTCGCGAGCCGGATCGACGTCGCGCCCTGACGGCGCCTAACGCTCGCGGTAGACGCGTCCGCCCTTCACCACCAGGCGGACGCGGCGGATCGCGCTGATCTCGCGCGTCGGGTCGCCGTCGACCGCGACGAGATCGGCGAGCAGGCCGGGAGCCACCGAGCCGATGCGATCCTCCATGTGGAGCACGCGCGCGTCGGTGGATGTCGCCGCGCGCAGCGCCTGGATCGGCGTCATCCCGTAGTCGACGAGGATCTCCAGCTCGCGCGCGTTGTCGCCGTGGGTGAAGACGCCGACGTCGCTCCCGTTGCAGATCGTCACCCCCGCGGCGATCGCCGCCTTCAGGCTCGCGCGCTTGTCGCGGATGGACTCCGGCTCGGGATCCACGCCCTTCTTCCAGCCGCGGTACTGGAGGATCGCGTCCCCCGCCGCAACCGTCGGGCAGAGCGCGATCTTCTTCTGCGCCATCAGCCGGAAGACCTCCGGCGTCCCGTCGTCGCCGTGCTCGATGGTCTCTACGCCGGCGAGCGCGGCACGGCGCATCCCCTCGGCGCTGCTCGCGTGGACGGTCACCGGGCGCCCGCTGCTCCGGGCCGTCTCCACGGCCGCGGTCAGCTCCTCGACGCTGAAGGTCGGCCGCGTCTCGCCGTTAGGCCCCCAGCGATAGTCCGCGTAGATCTTGATCCAGTCGGCACCCTTGCCGATCTGCTCGCGGACGACATGGATCATCCCCTCGACGCCGTCGGCCTCCTCCGCGCCCTGCGGGACGTCCCAGCGCGGGTCGAAACCGCGCGGCCCGTAGCTCCCCGTGGCGACGATGGCGCGCGTCACCACGACCAGCCGCGGCCCCGGGATGATCCCCTGATTCACCGCCTGCTTCAGCCCGACGTCGGCGTCCGCGGCGCCCTCGGTGCCGAGGTCGCGCAGCGTCGTGAACCCCGCGTCGAGCGTGGCGCGCAGATGGTTCGTCGCGCGCGCGACGCGAAGGGCGAGCGGCTCGTGGAGCACCTGGTCGTTCCACGACGTCTCGTTGTACGGATGGAGCATGACGTGCGAGTGCGCGTCGATCAGCCCGGGCATCAGGGTGGCGCCGGCGAGGTCGATCACGCGCGCGCCCGCGGGCGCGCCCACCTGCGCCGCCGGACCGGCCGCGGCGATCCGCTCGCCGCGCACCAGCACGGCCCAGCCGTCATGGATCTCCATCCCGTCGAACACCCGCGCCGGACGGAGGAGGAGCAGGCTGTCGGCGGGCGCCACCGTCTGCGCACCGGCGGTGGCGGCGAGAACGGACAGCAGGACGGCAGCTGCGGCGGCGAGGCGGGGTCGCATCATGAAGCTCGATTCGGGGAGAGAACTGCCATGTGGCACGAGGCTGGGGCGGGCTGCCATGTGGCACGAGGCTAGTGTCAGGGTCAGGCGGCATGACGCACCTGGCAGGACTGCCAGGTGGCAGTGGCTGCCTCCCGGCCGGTATGCCCCATGGCCTCTCAGACAAGTGACTCATGGCTCGGAAGTCATGACACTAGCCTTGTGTCCCATGGCAGCACCAGCCTTGTGTCCCATGGCCCGTCCAGCTTCCCCCCCGCCACGCCGCGCTGTTGATTTCCGGCCGGTGATCACTCCCGCCCCCTGAAGTCAGCCGAACCCGCCATGCGATTCCGCGCAGCCACGACGCTCTCGCTCGCCCTTCTCGCCGCCCCGCTCGCCGCGCAGCAGCCGGGAAAGCGCGTCCTCACCCAGGCCGACTGGGACGTCTGGAAGTCCATCGTCGGCACGACCGTCTCCCCTGACGGGAAGTGGATTGCCTACTCGATCGCGCCGCAGGTGGGCGACGGCGAGCTCGTGGTCCGGGCGACGACCTCGGCGACCGAGTACCGCGTTCCACGCGGGTACATCGGCCGCCCGCAGCTCGTGCCTAACGCGGACAGCAGCTGGACCGCTCCGCCGCCGCAGTGGACCGCGGACTCCCGGCACGTGCTCGCCCTTACCTACGCGCCGCGCGCGGCGTTCGAGCAGGCGAGGCGCGCGAAGAAGAAGCCCGCGGATCAGCCGAAGGCGACGCTCGCCATCGTCAGCGTCGCCGACGGCTCCGTCGACTCGGTGCAGCGCGTGCGATCGTTCCGCGTTCCGAAGGAGCGGAGCAGCGTGGTCGCGATCCTCCTCGAGCCGACGGACAGCGCGATGGCCGCGAAGCCCGCCGACTCCACCGCCAGGCCGGCCACCGCGGTCGCCGCGGCGACCCCGGGCGGACAGCCGCGGCCGATCGCGGCCGACACGGGCACGAAGCGCGGGAAGAAGAAGGACACGGGCTCCACGCTCGTCGTCCGCGACCTCGGCGGCGCGGCGCCGGCGGCGACGATCGCCGACGTGATGAGCTACGCGTTCCCCGACAGCGGCGGCTGGCTCGCCTACGTCGTCTCCTCGAAGAGCGGGGAGGGCGACGGCGCGTACCTTCGCGAGATCGGCAGCGGGCGCACCGTCACTCTGCTCTCCGGCGCGGGCGAGTATCGCGAGCTCGCCTTCGACCGCGCGGGGCGCCAGATCGCGTTCATCGCCGACCGCGACGAGTTCGCGGGCGCGAAGCCGCGCTACGCACTCTATCACGCCGCCGTCGGCTCCCCCGCGCGCGAGGTCGTCGCCGAGGGAGCGTTAGGCGACATGGTCGTCGCCGAGCGCGGACGCGTGAGCTTCACCCGTGACGGGAACGCGGTCGTCTTCGGCGCCGCGCCGGCGCCGATGGACTCCGTGCCCGCCGATTCCCTCGCCGACAAGGCGGTGTTCGACCTCTGGCACTGGAAGGACGCGCGCCTCCAGCCGCAGCAGCGCGTCGAGGCGAGCCGGGATCGCGACCGGAGCTTCACCACCGTCTGGCAGGCGAAGACCGGCCGCGCGGTGCGGCTCGGCAGCGACAGCATCCCGCGCGTCACCGTCTCCGACGACGGCCGCGTCGCGCTCGCGGTGACCTCGCTCCCGTACGCGGTCGAGTCGATGTGGGGCGAGGGCGGCTCCGATGTCATCCTCTTCGACGCGACGACGGGCAGGCGGAACGTGATCAAGCAGCGCTCTCCCTTCGGCGCGACGCTCTCCCCGGGCGCGAAGTACGTCGTCTGGTTCGACAGCGGCTCGTGGCGATCGTACGACGTGAAGAGCGGCGCGCGCGCGAACCTCACCGCTTCGCTCCCGGTGCGCTTCGATCAGGAGGGTTGGGACACGCCCAGCACCCCCGCGCCCTGGGGGATCGCCGGCTGGACGACCAACGACGGCTCGCTCCTCGTCTACGACCGCTTCGACGTCTGGGAGCTCGATCCCGCCGGGAAGCGCGCGCCCCGCAACGTCACCGACGGCGCCGGGCGGCGCGACTCGACGGTGCTCCGCGTCGTGCGCGTGGATGAGGACGAGCGGTGGATCCCCGCCGACGCCCAGCTCCTGCTCCGCGCCTTCGACGACGAGACGAAGCAGAGTGGGTTCTGGCGCGACAGGCTCGGCGCGACCGCGCCCCCCGAGCGCGTCGTCATGGCCGACGTCGCCTTCGGCCAGCCGATGAAGGCGAAGGGGGCCGAGAGCTGGGTGGTCACGCGCGGCACCTTCGTCGACTTCCCCGACCTGTACGCGGGGAGCTCGCTGGCGAGCCTGACGCGCGTCTCGAGCGCGAACCCGCAGCAGGCGCAGTACGCCTGGGGGAGCGTCGAGCTCGTGAAGTGGCGGAGCGACGACGGCGTGCCGCTCAAGGGGCTGCTCTACAAGCCCGCCGCTTTCGACTCGACGAAGCAGTATCCGATGGTCGTGTACTACTACGAGCGGCTGAGCGACAACCTCCACCAGTACGTCGCGCCCTTCGGCCGCAACGTGATCAACCCGACGCACTACGCCTCGAATGGCTATCTGATCTTCGAGCCGGACATCGCGTACATCGAGGGTTATCCGGGGCCGAGCGCGCTGAAGTCGGTGGTGCCCGGCGTGCAGGCGCTGATCGACCGCGGCTTCGTGAAGCGTGACGCGATCGGCCTGCAGGGACAGTCGTGGGGCGGCTACCAGACCGCGTACATGATCACGCAGACGAACATGTTCCGCGCGGCGATGGCCGGCGCGCCCGTCGCGAACATGACGAGCGCATATGGCGGCATCCGGTGGGAATCCGGTCTGGCGCGCGCCTTCCAGTACGAGAAGGGGCAGAGCCGCATCGGCGGGTCGGTGTGGGAGACGCCGATGCGGTACCTCGAGAACTCGCCGCTCTTCTCCGCGGACCGCATCCACACGCCGCTGCTGATCATGAGCAACGACGCCGACGGCGCGGTGCCGTGGTATCAGGGGATCGAGCTCTTCGTCGCGCTGCGCCGCCTGAACCGCGAGGTCTACCTCCTCGACTACAACGGCGACGGCCACAACCCGCGCAAGCGCGCCAACCAGCTCGACGTGGCGATGCGCATGCAGCAGTTCTTCGATCACCACCTCAAGGGCGCGCCCGCGCCGGACTGGATGGAGCGCGGCATCCCATTCCTCGACAAGGGACGCGACCAGCTCGCGCCGGTGACGGCGGCGACGCCGGGACCGAAGCCCGCCACCACGCAGACGCAGGCGACGCCGGGGACGGGAGCACAGAGCACGCCGTGACCGCTCCCGCGATCGCGACGGAGAAGCTCCGCAAGGTCTATCCGGCGCCTAACGGCGGCGGCGAGATCGTCGCGCTCGAGGGGCTCGACCTCGAGATCGGCGCCGGCGAGTTCTTTGGGCTGCTCGGCCCCAACGGCGCCGGCAAGTCGACGACCATCGGCATCCTCACCACTCGCATCCTGCCGAGCGGCGGACGCGCGTGCGTCGCCGGCGAGGACGTCGTGTCGCGCGCGGTCGCGGTCCGCCAGCGGATCGGCGTCGTCCCGCAGCGGCCAAACCCGGACCGCAGCCTCGACGCGATGGAGAACCTCGTCTTCCACGCTGCCTACTTCGGCGTGCCGAGGAGCGAGGCGGCGCGCCGCGCGAACGCGCTTCTCGAGACGCTGAACATCGCCGACAAGGCGCGCGCGAAGGTCGACGAGCTTTCCGGCGGCCAGCAGCAGCGCCTCATGATCGCCCGTGCGCTCATCCACGAGCCCGCGGTGATCTTCCTCGACGAGCCGACGGTCGGGCTCGACCCGCAGGCGCGGCTCGCGCTCTGGGACATCCTCCGCGAGCTGCACGCCGCGGGACGGACGATCGTCATGACGACGCACTACATGGAGGAGGCCGACCAGCTCTGCGACCGGCTCGGCATCGTCGACCGCGGCAAGCTTCTCGCGCTCGACACGCCCGCCGCGCTCAAGGAGCGCGCGCCGGGCGGCACGCTCGTCACCCTGACCCTCGACGGCGACGCCGCGGTGACGAGCGACGCGGCGCGCACGGTAGCGGGTGTCGAGCGCGTCGAGGCGGAAGGGGCGAAGCTCCGCGCCTACACCCAGCGCGGCGGAGAGATCATCCCCGCGCTGATCAAGGCCGCCGAGAGCGCGCAGCGCGCGGTGAAGCAGATCCAGCTCCGTGAGCCGAGCCTGGAGACGCTGTTCATCTCCCTCACCGGGAGGACGCTCGATTGAGCGCCCACGATTCCATGGTACCGAGCGGCGATCCCCGCCCGCGCGTCAGCCGATCCCGCGTGTTCCTCGCGCTGCTGCATCGCGACATGCGCGTCGCGCGCAAGGAGCTGCCCTACTTCCTGATCCGCACGACGCTGCAGCCGATGCTCTTCATCATCGTCTTCGGCTTCCTCCTTCCGCGCATGGGCTTCATGCGGGGCAACTACACGGCGACCCTCCTCCCCGGGATCCTCGCGGTGAGCCTCACCTTCGCGAGCATCCAGTCCGTGGCACTTCCGCTGGTCCAGGACTTCGGCTGGACGCGCGAGATCGAGGACCGCCTGCTCGCGCCCGTGCCGACGCGGCTCATCGCCGCCGAGAAGATCGTCGCCGGCGTGCTGCAGGGGATGATCTCGGCGCTCTTCGTGCTGCCGATCGCGCGGCTGATCATGGGACCCATCCCCGGGCTGACGATCGCCTACTTTCCCCTCGTGCTGCTCATCGTCATCCTCGGCGCCGCGGCGTTCTCGTCGCTCGGGCTGCTCCTCGGCACGGCGATCGAGCCGCAGCAGATCGGGCTGATGTTCAGCGTGATCATCGCGCCCATGCTCTTCTTCGGGTGCGCGTACTATCCGTGGGCGGGGTTGAGCGCGGTCCCGTTCATGAAGTGGGCGGTGCTGATCAACCCGCTGGTCTACGTCGCCGAGGGGATGCGCGGCGCGCTGACGCCGAGCGTCCCGCACATGCCGGTGCCGGCGACGCTCGCCGCGCTCGTCGTGATCGGCCTGATCTTCTGGCACTTCGGCATTCGCAGCTTCGAGCGGAGGGCGATCGGATGAGCATCGAGACGGAAGCCGCGGAGCGGCACGAGCCGCCCCACGTCGACCCGATCGCGCGGTTCGCCGGGCTGCTCGCCGAGGCGAAGGCGGTGGACCGGGCGCGCCTGCCCGAGCCGACGGCGTTCGCGTTAGGCACCGTTTCCGCGGACGGCTGGCCGGCGGTGCGCATCCTCCTCCTCAAGGCGGTGGACGAGCGCGGCTTCGTCTTCTACACGAACTACGAGAGCCGGAAGGGCGGGGAGCTCCTCGCCACGCATCGCGCGGCGATGTGCTTCCACTGGCAGCCGCTCGAGCTCCAGGTGCGCGTCGAAGGCACCGTCGCCCCGGTGACCGACGCCGAGGCCGATGCCTATTTCGCCTCGCGCGCGCGGGGCAGCCAGATCGGCGCGTGGGCCTCGCGCCAGAGCCGTCCGATCGATCCGCCGGGCGCGCTCGAGGAGCGCGTCGCCGAGTTCGAGCGGAAGTTCGAGGGGCAGCGAGTCCCGCGCCCCCCGCACTGGAGCGGCTTCCGCCTCACGCCGCGGGCGATCGAGTTCTGGAAGAACATGCCCAGTCGGCTGCACATCAGGCACCGCTACACGCGCGAGGGCAGCGCGTGGCGGGTGGAGACGCTGTACCCGTAGCGGGATCGACGTGGGAGTGAACGTGGGACGGGGGAGCGAGTAGGGGATGCGGCGACGACCTGGGACGTGGGGCCGGGAGTCCCCCTCCCACATCCCGCGTCGTCCCAGCCCCACCCTCGCTCCCCCGTCACCACGTCCACTTCCACGTCCACTCCCACGTCGCCGTCACTATAATTCCCTCATGGCGACCAAGATCGAGCAGGAAGCGGTAGCGGCTCCCCAGGAGTGGTCCATCGAGGCGGCGCGGTCCCTCTACAACATCGAGGGCTGGGGGGCGGGGTTCTTCGACATCAACGCGCAGGGCCACGTCGTCGTCCGCCCCGACCGCAACGACGAGTCGCGCGAGGTCGACCTCTGGGAGCTCGCGACCGACCTCGAGGAGCAGGGGATCCAGCTCCCGGTGCTCGTCCGCTTCTCCGACATTCTCCGCGCCCGCATCGAGTCGCTCAGCGAGCGCTTCGTCCGCGCGATGGAGGAGTACCACTACGAGGGCGGCTACACCACCGTTTACCCGATCAAGGTCAACCAGCAGCGCCACGTCGTCGAGGAGATCGTCGAGTTCGGGAAGCGGCACGGCGTCGGCCTCGAGTGCGGCAGCAAGCCGGAGCTCCAGGCCGTGCTCGCGCTCAGCGAGACCACCGAGCACATGATCGTCTGCAACGGCTACAAGGACGAGGAGTTCATGCGCCTCGCCCTGATGGGACAGAAGCTCGGGCACAAGGTCTTCATCGTCATCGAGCAGCTTCACGAGATCGACACCCTGCTCCGCGTCGCCGACCAGCTCGGCGTGCAGCCGACGGCGGGGATCCGCATCAAGCTCGCCTCCGCGGGCTTCGGGCGCTGGGCGCAGAGCGGCGGCGAGAAGTCGAAGTTCGGGCTCAACGCCGCGGACCTCGTGAAGGCGATCGACAAGTTCCGCGCCGCCGACCGCCTCGACGTGCTGCGGCTGATCCACTTCCATCTCGGCTCGCAGATCACCGACATCCGCTTCATCAAGCACGGGCTGCAGGAGATCGCGCGCTTCTACGCCGAGCTCCGCGCGATGGGCGTGAACATCACCCACGTCGACGTCGGCGGCGGGCTGGGCGTCGACTACGACGGCACCAACTCGACGTCGGTCTCGTCGGTGAACTACTCGCTGCAGGAGTACGCGAACGACGTCATCTACACCTTCGCCGAATCCTGCCGCGACCTCGAGCTCCCGATGCCGCACATCATCAGCGAGTCGGGGCGCGCGCTCACCGCGCACCACGCGCTGCTCCTGATCAAGGTGATCGACGTCGAGAGCGCCGCCGAGCCGCAGCTCCCCGAGGTGAAGGAGGAGGATCACCAGCTCCTCCACGAGATGCTCGAGGACTACAACTCGCTGACGAGGAAGCGGCTCTCGGTGCGCAAGGTTCGCGAGACGTACCACGACGCGACCTTCGACAAGGAACGGGCGCAGCAGCTCTTCAACAGCGGCGTGCTCTCCCTGCGCGGACGCGCGATCGCCGAGCAGCTCTATTCGGCGACGATCAACGCGATCTCCAGGCTGGCGCAGAAGAACCGCGACGAGTACGAGGACATCATCATGGACCTCGACGCCGCGCTCGTCGACCGCTACTTCTGCAACTTCTCGCTCTTCCAGTCGCTCCCCGACAGCTGGGCGATCGACCAGCTCTTCCCGATCATGCCGATCCACCGGCTGAACGAGGAGCCGATCCGCCGCGGGACGCTGCAGGACGTGACCTGCGACAGCGACGGCAAGATCGACCGCTTCGTCGGCGACAAGAACGGCCGCCCGAGCCTCGAGCTGCACCCGTTCGACGAGAACGCGCCGTACATGCTCGGCATCTTCCTCACCGGGGCGTATCAGGAGATCCTCGGCGACCTGCACAATCTCTTCGGCGACACCAACGCGGTGCACGTGCGCCTCTCGAACGGCGGCTTCGAGCTGAACGAGCTGGTGCGCGGCGACACCGTCACCGAGGTGCTCAACTACGTGCAGTTCCGGGCCTCCGATCTGCTCGCCACCTTCCGCCGCAAGGTCTCGGCGTCGAAGAGCATCTCCCGCCAGGAAGCGAACACCTTCATCGCCGACTACGTCGCCGGCCTCGAAGGCTACACGTATCTCGAGTCGGACGAGTAGGATGGCCGCACCGCGGCGTTAGGCAGTGCACTCACTCCTCGCCGCTCTCGTCGCGACGCTGGTCGGCGCGAAGCTGCTCGGCGCGCTCGCCCAGCGCGTCGGCCAGCCGAGCGTGCTCGGCGAGCTGGTCGCCGGCATCATCCTCGGCGGGTCGGTGCTCGGCCTGCTCGACCCGAACGCCCCGGCGATCCACGCGCTCGCCGAGATCGGAGTCCTCGTCCTGCTCTTCGAGATCGGGCTACACACCGATCTCCGCTCGCTCGCCTCGGTCGGGGGCTCGGCGGCGACGGTCGCCGTCGTCGGCGTCGCGCTCCCCTTCGCCCTCGGCTGGTACGTCGGCCGCGCGCTCGGGATGCCGCCGATCCCGACGCTCGTCGCCGCCGCGTCGCTGACGGCGACCTCGGTCGGGATCTCGGCGCGCGTGCTCGGCGAGCTCGGCGTCCTCGAGCGTCCGGAGGGACGCGTCGTCCTCGGTGCAGCGGTGCTCGACGACATCATCGGCCTCGTGATCCTGTCGGTCGTGTCGAGCATGGTCGCCGGCGCGGCGCTCAGCGGCTGGGGGATCACCCGCACCATCGGCGTCGCGCTCGGTTTCGTGGTGCTCGCGGTGGTGCTCGGCGGGCGCATCGCGCCACCGGTCTTCCGCTTCGTCGCCCGCGTGGAGATGGAGGGGGTGCTGGGGCCCGTGGCGCTCGCGTTCGCGCTCTTTCTCGCCTGGCTCGCCGCCGAGGCCGGGTCTGCGACGATCATCGGCGCGTTCGCCGCGGGGCTCGTGCTGCACGCGACGCCGCAGCGCGCCGACATCGAGCGCGCGGTGACGAACCTCGGCCACTTCGTCGTGCCGATCTTCTTCGCCAGCGTCGGTGCCGCGGTCGATCTTCGCGCGCTGGCGAGCCGCGAGTCGCTGCTGCTCGGCGCGCTGCTCGTGGCGGTCGGGGTGCTCGGGAAGGTGGCCGCCGGCTACGCGCCGTTCGGCTTCCGCGGCCGCAAGCTGCTGATCGGGGTGGCGATGGTCCCGCGCGGCGAGGTCGGCCTGATCTTCGCGCAGATGGGGCTCGCCAGCGGCGCGATCGACGGCGCCGTCTTCGGCGCGATCATGATCATGGTGCTGGTGACGACCTTCGTCACCCCGCCCGCGCTCGCCGCCGTCACACGCGCTCGCCGCGTCACCCCGCGCGACGTGCCGGGCGAGGGCGGGATCGACGACCTCGTGGCGGGAGCACGTCGAACGCCGGTGGAGCAACCGCGAGTGGACTGATGGCCCGGCGGCGTGCTCGACGCCGCGAGGCTTGGTGCGTGGCTGCGGACTCGGTCGCGGGTCGCGTCGGGGGCTCGTCGCGAGGACTGGCATCGCGCGGTTTGGGCAGGAAGCACGGCGGAAGAACTACCCTCCTCAAGAACTGCGGAAGGGGTCCTCTTCGCGCGACCCTCACAATGCTACGAGCCCGAAAGCTTTGTTGGGCATGCGGGGCGAGACCATCTCGCCCCGCATGCCCCAAAATCACTTCGGCTCGTGCGAGTAGAATCTTCCGCCCTTCTTCCGCAGTGCTTGCGTAGTTCTTCCCACCAGAACCGCGCGATCTCCCCGCCAAGACAGACCACCACGCGACCGCGAGAATGCCCGCCGAGAATGCCCGCGAGCGCCGCGGATTCTTTCACCTGCTGCTCGGCGGTGAATAACAGGGAGCCGTGGAGCGACGGGAGGTGCCATGGTGCCGAGCCCCCCGGCCCCTGCGAACTCCTCCCCCGGCCTCCCCGGCTCCCTGTGACATACAGCCAAGGCCGTGAACGTTTTTGGGGCGCGCTGAGCGAGACCATCTCACCCAGCGCGCCCCAACAAATGCAGCAGCAGTATCCCCGGCGATCCGGTCGATCCGCCTGAATCCGCGTCAGCGGTTCACCGAGCGCGCGTGCCGTCCGCCGAGCCCGTTCGCCGAGCGTCTACCGCCCGAACCTCTTCGCCACCGCGTCCCAGTTCACCACGTTCCACCACGCCGCGATGTAATCCGGACGGCGGTTCTGGTACTTGAGGTAGTACGCGTGCTCCCAGACGTCGATGCCGAGGAGGACGCTGTTCGGCGACTTCCCCTCCATGAGCGGGTTGTCCTGGTTCGGGGTGCTCGTGATCGAGAGCTTGCCGCCGTCGTTGAGCAGCCACGCCCAGCCGGATCCGAAGCGGCCGCCGCCCGCCGCCGCGAACTGCTCCTTGAACTTGTCGAAGCCGCCGAACGACGATTTGATCGCGTCGCCTAACGCTCCCTTGGGCTCGCCGCCCGCCTTCGGGCCCATGATCTGCCAGAAGAAGCTGTGGTTCCAGTGGCCGCCGCCGTTGTTCCGCACCGCGGTGCGCACCGACTCCGGCGCCGCGTTCAGGTTCTTGAGCAGCTCCTCGAGCGGCTTGTCCTTCAGCTCGGGCGCCTTCTCGATCGCCGCGTTCAGGTTGTTGACGTACGCCTGATGATGCTTGCCATGGTGGATCTCCATGGTCTTCGCGTCGATGTGCGGCTCGAGCGCGGCGAAGTCGTAGGGAAGGGGAGGAAGCGTGAATGTCATTGGTCGTGCTCCGTGTCTTGAGTTCGGACTTCTTCAGGGGTCCGGGGCCAGGTGTAAGGAACTGCGGTTGACGCCGTTCCTTACGCCTGGCCCCTGACCCCTCTTACGATGGCTCCGTGCGCGGCGCTGCACGCCGCTCCCGCCACCACCCGATGATCCCCGGCAGGATCGAGAGGAAGATCACGATCAGGATCACCGCTTCGATGTGCCGGTCGATCCCGGGAACGTAACGGCCGAGGAAGTAACCGACGAACAGCATGCTCCATACCCACAGCAGCCCGCCGATGACGTTGAAGGCGAGAAAGCTGCGGTACTCCATGTCCGCCACTCCGGCCACCACCGGGGCGAAAGTCCGGATGATCGGCATGAAACGCGCAAGGATGATCGTCTTGCCGCCGTGCCGCTCGTAGAACGCGTGCGCCCGGAGGAGATGTTTCCGGTTGAAGAGCAGCGAGTCGTCACGGGTGAAGATGCGCGGGCCCGTCGCGCGGCCGATCGCGTAGCCCACGCTGTCCCCGACGATCGCCGCGACGGAGAGGATGAGGCCGAGCAGCCAGACGTTCAGCCCGAACCCCGGCTGCGAGGCGAGCAGCCCCGCGGTAACCAGCAACGAATCGCCGGGTAGGAAGAAGCCGACGAGCAGCCCCGTCTCGGCGAAGATGATCCCGGTGAGGCCGACGTAGCCCGCCCACTGGACGAGGCCGCGGAGGTCACGCAGACGGTGGAGCAGGTCGATCAGGGAATCCATGCGACGACTGTGAGGAGAATGCAGCGTTCGACGAGCAAGCCTCTGAACTTCGGCGGCGGAGAGCACGCGGTCAACCGGCACCGCTGCGGCGCGTCCCGTCCCGAGCGTTCGGGAAACGCGTGAGCACGCACGATCGCGGCGACCGCGCGGCGCAGCACACCGGCGCGATGGAGGTGGTGGAGGAGGCCGTCGCGCGCGCCAGCCACGCCATCCTGCACACCGCGGAGATCGCCTTCGCCCTCCCCGAGCCCGCGACGAGCCGCTGGCATCGCGCCGGCGTCGGCCCGCGCGGCGAGCGGGTCTTCGACGTCGCCTCCGGGATCGTGCTCCTGCTCTTCGTCGCCGGCTGGTCCTGGTCCATCGCCATGGCCCGCAGCGCCGGCGCGAGCGGCGACATCACCGAGGCGACCGCGGCGATCGGTGCCTCGCTCACCGATCCCGACGCGCCCACCGCGGCGTTCATGACCGGAGCGATGCTCAACGCGCTCACTCCCCTCCGGGGGTCGAGCGGCAAGCTGCGCGCAACGGTGGAGCAGCCGGGCGCCCCTGTCGACACGGAGCGCGCCGACGGCGCCGACGTCCGCGTCGCCACCGGCGCCGACACCGGCGCCGCGGTCGCTCCGCGTCCCGGCGTCTGGAACGTGCTCGTGAAGGTCGGCGCCGCGCTCCAGCCGGTGACCGACTTCAACCTCATCACGCTCCACCCCTTCGACGAGAAGCAGCGCGGACGCATCGGCGGCTACTTCATCGGGAGCTGGCCGGGTGAGCGGAGCCGCAGCGTCCGCTCGGGCTACGCCCACCCCTCCGGATTCATCGAAGTGACGCCGGAGAACGAGGATCTCCAGGTCTCCGATCACTTCCGCCTGCGCGACTTCCTCACCCACGACCAGGCCGACGTCTGGCCGAAGTACATCGTGCTCGAGATGAAGCTCGTCGACAAGCTCGAGCTCGTGCTCTCCGACCTGGCATCACGCGGCTACGACGTGAGTGGGGTGCACGTCATGAGCGGGTTCCGGACGCCGCAGTACAACGTCAGCGGCGGCGATCCGCGCGGCCGGGCCGCTCTCAGCCGCCACATGTACGGCGACGCGTCGGACATCTACATCGACTCCGATGGCAACGGGGTCATGGACGATCTCAATCACGACCGCCGCGTGAACATCCGCGACGCGCAGGTGATCCTCGCCGCGGTCGACCGGGTCGAGCGCGAGCATCCGGAGCTCATCGGCGGCGCGGGCGTGTACGTCGCGAGCGGCGGGCACGGTCCTTTCATCCACATCGACACGCGCGGGTACCGGGCGCGCTGGGTAGGCACGGGAGACGACTGAACGATGAGCGAACAACGAAATTCCGTGGAAGCGGCCGTCGAGCAGGGGCTGTGTCCCGTCTGCCAGTCGCCGCGCTCCGATCTCTCGAAGCCCTGCCCGCACTGCGGCTCGCCGGCGGTGGAAGGCGCCGAACCTCCGCCGCCCGCTGGTGCCACCCGCCGCTCGATGCCGGAGGGGCTCTTCACCGTCCGCGCCTCCGACATCGAGCCGTACATCGGGCTGCGCTATCTGTCGAAGCTGTTCCGGCTGATGGCGATCATCCTCGTGCTCGTCCTCGTCGCCGAGATCATCACGGGATTCGTGCAGCTCGGCAGCGTCGCGCTCCCGCGCCTGCTCGGCGAGACCAGCCGGCTGATCGTGCTCGCCGGGCTGCTCTGGGGGATCGGCGACCTCGCGATCCTGCTGATCGACGTCGGCCACGACGTGCGCGCGGCGCGCATCCTCCTCGGCCGTCAGGCGGCGCACCATCTGCAGGAGCACCACGCCGAGCGGCGTCGCGAGCCCCGCGGCGGCGCGCCGGTGAGCGAGCAGAAGACGGGGTGACCGTCTGGACGATCGGGCACTCGACGCGCGAGAGCGACGCCTTCATCGCGCTCCTCGCGCGCGAGCGCATCGAGCGGCTCTGGGACGTGCGTGCCTTTCCGATGTCGCGCCGCTATCCGCACTTCAACCGTGAGGCGCTGGCCGTCTCGCTTCCCGCGGCGGGGATCGAGTACGTCCACGCGCCGCAGCTCGGCGGGCGGCGCTCCGTGCCGAAGAGCGCGCCGCCGACCGCGTGGCGCAATGCCGGCTTTCGCGGCTATGCGGCGTACATGCGCACCCCCGAGTTCCACGCCGCGATCGCCGGCCTCCGGCGCGCCGCGTCGGAGAAGCGGACGACGGTGATGTGCGCCGAGGCGGTGCACTGGCGCTGTCATCGCAATCTCATCTCCGACGCTCTCGTCGCGCTCGGCGACGAGGTGCTGCACATCGGCGACTCCGGTGTGTCGCGCCACACCATCACGAAGTTCGCGGTCGTCGTCGATGGCGAGGTGACCTACCCGCCGGAGGGCGGCGAACAGCTCGCCCTGCTCTCCGGCGCCGACTGACGGCGGGCCCGTCCGCAAACGGTACGACAGTTGCCGATGGGGGTGAGCACAACCGCTGCATTCACCCCGAGTCATTCGAGGAGATAGACCAATGCTCTGGACGCTCGCCATCATTCTGCTCATCCTGTGGGCGCTCGGCTTCGGTGTGTTCCACGTCGCCGGTGGACTGATCCACCTGCTGCTCGTCGTCGCGGTGATCGTGATCCTCGTCCGCCTCATCACGGGACGGCGACCGGTCTGACGCGTCGTCGCGGGGCGGGGGGCGGTCGCCGCGTGCGACGGCCCCCCGCTCTCGTTTCATGACCGACTCCGTACCACTCGAAGTTCACGTCGTTTCGCACACGCACTGGGATCGCGAGTGGTACCAGCCGGCGGGCCGCTTCCGCCAGCGCCTCGTCGCTCTCGTCGACGAGCTGCTCGACGATCCGCCCGCCCCCGACGCGAGCTTCCTCCTCGACGGGCAGGCGATCGTCGTCGAGGACTATCTCGCCGTGCGCCCCGAACGGCGCGAGGAGCTGACCGCGCTTCTCCGCACCGGCCGGATCGAGGCGGGACCGTGGTACGTGCTCGCCGACGAGCTCATTCCCTCGGGGGAAGCGCTCGTCCGCAACCTCCTCGCCGGCCGCCGGTCGCTCGCCGCGTCGGGCACGCGTGCCCCAGGCGTGCTGTACTGCCCTGACTCCTTCGGGCATCCCGCGGCGCTTCCCGCCATCGCCCGCGGCTTCGGTGTCGATCTCGTCGTGCTCTGGCGCGGCTACGGCGGCCGGCGCTGGCCCTCCGGCGACGTCGCCCGCTGGCGCGCACCCGACGGCGCCGAGGTGCTGCTCTACCATCTTCCTCCCGACGGCTACGAGTTCGGCTCCTCGCTCCCGACGGATGACGTTTCGGCGCGGGCGCGATGGAAGCGGATCCGCGAGGTCCTCGCGCCGCGCGCATCGCTCGGCGTCGCCCTCCTGCCCCACGGCGCCGATCATCACGCCCGGCAGCGCGACGCGGACCGCGCGGTCGCGCTCCTCGCGACGGTCGCCGACGCGACGGTGCATCCCGCTTCGCTCGCATCGTTCGCGTCGAGACTCCGCGACGCCGCGACCGGCGCGGCGCTTCCGTCGGTGAGCGGCGAGCTCCGCGACTCCTACGGCTACACCTGGACGCTCCAGGGCACCTTCGCCTCGCGCGCCGCGCAGAAGCGCCGCAACGCGCGCGCCGAGCGGCTGCTCGTCCGCGAGGCGGAGCCCTGGGCCGCGCTCGCCGTGGCGCGCGGCGCGCGGTCGCTGGCGCCCGAGCTACGCCACGCCTGGCGCACCCTCCTCGAGTGTCATCCGCACGACTCCCTCTGCGGCTGCTCCATCGACGCCGTCGCCCGCGCGGTGGACGCCCGACTCTCTGACGCGATCGCCCAGGCACGCGGAATCCGCGACGACGCCCTGCTCTCGGTGATCGGCCACGATCCGGTGGAGGCACGCGAGCGGCGCGCCGACTGGAAGCCCGTCGTCGTCCTTCGCAACACGGTGGCGCGCCCACGGCGCGGCGTCGCCGAGGTGCGCGTCGCGACCTTCGTCCGCGACGTCCCGGTCGGCCCCGGCTCGGCGAGGCTGGCGCGCGAGCATCGCACCGCCGCGCGCGCGGATCGCGACGCGCTGCTGCACGCGCGAATCGCCCTCCTCGACGGAGACCGGCTGCTCGTCGTCCAGCCCCTCTCCTCCCATCTCGCCACCGATCTGGTCGAGTCTCCGCGGCACTATCCGGACGCCGATCGCGTCGTCGCCAGCCGCGCGCTCGTCTGGGTGGACGAGATCGCCGGCTTCGGCACTCGGGCGCTGCGCATCGACACCGGCGGCGCGCGGGGCGCGGCGGTGCTTCCGGACGACGTCCGACCGGTGACCACCGGCGCGAACTTCATCGACAACGGCATCCTCCGCCTGGAGTGGAGCGCGCAGGGCGCGCTCACCCTCCGTGATCCGCGCACGGGCCGCGTCGTCGAGAATCTGCTCGCGCTCGAGGACCAGCCCGACTGCGGCGATCTCTACACCCCGTCGCCCCGCCAGCCGACGCGCACCGTCGCGTTAGGCAGGCCGCGTCTGCTCGTTCGCGGTCCCCTGCGCGGGTCGGTCGTGCTCGAGACCGGCACCGACGAAGCGATCTCCGTGCGCGCGGTGGTCTCGCTCGATGCGGGCGCCGCCTGGGTGCGGGTCAGCGTGCACGGGGAGAATCATGGACGCGACCACCGGGCGCGCGTCGTCTTCACCACCGGAATACGCGATGGCGAGTGCTGGGCCGACGCCGCCTTCACTGCGGTGCGCCGCGCGCCGATCGTCGTCCCGGTCGAGGACCGCGAGGCGGAGACGCCGCCGCCGACCGCGCCCCTCCATCGCTGGGTCTCGCTCGTCGCCGGCGACGCCGGGGCGACGCTCGTCTCGGACGGGCTCGCCGAATACGAGACGACGCCCGACGGCCGCATCGCGGTCACCTTGCTGCGAGCCGTCGGCGAGCTCTCACGGCCGGACCTTCCCGAGCGTCCCGGCCACGCCGGCTGGCCGGCGCCGACGCCCGGCGCGCAATCCATCGGCCCGTTCGCGGCGTGCTTCGGCCTCGCGCTGCACGGGGCGCGCGACGTCGCGACGATCGCCGCCGTCGAGCGCTGCGCGGAGGACGTACTCCTGCCCATTCGCGGCGCGACGCTCCGCTCGGCGCTCGCGGTGCCTTCGCCGACGCCCGGCATCGAGCTGGAAGGGGAGGGGCTCGCGTTCTCCAGCTGCAAACCGGCGGAGCGCGAAGGGTGGATCGTCCTTCGCTGCGTGAACCTCACCAGCGAGCGCATCGCCGGCCGCTGGCGGCTCGGGTGGACGCCGCGCGAGGCGCTGCTCGCCCGTCTCGACGAGACCGCGGGGGAGCCGCTGGCGCTCGAGCGGGAGGCGGTGCCCTTCGCCGCCGGCCCGCGCGAGATCGTGACGATCCTCGTCCGTTAGGCGGGCGGCGCGCCGCCGCGGGCCCGCCCCGCGAGGCGGTCGCGCAGCGCGTCGCCGAGCACCGTCGCGCACACCGTCGTCACCACCACGGCCAGCCCGGGAACGAGCGACACCCATGGCGCGACGACCACCACGTCGCGCCCGGCGGCGATCATGTTCCCCCAGCTCGCCGCCGGCGGCTGCACGCCGAGGCCGAGGAACGAGAGCCCGCTCTCCAGCATGATCGCGCTCCCGACGCCGAGCGTCGTCGCGACGATCGCCGGTCCCAGCGCGTTAGGCAGGACGTGCCGCCACAGCGCGCGCGCCGGCCGCGCCCCGAGCGACCGCGCGGCCTC
>JABFXC010000146.1 GCA_013361935.1 Gemmatimonadaceae bacterium
GTCCGCCGCCTCGCGCGCCGCGGCCGCGGAGGCGGGCCGTGCCCCGCTCATGGTGCCGCCCTCAGCGCGGCGATCTCGGCACGCGCGCGCTCGACGAGCACGGCGCGCTCCTCGAACGGCAGGAACGCGCTCTCGAAGCCGTTCAGGGCCATCCGCGCGAGATCGTCGAACTCGAAGCCGAGACGCGTCGCGTGCTCGTACTCGTCGACGAGGGTGACGCCGCTCATCAGGCGGTTGTCCGTGTTCAGGACCACGTTGAGCCCGCGCTCGTAGTACTGGCGAAGGGGGTGCGTCTCGTACGAGTCCGTCGCCCGGGTCTGCACGTTGCTCGTCAGGCAGATCTCGAGGGCGATGCGCCGGTCGTTCACGTACTCGGTGAGCGACTCGTCCTCGATGAGCCGGGTGGCGTGGCCGAGGCGGTTGGCGCAGCAGACGTGCACCGCCTGACGCACCGAGTCGGCGCCGGCGCCTTCGCCAGCATGGCAGGTGCAAGCGAGGTCGTTGCACCGCGCATGCTCGAAGGCCTTCGCGTGCACCGAGGCCGGATTGCCCATCTCGCCGCCGGCGAGGTCGAAGCCGACCACGCCGCGGACGCGATAGGCGACGGCCAGGCGCGACAGCTCGAGCGAGACCTCGGGCGACATGTTGCGCAGCCCGCAGATGATGACGCGCCCGACGATGGCGTGGTCGCGCTCCGCTCGGGCGAGCCCGCGCAGGGGCGCCTCGACCGCGGCGCCGAGGGAGAGGCCGCCGCGGACGTTGAGCACCGGCGCGTAGCGCACTTCGATGTAGCGGACGCCTTCGGCGGCGGCATCTTCGGCGAGCTCGTAGGCGGTGCGCTCGAGCGATGCCTCGGTCTGCATCACGGAGAGGGTGATGTCGAAGCGCGCGAGATACTCCTCGAGGTTGTGCGCATCGCGGACGATCATGAACTCGCGCAATGCTTCCGGCGTCGCCGCGGGCATCGAGACGCCCTGCTCGCGCGCGAGGTCGAGGAGAGTGGCGGGGCGCACCGACCCGTCGAGATGGCAATGCAGCTCCGCCTTGGGCAGCCGGCGGAGCAGGTCACGATCGAGGCGGGGCATCAGCGGCGTTCCCCCGTCGCGATGCGCGCCCTCACTGCGCGGCTCCGGCGGCGACGTCGACGATCCGCTGCTCGGCGGGAGCCGGCACCGGTCCCTTCATCGTGCGGAGATAATCGACGAGGGCGTCGAGGTCGACGGTCTCGAGATTCTCCACCTTGCTGGCTTTCGCGCCCAGCGCGAGGCCATCCCCGCCGGTCGCCATGAAATCGTTCATCGTGAGCGTGTATGTCGCGTCGTCGCGAACGGGTGTGCCGTCGGCGAGGGTGAGTGAGACGATGCGGTGGTTCGCCGGGCGCGAGGAATCATAGCGCACCGCGATCCCGCTGACGTGCGCGTTGAGCTTCGGCTTGCCGACGATGCGCTCGATGTATCCGCGGAGCGCCGCGCCGGACACCGTGTACCGGACGAGCGTGTTGGCGAAGGGCTGGATCTCGAAGATGTCTCCGAAGGTCACGGCGCCCGCGCGGAGGTTGGCGCGAATGCCCCCGTTGTTCATCACGGCGACGTCGGACTTCGCGCTCCACCGCTGCGCGTCGGCGAGGAGGTTGCCGAGCGCGTACTGGGTCCCGGTGCGCGCCATCGTCGTCGCGATGGTCGCCACGGGCTGCGCCATCCGCCTGTCGACGGTCGAGACCGCGCGGGCCACGAGCGCGGCGATGGCGGAGTCTGGACGCAGCGAGTCGGTGAGGACGTCGCGGACGTGGGCCGTGGCCGTGTCGGCGCGGCCGCGCAGCGAGGGATAGATGTCCGTCCAGGCGATCGCTTCGCCCCGCGACCGTGCCTGGACGATGGGCATGCCGTTCACGACGGCATCGACCAGCGTGTGAGTGTGGCCGGAGACGATCGCGTCGACGGGCTCGGTGAGGTTGCGCGCGAGGTCGACGATCTCGCCCTTGCAGTCGCCGGCGCCGGTGCTGTCACAGAACGCGCCCGCGTGCGCGATGACGACGACGAGCTGCGCGCCACGCGCGCGGAGCCGGCGGTTGAGGGAATCGACGACCGGTGCCTCGGCGACGAAGCGCAGCGAGGCAACGTTCGCGGCGCGGGTGGTCTGCGGCGTCGAGGTCGTCGAAAGCCCGACGATGCCGATGCGGTAGCCGGCGCGAGTGACGATGGTGTCGTCGCGAATCCAGCGTACGTCGTTGCCCGCGGTGTCGCGCACGTTCGCGCCGAAGATCCCGTAGCGCGCCTCGCGCATCCGCGCGCGGAGGGTGTCGATCCCCCAATCGAACTCGTGATTGCCCAGTGCCGACGCGGCGACGCCGATGCGCTCGAAGATGCCGACGCCGGGCCGCCCACGGGAGAGATTGGACGCGGGTGTTCCCTGCCATTCGTCGCCGCCGTCGAGGATGAGCGTTGCGCAACGGGGGGCCGGACATCCGGCGGCCGCCTCGCGGATCGCCGTCGCCACGTAGGCGAGGCCGCCGCGGCGCACGCCGTTCGCGTCCGGGCGCGGCTCGAGCGCGCCGTGGACGTCGTTCGTCGAGATGATGCGGACGTACCGCTCGTTCGCCGGGCGCGGGACGAGCGCTGCCGCGCGTCGCGCTCCGTCGCGATCCTCTGCCCCGCGATGCATCGCCTCGTACGCGCGCGCCACGGCGGTGTGGGGCTCGATGCGCCAGTTCCGCCGGAAGTAGTCACCGGGTCGGATCGTCCCGCGCCGCCTCACCTCGCGCTCGAGCAGGACGCGGATCTCGTCGTTCCCCTGCCACGTCACCGGCGCGTCGGAGATCATCGAGTAGCCGCCGCCGCCCGTCTGGCGGTAGTTGTTCAGCGCCATCGTGAAGCTGTCGGTCGGCTGCACCTCGCGGCCCTTCACGCGCAGCGTGGTCACGCGCGAGCCTTTCGGCCGCGAGAGATCGAGCACGTAGTCCGCACCGGCGACGATGTCGAAGTTGTAGCCCGGGATGTTCGGATCGATCACCGGCTGCGTGGTGTCGCCGAGCGTGCCGTAGTAGCGCGCCGCCTGCTCGAGGTACGAGCGGAGCTGGGCGCCGGAGATCTTCACCGCGCGCAGCGTGTTGTCGTACGGGTAGATCCGCGCGAGGTCGGCGATGCTGATGTCGCCGCTGTCGAGCCCCGCGAAGGTGAACGCGGAGCCCGCGGCGAGATCCGCCTTCGCCTCGGCGCGCATCACCTCGAGCACGAAGTCGATGACCGGCGTGTCGCGCACGCGGACCGAGTCGCCGTTCCAGGCGACCGGCGTGCTACCGAGTGGAGCGGTCACGTACTCGACGGTCTTCCGGTGGATCGCGTCGGTCGCGGCCCGCACGTCGGCCTGCTCGGCATGGCGCGACACTGGAATGAGCCCGCTCCGCTCGGCGGCGACGTCGATGGTCGCGACGCCGCCGCAGCGCACCAGCGGCAACGTCGCCCACGCGACGCTGCCGGCCCAGTTCTTCGCCTGGATCACACGCGTCGCGCCGATCATCTGTCCGGCGTTCTGCTTGTGCGAATGGCCGTAGACGACGAGCGCGAGCCCGGACACCTCGCGGGCGACGCGCGCGGCGACGTTTTCGCTCGGGAGCCCGGCGGCCACGGTATCGTAGCTCGACGGCTCGTCGAGCCCCGAGTGCACCGTGACGACGACGATCTCCGCGCCGGCGAGGCGTGCCGAGTCCGCGGCCGCGCGGACCGCGGGCACGATGTCGCCGAGCCGAACGCGACCCGCGACGTTGTCACGGTCCCAGATCATCACGCCCGGCGTCGTCGCGCCGACGATGCCGATCCGGACGCCGGCGCGCTCGACGATCGTGAAGGGGCGATAGGCGTGCGACCCGTCCATCCGGTAGGTGTTCGCGGACAGGAAGGGAAAGCTCGCCTGGGCTACGGCTCGGTCGAGATAGGGGACGCCGTAGTTGTACTCGTGATTGCCGATCGTCGCCGCGTCGTAGCGCATCACGTTCATCGCCGCGACTACCGGGATGTTGGTGTCCGACGAGACGCGCGCCGCGACGTAGGCGAGCATGTTGCCCTGCAGCAGGTCGCCCGCGTCGAGCAGGACGACGCGGCCCGGATTCGCCGAGCGGATCGAGTCGATCACGGTCGCCGCCCGCGTGAGGCCTCGCGCGGAATCGGGGCGGTTCAGCTCGTAGTCCCAACCGCGCAGCCGGCCGTGAACGTCGGTCGTCGTGGCGATGACGAGCGAGGTCGTATCGGAGCAGACGGGTGCCGTCGCGGCGGTCGGAGCAGGAGTGACCGGCGCCGGGGCCGGCGCCGTCGAGCAGGCCGCGAGCACGGCGGCGAACGCGACGCCCGTGCCTCGCCTGAGGGTTCTTCGCATCCACCCAAGCTAGCCGCCGCTACTTTCCCGTGGGAGTGCGCGTTGACGCCTCCCTCGCGGGTCGCGAGCTTGCACCGCGAGCATGCCACCCGACCCGCACCGATACGAGACCGTGACAGTCCCACCGCTCCCGCTTCAGCCCACCGTCGAGCAGCTTGCAGGAACTTCCTCGATCGACGGCGCGCGGTGTCGCTGATCGTCGGGATCGCCGGCGGCTCGGGCTCGGGGAAGTCCACGGTGGCGCGACGGATCGCGGCGTCGCTCGCCGCGCCCGACGTCGCCTTCATCGACATGGATGCCTACTACCGGAACTTCGCGCACCTCCCCATGGAGGAGCGACGCCGCGTCAACTGGGATCATCCGGAGGCGCTCGACCTCGACCTGCTCGTCGAGCAGCTCGACGAGCTGCGCGCGGGTCGGGCGATCGAGAAGCCGGTCTACGATTTCATCACCCACACGCGCGCGCCGCGCACCGAGCGCATCGAGCCGGCGCGCGTCGTCGTCGTCGACGGGATCCTGCTCTTCGCCGACGAGCGCGTGCGCGAGCTCTGCGACGTGAAGGTGTTCGTCGACGCCGACGCCGACATCCGGCTGATCCGGCGCATCCGGCGCGACATCGCCGAGCGCGGGCGGCCGCTCGACGAGATCCTCGAGCAGTATCTTTCCACCGTGCAACCGATGCACCTGCAGTTCGTCGAGCCGAGCAAGCGGTACGCGGACGTGATCGTGCCGCGCGGAGGACACAACGAGGTGGCGATCGAGATGCTCGTCGCGAAGATCCGCGGACGCGTCGCCGCGCAGCGCGTGTGACCACGCCGCGCGGCACCATGGGAGCGGGCGAACGAATACTCGTCGTCGACGACGAGCCGGACATCTGCGCGCTCGTCGCGTATCACCTCGCGAAAGACGGATACCGGGTCTCGACGGCGGCGGACGGGAACGACGCGCTGGCGAGCGCGCGCGAGGAGGAGCCGGCGCTGATCGTGCTGGACCTGATGCTCCCCGGACTTTCGGGCTTCGATGTGCTCGAGCGGCTGCGCGGGGAGGTGAACACCCGCGACGTCCCCGTGCTGATGCTCACCGCGCGCCGGGACGAGGAGGACCGGATCCGCGGGCTCTCGCTCGGCGCCGACGATTATCTGACGAAGCCGTTCAGCCCGCAGGAGCTGGTGCTTCGGGTCGCGGCGATCCTCCGGCGCACGAAGCTCGCGCCGTCGGCGGGAAGCGGGGATGCATTCACGATCGGCCCGCTGCGGATCGACCGCGGAGCCCACCGCGTGACGGTGGACGGCGCGGAGATCGAGCTGACGGCGACCGAGTTCAAGCTGCTGCTCACGCTCGCCGAGCGGCGAGGGCGCGTCCAGGGACGCTCGCACCTCCTGGAGACCGTGTGGGAGGCGGCGCCGGACATCCAGACGCGAACCGTGGACATGCACGTCCAGCGGCTGCGGACGAAGCTGGGCGCGGCGGGTGCGCTGATCGAGACCGTGCGCGGGTTCGGCTACCGGCTCAACGCGCCACAGCGGTCGACGCGACCGTGAGGCTCGCGCAGCGGCTGCTCGCCGGTTCGCTGGTGGTGATCAGCGTTCTCGTCCTCTTCGTGGTCGCCATCTCGAGCGAACGGCTGCGCGACCGGTTGTACGAGCAGACGACGGAGGAGCTGGAGCGCGAGGCGCGCGTGGTCGCGGCGAGATGGACGGCCGCGTCGGCGGCCGACGCGCTCGCGGACAGCCTCGGGGTGATCCTCGGCCACCGCGTCACGCTGGTCGACTCCGCGGGACACGTGCTCGGCGACTCCGATTTCCCCGCGGGCGACCTGGGCACGCTGGAGAACCACGCGCAGCGGCCGGAGATCGTGGGCGCCCGGGCGCACGGCATCGGGCGCTCGCAGCGTACGAGTCCCTCGCGTGGCGATGACGAGCTGTACGTCGCGGCCCGCGCGCCGTTAGGCACCGCGCGCGTCGCCGTGGGAACGGCGACGGTGGACCGTATCGTCGCCGACGCGCGGCGGCAGGTGCTGGTCGCGGGACTGGTCGCGATGGTCGCGGCGCTGTTGCTCGCCTTTCTCTTCGCCCGCAGCGTGTCGCGGCCGGTGACCGAGCTGAGCGCGGTGGCCCGTGCGATCGCGAACGGCGACCTCGCGCGCCGGCCGAGCCTGTCGGCCCCCGGCGAGGTCGGCGACCTCGCGATGGCGCTCCATCGCATGACCGAGCAGCTCGCCGCGCGACTAGACGCGCTGCAGCGCGACGACGCGTTCACCCTCGCGCTGCTCGACTCGCTCGACGAGGGCGTGCTCGCGGTGGATGCGAAGGGACGCGTGGCGCGCGCGAACGCGAGCGCGCGGAAGCTGCTCGGAATCGATCGCGATCCTCCGTTTCCGGTGGAGCTCATCTCCCGCGACCCCGTCTTCCGCGGCGCGCTCTCTGGCGCGCTCGCCGGTACGGCGACCGATGGCGCGGAGCTGCGGCTGGGCGACCGGACCATGCTGCTCACCGCGCGGGCACTTGCCGCCGGCGGCTCCGTGGTCACGCTGCTCGACCTCACCGTGCTCCGTCGCCTCGAGACGATCCGCCGCGATTTCGTCGCCAACGTCTCGCACGAGCTGAAGACGCCGATCACCATCATCGGCGGGTTCGCCGAGACGCTGGCGAGCGACGATCCGCCGCCCGAGCAGCGCAGGCAGTTCGTCGAGGCGATCCGATCGAACACCCACCGGATGCAGCGACTCGTCGACGATCTGCTCGACCTGTCGCGAATCGAATCGGGGAGCTGGCAGCCGCACATGGCGGCCGTCGACCTGCGCGCGGCGGTGAGCGAGGTGGTCGCGAACCTGGCCCCGGCAGCTCGGGAGAAAGGAATCGAGATCGAGGCAGTGGTTCCCGCCGATGCGGCGACGCTCACCGCCGATCCGCTCGCGATCCGGCAGATTCTTTCCAATCTCGCCGAGAACGCGCTCCGCTACACCACCGCCGGACGAGTGACGATCTTCACCCGCCGTGACGAGGGTCGGATCACGCTCGGCGTCTCCGACACGGGGATCGGCATTCCCGCGGAGCATCTCGGCCGGATCTTCGAGCGGTTCTACCGCGTGGATGCGGGGCGATCGCGCGCGGGCGGGGGCACCGGGCTCGGGCTGGCGATCGTCAGGCATCTCGCCGAGTCCCATGGCGGGCGGGTGGCCGTCACGAGCGAGCTCGGCAAGGGCACGACCGTCAGCGCGACCTTTCCGGCGGCGGCGTGACACGTTCGTGACGCGTCGAGGCGGCGTCCGTTACACGCGTCTCCCAACATCCGCTCGTTGCCTGACGGCCGGAGGGTCGTTTATCCCACGGTGCCACATGCTCGCCGCGGGGCGACGTGCGCCACGACACGCATCACCATCCACGACATACATGACCAGACAGATCGTCAGTCGCTCGCTGATCGCCCTCGCGATCGCCGCGCCGGCCACGCTCGCCGCGCAGCAGCCGGCCCAGACCAGCACCACCACGACGGTGAGCATGCCCATCGAGTTCTCGGGCCTGCTCTTTCCGCAGTTCATCTACGGCGGCCCGAAGGGGAACGGCACGCGCTCGGCAAACCAGTTCCAGCTCGAGCGCGCCTACCTCACCGCGAAGGCGAAGATCGCCGACCGGACGAGCATCCGCCTCACCTCCGACATCTTCCGGCCGGGCGCGGGCGCGGGCTACACGATGCGCGCGAAGTACGCCTTCGTTCAGTACGACTACTGGATGAACAATCAGGGCTTCATGGGCACCAATGCGCAGGCGCGGCTCGGCATGCAGCAGACGGTGATCATCGAGCAGGACGAGTCGTTCTGGCCCCGCTACATCGCGAAGACCGCGGTCGAGCGCGCCGGATTCTTCTCCGCCTCGGATCTCGGTCTTTCCACGACCATCGGAAACAAGCGGGGCGAGGTCTTCGCGATGGTCTCGAACGGTCCGGGGTACGCGCAGCCGGAAGTCGATCGCTTCAAGGATTGGCAGTTCCGCCTGACCGTGAATCCCATTGGCAACGTGATGGCCACCGGTGGTGGGCTGCTCATCTCGCCGTGGTACTACAAGGGCACCGTCCAGAGCGGGCTTCGCCCGGCCGAGGGCCGCAAGCACGACCGCTACGGCGTCCTCGCCGGATGGAAGTCGCCGGTGTTCACGCTCGGCGGGCAGGTCGCGAAGTCGACCAACGAGAACGAGGCGCTGAACGCCGGTAACGTCGTCACGACGGATCGTTCGACCTCGCTGGTCACCGTGTACACGGTGCTCAAGCCGCTGGCGATGATGAGCGCGACGGGCAGCAAGGCGTGGGGCGTGGTGCTCCGCTATGACAAGCTCTCCGGAGACAACGGCTACGTGCCCAACGCGGGCGACTTCGCCCCGCTCGACGGGCACTTCCTCGTCGCCGGGCTCACCCGCGACGTCAACAGCCGCCTCTCGCTGGCGCTCGACTACCAGCAGGGCTCGCCGGAAGGCGTCGCCGCGCCGAACCTCGACACGCGGACGTACAACCTGCACGCGTCGGTCGCGTTCTGATCGACGGCGGAATTGCGCAGTGACGCGGGGGGCTGCCAAACGGCGGCCCCCCGCGTCGCGCTTCCGGCCGCGGCGGCCATTGTAACGCGTCCGTAACACCGGCGCTCCGGCGACGAAATCGACGCCCTGTCTCCGTAGCTTTCTGCGACCGATGCAGACTGCCCACGAACACGGAGACACCCGGTGAGACTGACACCGCTCGCGCTCGCGGCGACCCTCCTCGTCGCCTGCTCCTCCGACTCCCGCACGCACGCCGATAGCACGTCCGCCGCTTCGAACGGCGGATCGGTGGCCCTGACCGGAGCCGGTGCGACCTTTCCCTACCCGCTCTACTCCCGCTGGTTCGCCGACTACGCGAACCAGAAGGGGGTGAAGATCAACTACCAGTCGATCGGCTCGGGGGGCGGCATCCGCCAGCTGAGCGAGCAGACGGTGGACTTCGGCGCGTCCGACGCGCCGATGAAGGACGACGAGCTCGCGAAGGCGAAGGGCGGTCCGATCCTGCACGTCCCGACGGTGATCGGGGCGGTGGTCATGATCTACAACCTCCCCGAGCTGAAGCAGCCCCTCAAGCTCGATGGCCCCACGCTCGCCGACATCTACCTCGGCACGATCAGGAAGTGGAACGACTCGCGGATCGCCGCCCTCAATCCCGGCGCCGCGCTCCCCGCGTCCGACATCCTCGTCGTCCACCGCTCCGACGGCAGCGGCACGAGCTTCATCTTCACGGACTTCCTCTCCGCGGTGAGCCCCGCGTGGAGCTCGGGTCCGGGCAAGGGGAAGGAAGTTCAATGGCCGACCGGCCTCGGCGCGAAGGGGAACGAAGGGGTCGCCGGCCAGGTGAAGCAGACGCCCGGCGCGATCGGCTACGCGGAGCTCGCGTACGCGAAGCAGAACAACCTTCCCACCGCGGCGATCAAGAACGCGGCCGGCGAATTCGTCGCGCCATCGGTCGAGTCGGCGACCGCGGCGGCGGCCGGGGCGGCCGCTTCGCTCGCGCCGAACACCGACTACCGGGTGTCGATCGTGAACGCGAAGGGCGCCGGCGCATACCCCATCGCTTCCTTCACCTGGATCCTGCTCTACCAGAATCAGACCGACGCGGCGAAGGGGAAGCAGCTCGTCGACTTCCTCACGTGGGCGCTGACCGACGGCGAGAAGCAAGCCGCCGCGCTCGACTACGCGCCGCTGCCTGACGCGATGGCGAAGCAGCTCCTCGACCGACTGAAGACGGTCAAGGTCGGCGGGACGGCGTGACCGCGCCGGAGATGATCGTCGGTCCGAGGCCGCTCGAGGAACCATCGAGCGGCCTCGCCGCGCGCCTCGCCAGCGCGGGAGTCGGCGATCGAGTGTATCGCGTCGCGATCACGCTCTTCGCCGCGTGCGTCCCCCTGCTGCTCCTCCTCATCGCGGCCGAGATCGCCCGCGCCGCGTGGCCCGCTCTCCGCACCTTCGGCTTCGGCTTCCTCACCTCGAGCGCGTGGGATCCGGTCAACGGCGCATTCGGTGCGGCGCCGGCGCTCTACGGGACGATCGTCTCCTCGATCGTCGCGCTCGTGATCGCGACGCCGCTGGCAATCGGCGTCGCGATCTATCTGTCGGAGTTCGCGCCGGGCTGGCTCCGCCAGCCGGTATCGTTCCTCGTCGATCTGCTCGCCGCGATCCCGAGCGTCGTCTACGGACTGTGGGGCATCTTCGTGCTCATCCCGCTGCTCCGGACGCATGTCGTCCCCTTCCTCAAGGACACGCTGCACCTCGGCGCGACGCCGTTGTTCTCGGGGCCCAACTACGGGCCGAGCATGCTCGCCGCCGGGGTGATCCTCGCGATCATGATCCTGCCCTACATCTCCGCGGTCGCGCGCGAAGTGCTGCTCGCGGTGCCGCGCTCGCAGCGCGAAGCGGCGCTCGCGCTCGGCGCGACCCGCTGGGAAACGATCTGGGGCGCGGTGCTGCCGTACGCGCGCTCCGGCATCATCGGCGGGGTGATCCTCGGGCTCGGCCGCGCGCTCGGCGAGACGATGGCGGTGACGATGGTCATCGGCAACACGCACGAGATCTCGTCTTCGCTTCTCTCGCCGGGCTACACGATGGCGTCGCTCATCGCCAACCAGTTCAGCGAGGCGACCGGCGACCTGCATCTCTCCGCGCTGATGGCGATCGGCTTCGTGCTCTTCGTGCTGACGCTGGTGGTGAACGCGCTGGCACGATGGCTGGTCTGGCGCGTGGCGCGGAGCGCCTGATGGCGACGATCCCGCCCCCGATCACCGTTCCTCAGCGGAGCGAACGGCCGAGCGTCTCGCAGCGCGCACACGCCGAACGGACCGTGCGCACGCTCGGGCGCCGCAAGGTCGTGAACGGCCTCATGATCGGCCTGACGTGGGCGGCGGCGCTCGTCGCGACGCTTCCGCTCCTGTTCATCATCTTCTAACTCCTTAAGAAGGTCGCGGGACTCGTCACTCCCGAGCTCTTCACGGCAATGCCGGAGCCCATCGGGGAGGAGGGCGGAGGGATGGCGAACGCCATCGTCGGCACATTGATCCTCGTCGGCGTGGCGATCGTGATCGGGCTCCCTGTCGGAATCGGCGCGGGGCTGTACCTCGCCGAGCGCCGGGGGACCTGGCTCGCGACCACCGTGCGCTTTCTCGCCGACGTGCTCAACGGTCTTCCGTCAATCGTGGTCGGGATCTTCGCCTGGCAGTTCCTCGTTCGCCCGGTAGGGCATTTCTCGGCACTCGCCGGGGGTGTCGCGCTCGCGGCGATGATGATCCCGATGGTGACGCGGACGACGGAGGAGATGGTGCGGCTGGTGCCCGTCTCGCTGCGCGAGGCGGCGCTCGCCTTGGGCTACACGCGCTGGCGTACCTCGCTCACGGTCGTCCTCCGGACGGCGATGGCGGGGATCGTCACCGGCGCGCTCGTCGCCGTCGCGCGCATCGCCGGTGAGACAGCTCCGCTGTTCTTCACGGCGCTCGGCAACCAGTTCATGTCGACCTCGCTGCGCGAGGCCATCGCGGCCCTGCCACTCCAGATCTTCAACTATGCGATCAGCCCGTACGAGTCCGCCCACGCGCTCGCCTGGGCCGGCGCCGTCGTCCTCATCGGGCTCGTCCTCGTCGTCAGCGTCGCGGCCCGCTTCGCGACCCGCGCCCGCTTCGGACATGCCGCCGACTGACGCATCGCCGGCCGCGACGCGGACGGCGCTCGACGTGCAGGACCTTTCCGCCTGGTTCGGCGCCCAGCCCGCGGTGCGCGGGGTGAGCGTCGGGTTTCGCGAGCGCGAGGTGGCGGCGATCATCGGACCGTCCGGCTGCGGCAAGTCGACGCTCCTGCGCTGCCTCAACCGGATGCACGAGACGGTGCCGACCGCCCGCGTCGAGGGTCGGGTGCTCCTCTTCGGGACGGACGTCTACGCCGACGGCATCAGTCCCATCGCGCTGCGACGGCACGTCGGGATGGTGTTCCAGCGGCCGTCGCCATTCCCGACGATGTCGATTCGCGACAACGTCGCCGCGGGGCTGCGGGTGCGAGGCGGCGGAGCTCCCTCGCGCGCCGAGACCGACCGCATCGTCGAGCGCGCGCTGCGCCGCTCCGCGCTCTGGGATGAAGTGAAGGACCGCCTCAAGGCGAGCGCGATCGGACTGTCCGGGGGCCAGCAGCAGCGCCTGTGCATCGCGCGTGCACTGGCGACCGAGCCCGCGGTGCTGCTGCTCGACGAGCCGACCGCCTCGCTTGACCCGATCAGCACGCAGAAGGTCGAGGATCTCCTCTACGAGCTGCGCAGCGAGGTGACCGTCGTGATCGTCACGCACAACATGCAGCAGGCGGCGAGAGTCTCCAGTTCGACCGCGTTCATGCTCGCCGGTGAGCTGGTCGAGATGGCACCCACGGCACGGCTCTTCACCGCCCCGGCCGATGCGCGCACGGAAGCGTACATCACGGGGAGGTTCGGATGACCGCTCCCTCGATTCCGCGCGCCACACCGCGCACGCGCGATACGCCGCGGGCGGCCGGAGAGGGCCACCCGGGGACGATCGTCGCCGAACATTTCTCCTTCTGGTACGGGAAGAAGCAGGCGCTCGACGCGATCGATCTGGCGATCCCGGCACGGAACGTCACCGCCCTCATCGGACCTTCGGGGTGCGGGAAGTCGACCTTTCTCCGCTCGATCAACCGCATGAACGAGCTGCTCCCGGGAACGCGCCATGAGGGGGCGATCACGCTCGACGGGGAGGGGATCTACTCGAAGACCATCGACGCGACCGCACTCCGCCAGCGCATCGGGATGGTCTTCCAGCGCTGGAACCCCTTCCCCAAGTCGATCTACGAGAACGTCGCCTGGGGGCCGCGGATCAATGGCGGCCGCTCGCGCGGGGAGCTCGATGCGCTCGTCGAGAGCTCGCTCCGCCGCGCCGCGCTGTGGGACGAGGTGAAGGACCGGCTGCGCCAGAGCGCGTTAGGCCTGTCCGGCGGCCAGCAGCAGCGGCTCTGCATCGCTCGTGCGCTGGCGAACGAGCCGGAGGTCCTCCTGCTCGACGAGCCGGCGAGCGCGCTCGATCCGATCGCCACGCAGAAGATCGAGGAGCTGCTCTACGAGCTGAAGCGCGAGCTGACGGTGGTCATCGTCACCCACAACCTGCAGCAGGCGGCGCGCGTCTCCGACTACACGGCGTTCTTCTACATGGGGAAGCTCGTCGAGGTCGACGCCACCGACCGCATCTTCACCAGTCCGCGCGAGGAGCGCACGGACGCCTACATCACCGGGAGATTCGGATGACCGCGCCCGACGCGACTCGTTTCAGACATTTCCACGACCAGCTCGCCGCGCTCAAGCAGCGGATGCTCGACATGTCAGCGAAGGCCGAGGCCCTCGTCGAGCAGTCGGTGATCGCGCTCGCCGAGCGTGACTCGGCGCGCGCCGACGCGGTCATCGAGGGCGATCACGAGGTCGACGCGCTGGAGCTCGAGGTCGAGCAGCTCGCGATCTCGCTCCTCGCCCTCCAGCAGCCGATGGCCCGCGACCTTCGCTTCATCATCGCCGCGATCAAGATCTCCAGCGATCTCGAGCGGGTCGGCGACCATGCGGTGAACATCGCGCAGTCGGCGCAGCGCCTCGCGGCGTGGGGTGGCACCTTCCAGCTCCAGCCGCAGATCGAGGACATGGCCCGGCGCGCGCGCAAGATGCTCAGCGACGCGCTCGATGCGTTCGTGCGCGCCGACGGCGCGCTCGGCCGGGCGGTGTGCCGCGACGACGACCAGGTCGACGCGCTGCACAACGCGGTGTTCCGCGTCCTCCTCACCCACATGATGGCTGATCCGCGGACGATCAATCCGTCGCTGGAAGTGCTGCTCGTCAGCCGCAACCTCGAGCGCGTCGCCGACCTGGCCACGAACATCGGCGAGGACGCGGTCTTCCTCGCCGAGGGGAAGCAGATCAAGCACCACGCGGAGAGCAGGAGCTAACCCCCGGGGGTCGGGGGTCGGAACTTCGCCCGTCAGTCCCTGACCCCTGGCCCCCGACCCCGTTCGCTACGGCGCGATCGTCACCCGCAGGATGTAGTACGCGATCGCGGCCATCGCCGCCGCCGCGGGGATCGTCAGGATCCACGCCCAGACGATCCGTCCGGCCACCCCCCAGCGCACCGCCGACAGCCGGTTCGTCGCGCCGACGCCGACGATCGCCCCGGTGATCGTGTGCGTCGTGCTCACCGGGATGCCGAGCTTCGTGGCGAGGAGGATGCTCAGCGCGCCCCCGGTCTCCGCGCAGAAGCCGCCGACCGGACGCAGCCGCGTGATCCGCGAGCCCATCGTCGCGACGATCCGCCAGCCGCCGAAGAGCGTGCCGGTTGAGATCGCGATGTATGCGCCGAACTCCACCCAGTAGGGGATGACGTTCGCGTTAGGCACGTACAGGTGGTGCTCCCACCCCGTCGCGCCGACGAAGCTCGCCTGGGTGGCCACGAGCAGCCCGACGATGATGCCCATCGTCTTCTGCGCGTCGTTCGCGCCGTGCGAGAGCGAGAAGAGCGCCGAGCTGGCCAGCTGCAGCGCGCGGAAGGTCCGATCGACGCGCGACGGCGAGACACGCTGGAAGATCCAGTAGACGAGGATCATCAGCAGCGCGCCGAGCGCGAAGCCGATCACCGGCGAGAGCACGATGAAGAGCAGCGTGTCGATCCACTTCTGCCCCCAGGTCACCGCCGCCAATCCAGCCTTCGCGACCGCGGCGCCGGCGTAGCCGCCGATCAGCGCGTGCGAGGAGCTCGACGGCAGCCCGAACCGCCAGGTGATGATGTTCCAGACGATCGCCCCGAGCAGCCCGCCGAGCACCACGCTCGGCGTCACGATCGACGTGTCGATCATCCCCGAGCCGACCGTCTTCGCGACCGCGGTGCCGACGGTGAAGGCGGCGGCCATGTTGAAGAACGCCGCCCAGAGGACGGCGGCGAAGGGGCTGAGAACACGGGTCCCGACGACGGTGGCGATGGAATTCGCCGAATCGTGGAACCCGTTGCTGAAGTCGAAGATGAACGCGATCAGGATGATCGCGACGACGTAGGTGACCAAGGTCGTTCCCGGGTCAGGCGTTCTTCAGCGCGATCGACTCGAGCACGTTCGCGACGTCCTCGCACTGGTCGAGCGTGCGCTCGAGCGTGTCGTAGATCTCCTTCCAGCGCATCACCTCGATCGGATCCTCCCCACCGTCGAACAGCTTGCCGACCGCGGCGTGGTAGATGGCGTCCCCTTCCTCCTCGAGGGCCTTCACCAGCTGCCCCTTCTCGATCACGACCTTCGCTTTCTTGATCGCCACGACGCCCTGCTCCAGCGCGTCGGCGGCGCGGCAGATGACGTCGGCGAGCTGCTTCGCCGGCTCGCGCATCGTCGTCACGCGGAACATCACCGCCCGGCGAGCCGTCCCGTCGATCAGGTCGATCACGTCGTCGAGGTGCGACGCGAGCTCGTGGATGTCCTCGCGGTCGAACGGGGTGATGAAGCTCTTGTTGATCTTCGTGATCACCTCGTGCGTGAGTCCGTCCGCCTCGTGCTCGACCTTCTTGATCGCCGCCACGTGCTCGACGATGCGAGCCGGATCGGAGAAGAGCTGCTTCTGCAGCTTCGCCGCCGTCGACAGCCGGCGCGCGATCTCGTCGAAGAGGTCGAAGAACTGCTCGTCGCGCGGGATCAGCTTGTTCAGCATGAGGTTCTGGTGTGCGTGGTGCGGGTTCTGCCGCCGGAAACCGCTAGTAGACCTGGCCGCTCGACGACGCCGTCGGCGCCGAGCAGGTGACGCACTTCTCGCCGTGGGCGATCGAGCTCTCGAGCAGCTCGCGCAGCGGCAGCGGGCCGGGGCCGAGGCACTTGGCCATCCCCACGCCGCCCGACGTCCCGATGCGCGTCGCGCCCGCGGCGATCATCTTCAGCGCCTGCGTGCAGTCGCGCACGCCGCCCGAGGCCTTCACGCCCATCGAGTCGCCGACGATCAGGCGCATCAGCGCGACCGCCTCCGCGCTCGCGCCCCCGGCGGCGTGGAAGCCGGTGCTCGTCTTCACGTAGTGCGCCCCCGCTTCCTTCGCCAGCGCGCTCGCCTTGATGATCTCGACCGGAGTCAGCACCGCGGACTCGATGATCACCTTCACCAGGCGACCCGGCGCCGCGCGCACCACGGCGGCGATGTCGTCCGCGACGTAGTGCCAGTCCCCGCTCTTGATGTGGCCGATCGCGGCCACCATGTCGAGCTCCTCGGCGCCGTCGTCGACCGCGCGCTGCGACTCGAACGCCTTCACGTCGCTGCGCGTTGCGCCGAGCGGGAAGCCGATCACCGTCGCGACCTGCACCTCGGTCCCCCGCAGCCGCTGCGCGCAGAGCTTCACCCACACCGGGTTCACGCAGACCGCCGCGAACTTGTTCTCGGCCGCCTCGGCGCAGAGCTGCTCGATGTCGCGCGCCGTCGCCTCCGCCTTGAGCAGCGTGTGGTCGATGAAGTCGCCGATGCGCGCGTTGGCGCGCACGTACTCCACCCCCGGCGGGGCGTCGGTAGACGCCGTGAGCAGCGGCGAAGCGGCGCGCTGGACCACCGCGGTCGCCGTCGCGCCGGCCGCGCTCGTCGCGGGAGCCGGCTTCGCGGCGAGGTCGGCCTTCGCCAGCTCGCTGGCGATGCGCTGCGCGAGCGCGTCGAGATCGAGGCTCACCTCGCGCCCCCGCCGGAGTCGAGATCCACTCGATCGACGACGCCCACCACCACCGCCTGCACGGGAATCTTCTGGTCGCGGAAGAGCGTGCGCGCCGCGCCGCCTTCCTGCACGACGAGCACCTTCTCGCCGTGGCCCACCCCGATCACGTCGAGCGCGATCACTTCGCTTCCTTCCTCGTTGTCGCTCAGGTCGAGGCGGCGCACGAGCAGCAGCTTGCGCCCGCCGAGGTTCTGGTGCCGATGCGTCGAGACGACGTCGCCCACCACGCGCGCGAGAAACACCTAACGGTCCACCGGTCGCGACTCGGCCGGGATCGACTCCCGGCCGAGATCGATGCGATCCACCTTCCCCACGATCCCCGCGTCGACCGCCGCGAAGGGCTGGTCGAGCGTCATCGCGGCCTAGCGCGAAGTGATGTAGTAGACCAGCTCCCCCTGCCCCACCCCCACGCGGTCCACGGCGACGAAGGGCTTCCCCGATTCCTTGCCGCGCGCGTTCGTCGGCTGCAGCCACTGGAGCGTGACACCCGAGAGGGTCTCCTGCTTGACGGTGGAGACGACGCGTCCGACGACCCGGGCCAGTTGCATGGCGCGTAAGATAGCGGCTCAGGATGCCTGGGGCCACGTCGCATGGCAGCATCCGCGCGGTTTTCGGTTGCCGATTCGACACCTGCGCCGGCGAGCGCCTCGAGCGGCGACTCGGATAGCTGCCACTTTGGCCATCTTTTTGCGGCCTCCGGATTGCCCCTCCCGACGACGACACCGCCGCACGCATGGCTCGCGGCGGCCCCACACAATCGGGTTTCGGCGGCCGGAAGATCAGCCGGCTGAAGGTTCATTCCAGCACGAGGGCTCAATGGCAGACAAAGTGATCGGCATCGACCTGGGCACCACCAACTCCGTGGTCTCGGTCATGGAGGGTGGCGACCCGGTCGTCAT
>JABFXC010000048.1 GCA_013361935.1 Gemmatimonadaceae bacterium
CTGCGCACGACGCTCATGATCCGGCCGCGCGCGGCCGCCGTGCTCCGCACGCCCTCGCGCAGCGCGGCTCCGGCCGCGCGGGCGACTTCCTCCTCTCCTCTCGATGGCTTCACGAATCTCCCTCCAGCAGCGCTCGCAGTCTCTCGCGGGCTCGCTTCACCCGCATCTTCAGCGCGGAAACTCCGGCGCCCGTGATCTCGGCGATCGCCTCGTACTCCAGCTCCTCGACGTGCTTCAGGACGAAGGCCTCCCGCTGGTCGCGCGGCAGCGCGGCGAGCGCGCGCTCGACCTCCGCGCGCCAGACTCCGTTGTCGGCCTGATCCCGCGTCACCGCCGAGCCCAGCGCGTGCTCGTCCTCAATGAAGGTCTTTCCGTAGCGAACGCGACGTCCGATCGCGGTCCGGCAGCGGTTGACGAGGATCCTCGTCAACCAGGGACCGAACTGCTCACGTTCCTCGTATCGTCCCAACGCCCGATAGGCGCGAACGAAGGCGTCCTGCACCGCTTCCTCGGCATCCTCGGCGCTGCCGAGCAGACGGGTCGCGATCCGCAGGCAGCGCTCGTGATGGCGGTCGACGAGCCCCGCGAACGCCTCGACGTCACCCTCGAGCACGCGCTGCACGAGCGCGGCGTCGGTCGGCTGCACACTCGACGACAACCCGGGCGTCGCGGGCCGCGTCACACCCTGCGGCGTCATGCGATCTCCTCCAGCCGCTCCTCGAGCTCCGCGACCAGTCCGGCGTGACCGAACCGGCGCGCCGCGGCGATCCCCCGCGCCAGCGCCTCGCGCGCCTCGTCGTCGCGCCCCAGCGCGATCCGGCACTCGGCCAGCCGCTGCCAGCCGTTGCCCTCGTCCTCGTGCTGGCCGAGATACGTCTCCAGCTGGGCGGCGGCCTCCTCGTGCAGTCCCGCCTTCATCGCCTCGTTGGCGAGCCCGAACCGCGCGAGCGCGTTGTTCGGGCTCTTCGCGACCATCGCGCGGAATGTGTCGAGCCTGGAGGCGTTGGACATGGGGACGACCTGTCAGCGGGCGAGGAGCGCGTCGATCGCCGCGGCGACGCGCTCGGGTGATTCCTCGGGAAGAAAGTGGCGCGCGTCAGGCAGCACGTCGAGGGTCGCGCCGGCGATCGTGTCTCGCAGGCGCTCGCCGATGCTCGGCGGAAGAAAAGGGTCGTGCGCCCCGACGATCACCGCGGTGGGCGCGACGACGTCCTTCAGCCGCGCGGCGAACCCCATCGTGTCGCGCGCGTTGAGCGCCGCCATGTGCGCGAAGAGCGCGTCGCGTCCCTCGATGCTCGCGAAGGGACGGACGTACTGCTCCACGGAGTGCGCGCCGCGCGTCGTGTCCGCGTAGCCGCGCAGCAGGTCGGTGCGCAGCACCGAGAGCACCCAGAGCGGCGGGAGGTAGCGCGTCAGCGGGAGCATCGCGCGGGCGAGCTTCACGTCGCGCGTCGGCCACTCGTCGAAGCCGACGCTGTTGACGAGGCACATCCGCGAGACGCGGGTCGGCGCGTGCACCGCCATCCACTGCGCGACGCCGCCGCCGATGTCGTGCCCGACCACGCACGCGTAGTTGATGCCTAACGCGTCGAGCAGCGCGACGGTCCGCTCGCCGTGGCCGCAGATCGAGACGTCGCGCCCGAGCGGCCGGTCGCTCCGCCCGAAGCCGAGAAGATCCACCACCACCAGCCGGCGCCCGCCGCCGAGCAGGGGAACGACCTCGGACCAGAGGTGCGAGGACGTCGGAAAGCCGTGCAGGAAGACGACGGGCTCCCCCGCGCCGCGGGTTCCCGCGGCGTAACAGTAGAGGCGCGCGCCCCCCAGATCGATGAACTCTCCACGCATGGCGCCGAAGATGGCCGCCCGCGCGGGGGAAGGGAATGTGTGCCCGCTCACCGACGCCGCCGCGACTTCGTCGCAGGATGGGCCTTAATCGCGGCCCCGCCTCTGGCGCCCGGCGTGAAATTCGCTATCGTTACGCGCCTGCCGTCCGAGGTGCCGCACCCGTTGGAGCGACGTCGGTATCACGTTGTCCCTCAACACGTTAACGCGAGCGCCCGCAAGTGACCGTTCCCGCCCAGCCTCTCAGCCCGGGTAGCCTCACCCAGGCGCCGCTCACGGGTCTGACCCCCACTCCGGCACCCCCGGAGCCAGTGCCGTTTCCGGTGAGCTGGCTGCTGGAGAACGCGTCAGCTCCGATACAGTGTCGCGCCATAACAGAGGTGGCACGCCTCGGCGGACCCGTCGCCGACGCCGTCTCCAGGCTCCCGTACACCTATCCGCCAGCCCTCCTCCTCGCCGTCACCCAGGGTGTCGACGGAACCTGGAACCACTGCATGCTCGGCATCCCGTCCGCGCGCGCCGAGCGCTTCGAGGGAGTGGGGACGATCCCCGCCGTCCGCCGCCTCCTCGAGTACGGCTGGGATCGCGAGTCGCCCCCGATCGCCCACGCCCGCCGGATCCTCTTCCGGCTCCTCGCCGAGGACGACGATCCGGCGTACCTGTACGAGCTGGCGGGGAAGGGAACCCCGGAACACGAGACGGTCGTCCGCGGTCGCGCGCTTCTCCGCGAGGGCGCGGCCGCGGTCCTCGCGCAGGCCGGCTACGAGAGCGATCCGCGGCTTCGCGGCGCGGCCCGACGCATCATGGAGCGCGTCACCGCCTATCTGCGCTCCCCGCTCGCCGAGAAGCCCTTCATCCGCATCGGGAACCAGCACGCGCTCGCCGCCGAGGCGACGCCGCCGTCGATCTACACGCTGCAGATGCTCGCCTACATGCCCCTCTTCCGCAGCGAGAACTACGAGCTGCTCGAGGTGCTGTACTCGCATCTGACGCAGCCCCTCCCGCGCACGGAAGCGGTGCAGGTGGTCGGCAAGAAGGTCGTGCCGATGCCGCATCTCGTGCTCGGCGATCACCTGCCGCATCGCAACGCCGCCGACGCCGATGTGCCCTTCGCGCTCGTCTGGCTCGAGCTCATGGCCCGACTCGGCTTCCTGCGGCGCAACGAGAACTGGTCCAGGCTGTTCGAGCGGTTCCTCGACGATCGCGACGAGCGCGGCGTGTGGCATCCCCACAAGGGGATGGCCACGGCGCGGAGCTCCAACCCGTTCGTCTGGTCGTCGTATCCGCTCGAGGCGAACATGGCCGGCGAGGATCGCTGGAGCGACGCCACCTTCCGCCTGGGGCTCATCGCGCGGCTCGCCGGCCGGCCCATCGAGCCGGTCTGACACGGCATCGGCTCCCGCCGGAGCGGATGTATCCGGCGGGCGAAGGCGGGATCGCCTCACGCTTTCTGACGCTTTCCTCCGGCGAGCGCGTCCACGTCATCGAGGCGGGGCCCGCCGACGGGGTGCCGGTGCTCCTCTGTCACGGCTGGGGTGCCTGCGTGTACGCCTGGTCGGCGATCCTCCCCGCGCTCGTCGCCGGCGGATGCCGGGTGCTCGCGCCCGACCTCCGCGGCCACGGTCGCACCGACGAGAGCGACGCACGGTCGGCGTACACCACGCCGGGGATGACCGCGCACCTCGCCGCGATCGTGGACGCGCTGGGGATCGACCGCCCCGTAGTCGTCGGCCATTCCATGAGCGGCCGCATCGCGCTGGAGTACGCGATGGTCGCTCCGAACCTCGTCCGCGGCCTCGTGCTCCTCGCCCCCATCGGCGTCGGCTCGCTGCGCTGGTTCATGCGCTGGACCGCGCCCCTCCTCGCGTTAGGCGCGCGGCTCGGGCCCATCGCGATCCCGCGCTGGGTCATCCGCGTCGTCGCCGGGGCGGCGACGGGACGGCTGCGGCGCCCGAGCGCGCGCGACATCGACGAGTACTGGGCGCCGTCGCAGTGGAGGAAGTTCGGCCGGGCGATCCACCGCCTGCTCATCCACTTCGACTGGAGCGCGCTTCCGCCGGATCGCATCGCGCGGCTCCCCTTTCCCGTCGCGGTGGTCCTCGGCGAGCTCGATCCGCTCGTCGTGATCGACGGGCGCGAGACCTTCGCGGCGCGACTCGCGCCGCAGCGCGTCGTCACGGTCGCCCGCGCGGGGCACATCGTCACCGACGAGATCCCCGGCGTGGCGAGCGAGGAGATCCTCCGCCTGGTGGCCGGTTTGGTCGCCACACGCGACTAAAAAAGCGCCGCGAGGTGGCGACGCGCGTGACGACCCGCTAGATTTCATCGTCGAGAACACGAACAGCTTGGAAGACGGGTGAGGCGCGGGGCAGACGCTCCGCGCGCGCGGATCGCGATCCGCGAGCACCGTCCCGACCGGCCGCTGACGCGGATGTCGGGCGCACGAGACGCCGCACACGGCCCCCGTCGGGCCGATCCGAGAGCGACGCTCGCCGCGAGGCTTCGAAGCACCGCATCGAGAATGGACATCGGCCATCGGCCGCGCTCATCGCGCGGGATGGTCGTGCGCGCGGTCCGGGAGCGGTCCCGGGTCAGCGGCCCCGCGCGCCGAGACGGAGACACATGGAGCAGAGCGGCAATGCCGGGCAGGAGCCCGGGAATCGCGCGGACGAGCCGCGCGACGAGCAGTCCACCACCTTCGAGGCCCTCGGCCTCGCCCCCGAAGTCCTCACCGCGGTACGCGCCCAGGGATACGAACGCCCCACCCCCATCCAGGCCGAAGCGATCCCGCTCGCCATCAAGGGCCGCGACCTGATCGGTCTCGCCCAGACAGGAACGGGCAAGACCGCGGCGTTCACCCTTCCGATGGTCGACCGCCTGCTGCGCGGCCCGCGTCGCACCCGCGCGCTCGTGCTGACGCCCACGCGCGAGCTCGCGATGCAGGTGGAGGCGAGCGTGAAGCTCTACGCCGCCGGCTCGGGACTCGAGGCGGTCGCGGTGTTCGGCGGCGTGCCGATCGATCCGCAGGAGAAGAAGCTTCGCGCCGGCGTCGACATCGTCGTCGCCACGCCGGGCCGCCTCATCGATCACCTCGAGCGGCAGAACGTCGTCTTCGACGATCTCGAGATGCTCGTCCTCGACGAGGCCGATCGCATGCTCGACATGGGCTTCGCGCCGCAGATCAACCGCATCGTCGCGCAGCTCCCCTCGTACCGGCAGACGCTGCTCTTCAGCGCGACCATGCCCCCCGAGGTCGAAGCCCTCGCCCGCAAGTACCTGCGCCGCCCGAAGGTCGTGCAGATCGGCCGCCGCTCGGGCGCGGCGAACACCGTCACACACGCGGTCTATCCCGTGCCGCGCGAGCGGAAGAGCGATCTCCTCGTCAACCTGCTCAAGGACATCACCTCCGACACGGTGCTCGTCTTCACGCGCACCAAGCACGGCGCGGACAAGGTCGTGCGCAACCTGGAGAAGGCGGGCATCCGCGCCACGGCGATGCACGCCGACAAGAGCCAGTCGCAGCGCACCCGCGCGCTCGAGGACTTCAAGAGCGGCAAGATCAACGTCCTCGTCGCGACCGACATCGCGCAGCGCGGCCTCGACATCTCGGGGATCACGCACGTCATCAACTACGACGTGCCGCAGCAGGCGGAGGACTACGTGCACCGCATCGGCCGCACGGGACGCGCCGCCTCCACCGGCGACGCGTTCACCTTCATGTCGCCGGACGAGATCGCGATGGTCCGCACGATCGAGCGCGTGATCGGCGCCCCGATCCCGCGGATCTCGGTCCCGGGCTACGACTTCGGCACCGCCGCCGCGGATTGACGCGGCAATGACGCGCGTCGCCTGACCATCGAGTCAGGGCTCGACGACAATCGATCGAAATCTTCACGGGCCGGGATTTGCGCCAAGCGAATCCCGGCCGTTGTTTGCGCCAATGCGCGACTCTCTCATCCTCGTCCTCGTCGTCGCCGCGAGCTACCTCGCCGCGCGGGTCGCCTTCGAGTGGCTCGCGCGACGATTCGTCATCGTGTCCGGCGCCGAATACCTGCTGCTGGGCATCCTGCTCGGACCGCAGCTTTCGGGGATCCTCTCGCGCGAGACGGTCGAGAGCTTCGCGCCGATCGCGACGCTCGGGCTCGGATGGATGGGCGCGCTCATCGGCGCGCAGCTCGTGCTCCACCGGCTCGTCCGCATTCCCGCGGTGCTTTATCGCGTCGCACTCGTCGAGAGCCTGCTCACCCTCGCCTTCGTCGCCGCGCTGCTCGCCGCCGCGCTCTTTCTCGGCTTCGACGTCACCCGCGGCGAGGCGATCGTCGCCGGCACCGCGCTCGGCGCGGTCGCCGTCGCCTCCGCGTCCGCGGGCGTGGCCGTCGTCGCGCGACAGCTCGGCAGGCGCAGCCCCGTCGTGCGGCAGCTCGAGGTCTCGACCGCCGCGAACGCGCTCGTCGCGGTCGTGACGTCGGGGATCCTCTTCGCGCTCGTGCATCGCACCCCGCCGAGCGTCGGACGACCGCTCACCGCCACCGAGTGGGCCGTCGTGACGATCGCCATCGGCGTCGTCGGCGGCACGCTCTTCCACCTCTTCGTCGGCGAGGAGCGCAAGGTCGACCGGCTCTTCGTCTCGCTGGGGGGCGCCGTGATCCTCGTCAGCGGCGCGGCCACCTATCTGCGGCTGTCGCCACTGCTCGCCGCGGTCTGCTTCGGCGCGGTGCTCGCCAACACGACGCGCAACCGCGCGGAGATCGTCGCCGCGCTGGACCGCGTCGAGCGCCCGTTGTACTTCGCCCTCCTCGTCCTCGCCGGCGCCGCGTGGCGGCCGAGCGTTCGCGCCTGGACGCTCGTCGTCCTGCTCTTCCTCTGCACCCGCGTCGCGGCGAAGCTCGGCGGCGCGCGGCTCGCCGCCCGATGGAACGGAATGCTCCCCACGCTGGGCGACGACTGGGGACGCGGCCTGCTCGGCCAGGGCGGGCTCGCCATCGCCGTCGCGCTCAGCTACCTGTACCAGGACGAGGTGCCGCTGCCGAACCTCGTCTTCACCGCGGCCGTCGCGTCGGTGCTGCTCACCGACGTGCTCTCCGCGCGCTTCGTCCGCTCACTGCTTCGCGTCGATCTTCTCACGCCCGACGGCGCGGCGCGCCACGAGCCGAACGACGCCGTCCGCGGGGCGGCCGCGAGCGAGGGCTGACCGATGCGCCGTCTCGTCATCCTCGCGCTGCTCTTCGGAGCGATGCAGCTCGTCCTGCCGCTCGGCGCGAGCGCGCACGGCTCGCAGTGGCTGCTGACGTTCGGCTTCCTGATCCTCGCCGCGTACAGCGTCGGTGAGCTCGCCGTGCTCGTCCGCCTCCCGAAGATCACCGGCTACCTCGCGGCGGGGGTGCTCTTCGGCCCCTCGGTCTTCAACACCGTCACCGTCGACGCGATCGGCGAGCTGCGCCCGGTGAGCTCCCTCGCGATCGCGCTCATCGCCTATCTCGCCGGCGCCGAGCTGCGCTGGGACGAGGTCCGGCGACGCGGCGTGACGATCGCCAAGATCCTCACCGCGGAGCTCGTGCTCGGTTTCATCGCGATCAGCGCGACGCTCGTTCTGCTCGGCGATCGACTGCCGTTTCTCGAGGGAACGTCGGGCGCATCACGGCTCGCCTTCGCGGTGCTCTTCGGGGCGATCGCGGTGGTGCACTCGCCGGCCGTCGTGATGGCGCTCCTCTCCGAGACGCGCGCGGGAGGACCGATCGCCCGCACCACGCTCGGCGTCGTCCTCGTCTCCGACGTGGTGGTGGTGGTGCTCTTCAGCGCGGTGCTCGCGATCACGCGCGCCGTCGTCCCGCCCACCGGGGCGAACGTCGCCGGCCTCTCGCTCGCGTCGATCGTCTGGGAGCTCGCCGGCGCGGTGTTCGTCGGCGCGCTGCTCGGAGGAGCGGTGGCGCTCTATCTCCGCTTCGTGAAGCATGAGCTCGTGCTCTTCGCGATCGTCGTCGCCTTCTTCGGAATGGTGATCGCGCAGCTCACGCACGTCGAGACGCTGCTCGCCCTGCTCACGGCCGGGTTCGTGACGGAGAACTTCTCTCGCCACGAGGACGGCGAGGCGATCCGCCACGCGATGGAGCGATCGGCGGCGCCGGTGTTCGTCGTCTTCTTCGCTCTCGCCGGCGCGGAGATGGGATTGCGCCAGGTCGCGCTGGTCTGGCCGCTCCTCATCCCGATCATCGCCGTGCGCACCGCGTCGCTCTGGGCGGGAACACGCGTCGGGGTGCGATGGGCGAGCGCGCCGCGCGAGGCGCGCGATGTCTGGATGGGACTGGTCCCGCAGGCCGGTGTCGCGATCGGGCTCGCCGCCGCGGTCGGGCAGGCGTATCCGGTGCGCGGCGCCCAGATGCGCACGCTCTTCCTCGCCGTCGTCGCGATCAATCAGGTGATCGGCCCGATCCTCTTCCGACTCGCCCTCAACCGCGGCGGGGAGATAGCCGGCGCGGCGGGGGAGCCGACTCCCGTCCAGCCGCACCGGGCCATTCGCTGATTCGGCGACGCGTCCCATCGCCCGCGCCCCACGCTCCCGCGCCGCGCAGAGCTCGAGCAGCACGCGGAGCTCGCGGCGGCGCGCGAAGGGATCGTCGGTGAGTGGCGGAAGCATCAGCGGCCCCTGGCGCCGAGCTTCACGCGCCCCTCGCGCGAGACGAGCACCGTCTCGGCGACGGCGCCGCGCGTGAGCACGATGCTCAGGTTCGCGCCCCCGCGCCCCAGCCCGTCGGGGAAGTACGTCGCCGTCGGCCGCGAGGTCGCGATGCGCACGCCGTGCACCACGCCGACCGGGCGGACGAGCAGCGTCTCCCCGCGCGCGACGAGGAGCACGCGGCCCGTGGTGGCGTCCAGGGACACCGATGTCATCCGCGCGTCATCTATCGCCCGGGCGCGCGCGGAGAAGAAGATCATCATCACGTCGCGCGCGGCGCCGCGCACCTGCACGCCGTCGTAGACGCGCGCGAGCGACGGCAGAAGGAGCGTCGCGATCAGCGCGACGATGGCGAGGATCACGAGCAGCTCGGCGAGCGTCGCGCCAGAGCGCGGGACGCGATGACGGTGAATGCGCACGGCGCACGATGGGGCGGGCGCGCGTGCCCGCCGTCACCCTTTCCCCGCGCGGAGTGGCGTACCGGCGCCGCGCTCCCCGTATAGATTCACGGGGCTGCGCACTCCCATCACCAATCGAGCGCCCGATGAATCTCCGTCTCGCCGCCCTCGCCCTCACGCCGGCCGGTGTGTTCGCCTGCGCGTCCCCGGTCACGCCCGCGCCGCTCCCGTCGCCGGCGCCCGACACGACGCGCGTCGTCGCCCAGGTGCCCGCGCCCCCCGACACGATGCGGTCGTACGCGGTGCCGGCGTTCAGCAGCACGCCGCTGATCACCTGGGGACCGATGCCGCCGGGGACGCCGCACGCTGAGCGCGCGCGCGTCTACGACCTCCGGCACCAGATCGTGCACGTGCGCTTCGACTGGGCGCGCCACGCCGTGGTCGGCAGCACGACGATCCGCCTCGCCGCGCTCGACAAGCCGCTGACGACGATTCCGCTCGACGCGGTCGGGATGACGATCCAGAAGGTGTCCGCGCCTAACGGCGCCCGGCTGCGCTACGACTACGACGGCCGCACGCTCACCGTCAAGCTCCCCGGCACGCTCCGCCCGCGCTCGACCACCAGCTTCGTCGTCGACTACGAGTCGGTGAAGCCGAAGAAGGGCGCGTACTTCATCGATCGGCGCCACGTCGTCTGGACGCAGGGAGAGACCGAGGACAATCGCTACTGGGTGCCGACCTGGGACTACCCGAACGACAAGACCACCTGGGAGTTCTACATCCAGACCGATACCGGCGAGAAGGCGCTCTCCAACGGCGCGCTGCGCGGACAGCGCCGCGTCGGGAACCAGGTCGAGTGGCACTGGGTCCTCGACCAGCCCAACTCGACGTACCTCATGACGGCGGTCACCGGCGACTACGTCGTGCTCCAGGACAAGTGGCGCGCGACGCCGGTCGGCTACTGGACGTATCCCGATTCCGTCGAGGCCACCTGGCGCGGGATGGGAAAGACGCCGCGCATGATCGAGCTCTTCTCGAACAGGACGGGCGTCGCCTATCCCTGGGTGAAGTACGACCAGGTCAACGCCCCCGACTACATCTTCGGCGGGATGGAGAACGTCACGGCGACGACGCAGGCCGACGACGACATCCTCCATCCCGCGTGGGCCGAGCCGCAGGCGAACGCCGAAGGGCTGGTCTCGCACGAGCTCGGGCACCAGTGGTACGGCGACTATCTCACCACGAGGGACTGGTCGCACATCTGGCTCAACGAAGGCTTCGCGACCTTCATGGAGCAGACGTGGACCGAGTTCGGCATGAGCAGGGACGACGGCGACGTCGACCGCCTCGGCGCGCAGCGCGAGACGATGGAGGCGGACCGGCGCGCGCGCAGGCCCATCGTCTACGACCGCTGGGTCACCGATCCCCTCGAGCTCTTCTTCAGCGGGCACATCTACCCGAAGGGAGCGACGATCCTCCAGATGCTCCGCCATCAGCTCGGCGACTCGGCATTCTGGCAGGCGATGAACCGCTACACGGTGCAGCACGCGAAGGGGAACGTGGTCAGCGACGATCTGCGGCAGGCGTTCGAGCAGGTGAGCGGCCGCGACCTGAAGTCGTTCTTCGACAAGTGGGTCTACGGCGCTGGCTTTCCCGTCTTCCAGGTGAGCTACACCTGGGATCCCGCGACGCGCGGCCTCACGCTCGACGCGCGCGAGGTCCAGCAGCGCGACTCGCTCACCGGCTTCTTCGACCCGGACGTCGACGTCGAGATTCTCACGGACGCGGGAGCGGTGCAAGGTGTCGTGCAGGTGCGTGGCGGTACCGCCCACGCGACCTTCCCGCTCCCCGCCGAGCCGCGGTCGATCCGCTGGGACAAGGGCAACTGGCTGCTCGACCTCGCGGACTTTCCGCGTCCCACCGTGATGCTCGAGTATCAGCTCGCGCACGACGACGACGTGGTCGGCCGGCTCGAAGCGGTCGATCTCCTCGCCGCGCGAACCGACGAGCCCATCGCTCAGCGCGCGCTGGTCGCCGCGACGCACGACCGCTCGCACTACGTGCGCTCGGTCGCGGTGCGCGCGCTGGCACGGCAGGGGTCCGTGCAGTCGGTGGCGGACGCGATCATCGCGGCGACGCGCGACGGTGACGCTCGCGTCCGCCAGGCGGCGGCCCGCGCGCTCGGCTCGCTGCGCGGGAGCGCGGCATCGACGCGCGCGCGGGAGCTCGCGACCTCCGACTCCTCGCTCTACGTGCGCGGCGCGGCGCTCGGCTCCCTGCCGGCGATCGAGGGTGCCGCGTCGCTCGACGTGATCCGCGCGGCGCTGGCGCAGGACAGCTGGCGCGACATGCTCCGCCGTCAGGCGGTGGGCGCGCTCGGCGACGTCGACTCGCCCGAGGTCTTCCCGCTGCTGACGCGCTATCTCGGTGACAGCACGCAGCGCGACACCCGCGTCACGGCGATCGCCGTTCTCGTCCGGCGAGCGAACGCGGCCGGACGTCAGGCCGAGGTGGCGGCCGCGGTCACTCCGCTGCTCGATGTCGAGGACGACCTCTTCGTCCGCGACGCGGCGGCTCGCGCCCTCGGCGAGCTGAAGCAGCCGTCGAGCGTCGCCGCGCTCGAGGCCCGGCGACGGGTCGAGGCGGAGAGTCGCGTCGTCAACACCATCGACGCCGCCCTCGCCGCGCTCCGCGCTCCGTGAGGCACCTCCCTGCGAGGCCCCTGTCCTCGATAGATTCCGATTGAACGCCGCCGCCGACCATGAAGATCTCGATCGAATACTGCACCTATTGAAACTACGAGCCGCGGGCGACCAGTCTGGCCGCCGAGATTCGTAGCAGCTTTCCCGATGCGGAGATCGAGATGATCCCCTCGCGCGGCGGCCGGTTCGAGGTGCTTCGCGACGGGACGCCGGTCTTCGAGAAATCGAAGCTCGACCGTCACGCGCGACCCGGGGAGATCGTCAGCCTCCTCGGACGACCCGCCTAACGGCGAGCCGCGCTCGCCAACGCACGGACCACACTTCCTCTCGCCACTGTACTCCTTCGAATGCGAATTGCTCTCTCCACCGGCGGCGGCGACGCGCCCGGGCTCAATGCGGTCATCCGGGCGGCCGTCCTCTCGGCGATCAACCGCGGGTGGGAAGTCCTCGGGATCAAGCGGGGCTTCGCCGGCCTGATGGGCGAGGACGAGGTCGTCCCCCTGACGAAGAGCAGCGTGCGCGGGATCGCGCACCTCGGCGGCACCATCCTCCGCACCACCAACCACGGCAACCCCTTCCACTACCCGCGCCGCCAGCCCGACGGCACGCTCAAGGAGTTTGACCGCTCCGACGAGCTGATCGAGAACGCGCGCGCGCTCGGCATCGACGCGATCATCTCGATCGGCGGCGACGGATCGCTCTCCATCGCGCAGCGGCTCTGCGACAAGGGGATGAACATCGTCGGCGTTCCGAAGACGATCGACAACGACGTCAGCGGCACGATCACCACCTTCGGCTTCGACACCGCGGTGAACACCGCGCTCGAGGCCATCGACAAGCTGCACACCACCGCGGAGAGTCACGACCGCGTGATGGTGATGGAAGTGATGGGCCGCGACACCGGCTTCATCGCGCTCCACTCGGGGCTCGCCGGGACCGCCGATGTGATCCTGATCCCCGAGATCCCCTACGACATCGAGAAGGTCTGCGAGAAGATCCGCGAGCGCGACCGCACCGGCCGCTCCTTCTCCATCGTCGTCGTCGCCGAGGGGGCGTTCCCCGTCGGGGGCGAGGCGCACATCATGGGCAAGTCGCTTCCCGGCCAGGCGAAGCGCGTCGGCGGCATCGCCGAGACGATCGCCCAGCAGATCTCCGAGCGCACGGGAAAGGAGACGCGCTCGCTCGTCCTCGGCCACCTGCAGCGCGGCGGCATGCCGACGGGCTACGACCGCCTGCTCGCCACGCGCTTCGGCGGCGCCGCGGTCCGCGCGATCGCCGAGGAGAAGTGGGGCCACATGGTCGCCCTGCAGTCGCCGCACATCGTCGCGATCCCGATCCGCGAGGTGCTCAAGGATCAGAAGAAGGTCGACCCGATGCACGACATCGTGCAGACCGCGCGGGCGACGGGGATCTCGTTCGGCGACTGAACTGCGGGGGGCAGGGGCCAGGGGTCAGCCGTCAGGAACTGCGTTCAACGCCGTTCCTTCCGCCTGGCCCCTGGCCCCTCCGCTTATTGCGCGACTGCCGTCGCCCGCGGGCTCTGCTTCGCCGATGACGCCGCGAACAGCTCCCCCCAGTTCACGCGCCCCGTCATCTGCATCACAACGAAGAGCGAGATGATCGAGCCGATGGTGACGGTCAGCCCGGCGTAGCCCTCGAAGAAGAAGGCATACGAGAAGAGCACCAGATAGGTGATCTGCGCCGGAGCCGCGTAGCGCAACGCGAAGTCGAGGCCCACCACCAGCCGCAGGTACGTCACCACGAGCAGCACCGAGACGAGCGAGGCCGCGATGAACGCGGTGTTGATCCCGACGTGGTCGACGAGATAGGCGAGCAGCAGGTGGAAGGAGAAGAACGCCGCGGCGAGGAAGAAGTAGTTCATCGGGTGCAGCTCGATCCGGCGCAGCGTCGTCAGGACGAACATCAGCAGGAAGAAGAAGAGCAGCGACACCGGCGCGAAGAAGCTGATCCTGCCGGCGAGTGGACCGGGCTGCAGCTTCTCCGGCATCACCATGCCGATGGTGAAGCCGCTGACGAGATTGGTGTAGCGCCACGCGAGGTTCCAGCCGTCGCCGCGCCGCTGCTTCGTCGTCGGTGAGATCATGTTCTCGGCGAAGTCGATGTCCGCGAAGTTGGTGCGCATCGCGAGCACGAAATCCCGCACCGACGAGACGTTGTCGCCGAAGCTGTAGCTCCAGCGGTCGAGCCCTTGCGACCGATAGCCGACGGCGAGCTGCACGGTCGATCCCTGCGGCACCACGACGGTCGCCGCGACCCCCTGCTCGTCGGTCTCGCTCGGCACCGCCTTGCCGTCGACGATGAACTTCATGTCGTCGTAGATGGCCTCCTTGGTGGGAAAGGAGAAGCGCAGCCGCACGGAGTCGTGTGGGGTGGTGTTCCGGAAGGTGTATTCGCCGCCGAAGTCGACGACGTAGGTGCTGTACCAGAGGAGGCCCTTCTGGCGATGCTCGAGGGCGAGGCCGACGTCGGCCCGGGTGCGCTCGAGGGGGAGCGCCTCTTGCCTGCTCTCCTGGACGAAGCGCGAGACGGTGGTTCCTCCCTCGCTGCTCTCGACGCGGCGCTCCTCCTTCCAGACGGCTTCCGCCGTCGGCGCGCTCTGCACCTGCGGTGCCCCCCAGTTCGACGCCACGCGCCCCCGCAGCCGCGAGTCGCTGTTGTAGGTCCGGGCGAACACGGTCCCGCCGAGGATCATCCAGGCGAGGGTGGAACAGACGAAGATCAGAACGATCGCGGCGATGCGCTTGGCCATGAGAGTGCTCGGGTGAGTTGGTGCCAAGGACTTTACATCGCAAAGTTAAATCGGTCAAGTGTCGAATATCACGACGCCGTGATGCTACCGATAACCGACCGCCTGCATCTCGAACAGCTCCGCGTACAGCCCGTGCGCCGCGACCAGCGCCTCGTGCGTCCCCTGCTCGACGATCGCGCCGTGGCGGAGCACGAGGATCCGGTCGGCCATCCGCACGGTCGAGAAGCGGTGCGAGATGAGGATCGCCATCCGCCCCGCGATCAGCTCCGAGAACCGGCGGAACACCTCGTACTCGGCGCGCGCGTCGAGCGCCGCCGTCGGCTCGTCGAGCACGAGCAGCTGCGCGTCGCGCATGTACGCCCGGGCGAGCGCGATCTTCTGCCACTCGCCGCCCGAGAGCTCGACGCCGCCCTGGAAGCGCCGGCCGAGCATCTGCGCGTAGCCCTCGGGCATCCTCGGCAGCAGCGACGCGGCGAGCGACTTGTCCGCCGCGTCGACGATCGAGCTCGGCGGCGTCGCCCCCTCGCGCGGAGCGTCGATGTACTCGCGCTCCCGGTCGATCTCGCCGATCGCGATGTTCTCGTCCAGCCGCATGTCGAAGCGGACGAAGTCCTGGAAGATCACTCCGACCGCCGCGCGCAGCGACGCGACGTCGTACTCGCGCAGGTCGCGCCCGTCGAGCAGGATGCGTCCCTCGCTCGGGTCGTAGAGGCGGTTCACCAGCTTCGTGATCGTCGTCTTGCCGGCGCCGTTCTCGCCGACGAGCGCGACGCGCTCCCCGGGGCGCAGGGTGAAGGACACGTGCCGCACCGCCCAGCGCTCGCTCCCCGGATAGCGGAAGCCGACGTCGTCGAAGACGAAGCCCTCGCGGATCGGGCGCGGCACCTCCGGGGAACCCGGCGGAGCGACCGTCTTCGGCCGCGTCGCGAAGAAGTCTGCGAAGTCCTTCAGGTAGAAGGTCTGCGTGTAGATCCCGCTCGCCCCGAGCAGCAGCCGCTCGATCACGTCGCGGCTCCGCGCGAACGATCCGGCGAGCAGCGTCAGCGTGCCTAACGTGAGCGCCCCGGTCACCGTCCGCTCGAGGATCACGACGTAGGCGACGTAGTAGCCGAGCGTCCCGAGGATCGAGAGCCCGCTGCCGATCACCGTCCGCCGGATCGCCAGCCGCTTGTTGTCCTCGTAGAACCGGTCGGCGAGCGTCTTGAAGCGGGCGATGATCCAGTGCGCCAGCCCGAGGCTCTGCACCTCCTTCGCCGTCCGCTCGCTCGCGCCGAGGAGCCGCAGGTAGTCCAGCTGCCGCCGCTCGGGGGTACGCGCGACGAAGAGCGCGCGCTCCACCGCCCCGAAGTGCGCCTCCCCCGCGAACGCCGGCAGCACCGCCACGACGAGGAGCACCACGAGCAGCGGGCTGTAGACGAGCAGCGCCGCGGCCAGCGAGACCAGGGTGATGAAGTCCTGGCCGATCCCGAGCAGCTGCTTCAGGAGTCCCAGACGTCCCGTCGTCTGCTGCCGCGCCCGTTCGAGCTCGTCGTACAGCTCCGGATTCTCGAGCTGCTCGAGATCCAGGGAGGCCGCGTGCCGCATCAGCCGCACGCTCGTGTGGTTGGAGAACAGATCGCCGAGCAGCCCTTCGATGAGCGAGGAGAGGCGCGACAGCAGCTCCCCGGCGACGACGATCGCCACCTCGAGCGCGACCAGCTCCCAGAGCCGCGTGTAGTCGCGCGGCCCGCTCCGCAGCTCGAGCACGGTGTCGATGATCAGCTTCCCCACCCACAGCGTCGCGACCGGCACCCCCGACTGCGCGAGGCGGAGCACGAGCATCAGGGACGCGAGACGGCGGTCCGTCTCCCACACGAGGCGGAGGAGCATCGGCACGTACCGGAGCGCCTCCATCCGTTCGCGCCAGGTCGGCGAGGCCGTCGCCGCCAGCCGCGCCTCCCGGCTTTTCGCCCAGTCCGCCGATGCCATCCGTCGAGTCCGTTGTGACCTGTTACCGTGGAGGCCGCTGTCTCGCGGCCGCTGTACCGCCCCGTGGACAACGCCCCACCGGGGCTTGATTGTGCCCGCTCTAAGTGCAGTATTGTCTTCGGGTTAGCCGAAGAGCCCCGGCCGGAGTCCGTGGCACCCCTCGTGCCTTGGGAGAGGGTGTGCGCCGATGGCGGCGCTCCCCCGTCCGCGCGACGGACGGCCACCGGAGGATCGATGAAGAATACCGCATGGACGCTGATCCTTTCGCTCGCGCTCACCGCGCCGCTGGCGGCGCAGGAGCGCGGGCAGAAGGGCGATCGGATCCCCGAGGGATTCCAGCCCCCGCCGGGCATGTGCCGCATCTGGCTCGACGGCGTTCCGCCGGGCCAGCAGCCCGCGCCCACCGACTGCCCGACCGCGGTCCGCAACCGGCCGCCTAACGGTCGCGTCATCTTCGGCGACGACTACGCGAAGCGCGGGCGCGACGACGATCGCGGACGCCAGGACGACGGCAAGAGCAGGAAGCCGAAGAAGCCGTAGCGCCGGCGCGCGCGCCGCGTGAAGCTTCACCGAGCCGGCCGGGCGCTGCCCTGACCGGCTCCACTCTTGCACTCCGCGCCGCCGTGCACCGTCAAGTCCGCGATCCCTACCTGCCGCTCGACCGCGAGGCCTTCGCCGCCGCCGAGCCCGCGACCGGCCGCGTCATCGTCATCGCCCCGACGCGCGCCGCCTGCGAGACCATCGAGATCGGCGTCGGTCTCCACCTCGACACCTTCCTCCAGCGCCAGCACGGCGAGCTTATCCGCGAGCTCGCCCGCGCCGGCAAGGGCTTCGGCATCGTCGCCGGCACCGGCACCGGGAAGACGCTCGCCATCCGGCCGATCGCCGAGGAGATCGTCGGCACCCCGCTGCGCGTCGGCGTCGTCAACCGCGAGCGCGAGGCGACCCCGGAGACGCCGAGCTGGAACGTCGTCATCGTCACCACCGGCATCGCCCGCCGCTGGTTCCAGGACGGCGACATCCAGGCGCGCGACACCCTCGTCGTCGACGAGATCCACCAGACCTCCGCGGAGCTCGAGCTCTGCCTCGCGTTAGGCAAGAAGGTCGGCTGCCGCTTCATCTGGCTCTCCGCCACCGTCGACCCGAGCTTCTACGCCGAGTATCTCGGCTCCGACGAGGTGATCGAGAGCTACGCCTACGACTCGAACCGCGCCGCGAAGGTCGAGGTCGTGTCGAAGGAACCGCTCGAGATGCTCGACGAGAAGTTCCTCCGCCACGTGATGAAGGGAAAGCGCGGCGTCGGGGTCTTCCTTCCGACCCGGGCCGGCGTCGAGAGCGTCGCCGCGCACGTCCAGCGGCTCATGCCGCGCATCAACGCGGCGTACTACCACGGCGGGGAGCCGATCCGCGTCATTCGGCCCTTTCTCGAGGGGGAAGGGGAAACGCGGCCGTACGTGCTCTCGATGACCGCCGCGGGCCAGAGCGCGCTCAACGTGCGCGGGCTCGACACCGTCATCATCGACGACGTCCGCTTCACCAACGTCATCGACAAGGGACGCAACGTCCTCACCCAGCTCCACCTCGGCTCGAACGAGATCCTCCAGATGGCGGGTCGCGTGCACGGGCGCGTCGAGGGCGGCCGCGTCTTCATTCTCAGCGACCGCGACATCGACTTCTTCTCGCTGCGGCCGACGGCGCCCGAGTTCCAGCTCGCCGGCGACAGCGAGCGCGTCGCGATCACCTGCGCCGACCTCGGCGTCCGCGCCGACGAGCTCGATCTTCCCGTTCCGCTGGATCGCATCGCGTACCGGCGCGCGCTCGCGCTGCTCGAGCGCCGCGGGATCATCGAGAACGGGCGGCTCTCGACCTACGGCAAGGCGGTCGAGGCGATGCCCGTCGATCGCCCGTGGGCGGAGCTGCTCGTCAACGCCGACGACGACATGGTCCCGTACGTCGCGGTGATGGCCGGGATCGAGTCGCTGCACCGCATGACGAAGGAGGATCGCGATCTCCGCGGGCTGATCGTGCAGGGAAGCGACAATCTCACCGCGTACAACCTCTACGCGGAGGCGTTCCAGAAAGCGGGACGAATCGGCGAAGTGTACGGGCTGCCGCGCCACCTCTTCGACGAGGAGGAGATGGCGGAGTGGTCGGAGCGGCGCGGGGTGCTCATCAAGTCGGTCGAGGACGCGGCGCTCTCGATGGCGAGCATCTACCGGTCGCTGGGCCTGGCGCTGCCGACGCGGATGAACCAGGCGGGCGACCGCGTGCACCGGAAGTTCGCCGAGCTGCTCGCGCGCTTCATGCCCTTCGACCTCGTCATCGACGAGGAGACCGCCGACGGTCAGGACGCGCGCGTCTCGAAGACCAGCGTCGCTGGAAGCTGGGGTGCCATCGCCGGTACGCTGCGCTACTTCGCCGACCGCTTCGGGAATCCGCGCGCGTCCATCGAGGGGACGTCCATCCCGATGGACCTCGTGCGGAAGTACGCGACGCACGGCGACTCGGAGATGCGCTACGATCCCGACCGCCGGAAGGCGGCGCTGACGCTGCGCCGCAAGGTCGAGTACTTCGGCTTCGAGCTCGAGCGGGAGATCGAGGGCGTCGAGGAGCCGTTCCCGCCCGACGTCGCGCCCCTGGCGCGGCGCACCCTCGCCGAGGCGATGGCCCGCTTCGAGGCGAGGCACATCGCGGTGCGGAAGAACCGCGACGCGATCGAGCGCGTCCGCGAGGTCTATCGCCGCTCGGGAGGACGGACCCCGCGGCTCGGGTTCGCGGAGCTCGCCGCGTGGTACGAGTCGCAGCTCGGCGAGGTGAACACCGTCGACGACTTCCTCCGCGCCCCGCTGCGCTTCGACGCGGACGCGCTGGTGCCTCGCGAGGAGCAGGAGCGCTGGCTCGCGCTCCCCGACGCCGCGCTCATCCGCGAGCGCGAGGTCCCGATCGAATACGACGTCGAGGAGCGGGAGGACGGATCGAAGCTCGGCGTCGCCAAGCTCGTGCTCCCCGAGAAGATCGCGCGCAACCTGACGGAGGCGGAGCTTCCCGAGCTAGATCGCCCGTTGCGCTTCGTCGTCCCGCGTGGCCAGCGAGGTGCGGCGCGGGCGTCCACGCTCGACGAGCTGCAGGACCTGCTCGACCAGCCGTGGACCGCCGACGAGATAGCCCGCCTCGAGCGCGAGCGGACGCGGGAGCGTGAGGGCCGCAAGCGCGAGTGGGGCGAGCGGAAGGCACGCGGCGAGCTGCGTCGCGGCCGCGCTGAGTCACGCGACGGGCGCGGCCGCGAAGAGGGTCGTGGCCGTCGCGACCGCAACGAGACCGGCCGCCGCGACGAGCGCGGCGGCCGGGAGGGCGGAGGGGGTCGCGGCCCCGGTCGGGGCGGCCGCGGTCAGTCGGACGTCAATCCTCGCCGCCGGCGAGGGCGCTGAGCATCAGCGGCTGGGCGACGCACCGCCCGAATCCCTTCCCGCGACAGGTCGATTGCGCGGACTGCTCGACCTCCTCGCGGACCTTGTCGGGGTAGCTGTGGCAATCCGAGGTGTTCGTTCCGCGGACGCAGCCGTTGTAGCGGAGCAGACCCACGCGCCACAGGTCGTTCGCCTCGACACCCTCCTTCGGCTTCTTCACGAAGTAGCTGAGGATGTAGACTCCGTACTTCAGGTTCGTGCGGTCGTCGCGGAGATTCGAGCCGAAGCGGCCGCGCAGCGAGCGCCAGGATCGTGCATGCACCTGCATCAGCCCGAGCGCGCCGACCTTGGAGCGCGCGCTGGACTTGAGGATGTCGTTCTCGGTGAGCATCACGCCGAGCACGAGGGCCGGAGGAACGCGGCGAACGTACGCCTCGCGGACCGCCGCATCGGCGAGCGAGTCCGCGCGCAGCGAATCGACGTGCCCCGTCCGCATCAGATCCTCGGCGAAGTGCCGCCGGTCCGTCTCGAACTGCGGCGATCCGACCGCCTCGGCGCTGTCCGCCTGAATCCAGGGAGAATGAGCCAGCACCGAGTCCCGCCACCCCGCCGCCGCGAAGAGACGCTCGCCCAGCGGCTCCCGGCCGCGCAGCACCGGGGAGATCCCACCGGCGGCGAGGTCGATTGTCGCGAGCGCGAGCGTACCAAGCAGCAGCTGGCGGAACAGGGGTCTGACCATTCTTCTCCTGGGCCCAGGGGGACGTGCGACAGCCGCGCGCCTGGACCAGAGAACCGGTCGCGCGCGATGCCGCCTGACCAGAGGAAGCTAACCCCGGTATGCGGGCTCATCCGGCCCCAGAGCGGACGCGACAGCGACCCAATCCCGACCGATCGTTCAGCGGGCTCTACCATAAGACCCGCGCGGCGCCGGTATCGTTCTCGCAAATAGGGCAGCCGATGCCACGAATGCTCGGCGCGCTCGTCACCCAGATCGCTCTCGTCGTCGTCCTCCTGCTCGGCGGGCTCGCGATCCACGTCTACCGCACGGACCCACGGCCGGCGCGCACGCTGGTCGAGCACGAGCTGCGCGGCGGGATACTCAACGACAGCGAGCACGTCTCGCGGATCGTGACCGTCTTTCGCCGCCGGCCGAGCGACTACTTTCGCGCGACTCGAGGGATTCTCGCGCTGACCGATCACCGGCTGGTGTACGTCGGCATCGCGCCGCGCGACATCATGGGTCCGGAGGACCCCGTGCCGGCGATCGAGTCGACGGACTTCCCCGCGGACACCACGCTGCGGGCGTCCGCGGGACACGCGCAGCTCGGCGCCACGCGGGCGATCGTCCTCGTCCACGGCGACGAGCGCGACACCTTCGGCGTGGCCGACGAGGACTGGCAGGATGCCGAGGCGATCCTTCGCGAGCTGAACGCCCGCCAGGATGCGCAGCGCGCCGAAGCGGCGCGGCTACGGCGTGAGGCGGCGGTCGCCGACTCCATCGCCCGGGCGCCGAAGTGGCACGTGGTCGGCCGAGGCGAGGCGCTGAGCACCATCGCCACGATGTACGGGACGACGGTCGAGCAACTGCGTGCCCTCAACAACCTGGCCTCGGACCGGATCAAGGTCGGGCAGCGGCTGCTCGTGAAGCCGCAGACGTGAGGACCGGGCGGTGAGCGGAGGATGGTTGTCGCGGGCGCGACGCTACGTGGACCGCGATCCGTACATGATCGCGGGGTATCGCACGTACGGGAGCGCCACGCGAGTGCTGGTGCGTGGCCGGGCGATGGAGGACGAGGGGGTGCGGCCCGCCGGCGAGCGAGACTCCCTCTGGCGCAACCTCCTCAACAGCTACCGCCGCATCGAGGCCGATCCGCTCCATCACGCGCGAGTGCGCGCGAGCGTTGGCGGCGCGACCACGGAGCTCACCGCCGACGACGAAGGCTTCTTCAGCGGGTGGATCGAGCTGCCGCGGCCCATCGAGGACCGCGGCTGGATACCGATCGATCTCGAGCTCCTGTCGCCGGCGGGAGCTCACGCGACGTCGATCGCCTCGAAGGCCGAGGCGCTGATCGCTCCCGCGTCCGCGCGCTTCATGGTGATCAGCGACATCGACGACACGGTTCTGCAGTCGCACGTGACGAGCCTCGTGCAGGCGTTCCGCACGGTGCTCCTGGGCAACGCGCGCACGCGGCTCCCCTTCCCGGGAGTCGCGGCCTTCTATCGGGCGCTGCACGCGGGCGCCTCGGGCGGCGAGGAGAATCCGATCTTCTACGTCTCGAGCAGCCCGTGGAACCTGTACGACCTGCTCGTCGACTTCCTGTCGCACCAGGGGATCCCCGCGGGGCCGCTGACGCTGCGCGACTGGGACGTGAGCGCGCGCGCGCTGATGGGCGGCCATCTGAAGAGCTTCAAGAGCGGCGCGATCGACGAGATCATGCGCACCTTCGCCGAGCTGCCCGTCATCCTGATCGGCGACAGCAGCCAGCGAGATCCCGAGATCTACCGCGACATCGTCCGCGAGTACCCCGACCGTGTGCTCGCCGTGTACATCCGCGACGTGAAGCGCACGCCCGAGCGACACGCCGCGCTCGCGGCGCTGGTGCGCGAGGTGGAGGCGGCGCGGTCGGTGCTCGTGATCGCGGACGACACCATGGCCGCGGCGCGTCACGCGGCGGAGCGCGGCTACATCGACGCGAGGGCGCTCCCGGAGATCGGCGGGGAGAAGCGGATGGACGAGGCGACCGCGCCAGGCAAGGTCGGTGCGCCGGCGGCGACCGCCGATTCGTCCGCGCCGCCCGCGGTGGTCGACGCCGAGCAGGGACACAACGAGGGGCCAACCCCGCGGTAGCCGTTCCCGTACAACCTCGCTCTACTCCCGCTCGGGGGAAGGTCGTATGTTGGGGGCGCTCGACGGACCCCTACCCCCAACCCAAGAGCAGACATGGCTACCCCAGACATCGTGAGCACGGCACCGGCAAACGAGCCGTCGCTCATGGAAGACATCATCGAGATCTTCTACGCGCCCTCGCGCGTCTTCGCCCGGCGTCGCGACAATCCCCGCTTCTGGGGCGCCTTCCTCGTCCTCTCCATCCTCTTCGCCCTCGGCGTGTGGGTGATGATGAAGAACCTGTCGTCGGTGATGGACGCGCAGTTCGCCCGTCAGTCGGCGGAGATGATGCGCAAGAACCCGCAGATCACGCAGGAGCAGCTCGACAAGGGCCGGCGCTTCGGGCAGGCGATCGCGCCCTTCGCCGGGATCATCGGCGCGGTGATCTCGACGCTCATCCTCGGCGTCGCGGTCTGGATCGTGGGGAAGCTGTTCGACTCGAAGGCCGACGTGAAGCAGGGCGTGATGATCGCGACCTTCGCCTCGTTTCCGAAGATCATCGACCTGCTGCTCGTCGCCATCCTCGCGATGACGGTGGGGACGGGGAACATCACGAACATGGCCGCGGCGGGTCCGAGCCTCGCGCGGCTGGCGCCCGCGGATTCGGCGCCACTGCTGCTCGGCGTGCTCTCGCGCTTCAGCATCGGGGTGATCTGGGCGACGATCCTGATCGCGATCGGGCTGCACGTCGTCGGACGGATCGCGAAGGGACGCGCCTATGCCGCGGCCATCGTGCTCTGGATCCTGGGCACCGCGTTCGCGGCGATGGGCGCGCTGCGCGGAGGCTGAGCGCCGGCGGTGAAACAGCAGCGCCCGACGCGAGCTCGCGTCGGGCGCTTCTGTTTTCGATCGCGACGAAGGTCAGCCGTGAATGTTCGGAGCGTCGGCCGCCGTCTCGTCGGCGCCGGACTTGTCGCCGCGCTTCTGCTTCTTGAGCTGCTCGGAGGCCGCGAACTCCTGCTTCGACTTCTCGAGCAGGCCCGAGCTCTCCTTGAGATCGTCCTTGTCCGATCCGCCCGACTCCGGACGGTTGCTCGGGATCGCGTGCTGTGGCTTGCCGCCCATCTGATGCTCCTGGTGAGATGTCCGGGGGCGAGAAGGTCAGGAAGCGTGCCGCGAGCGACGCGGTCAGGGGATCGTCGCCTCGTATCGCTCCGTGTGATACGGCTCGAAGCCGCGCGCCCGGTAGTTGGCGAGCGCGGCCGGGTGATCGAGGGTGCAGGTGTGCAGCCAGACCGATGTCGCCCCGAGCCGCCACGCCTCCTCCACCGCGACGGTGAGCAGATAGCCGCCGAGCCCGCGGCCGATGAAGCGGGGGACGAGCCCGAAGTACACGATCTCGACGTCGCCGTCGTCGTGCCGCTGGAGCTCGAAGTATCCCGCGGTCTCTTCGTCGACGGTGAGCACGTGGACGTGGACGCCCGGCTGCGCGAGATGCTCGGCGAGCCGCGGATCGCTCCACGCGTCGCGGTCGTGCCAGTGCCAGCTCGCGCCGACGGCCTGGTAGAGCGCGCGGTAGCGATCGACCGGGCAGGGCACGATCTGCTGGACGCGGGCGCCGGCGCCCGCGTGGCGAGTGCGGCGGAGCGCGGCGGGCGAGGTCATGCGGAGGTAGGTCCGCGTGACGGTGGTATTCGGCATCAGAGGCTATATCGCGGGTGCGTCCCGGGCGGGCAAGCGTCGTGGACCCGAAAATGCGTCATAGGACCGATGAGTCCAATACATTGGCAGCATGGCGGAGCCGAGAGTCGATCCAGCCGTCCATCTTTGACGTAAGCATTTGATTTCCAGGCACTTGTCGGAACGGATTCATGGTTCTTGAAACTTGGACCGATCAGTCCTATATTGGCGCCCATGCGTGACAGGAAAGCGGAGATCTTGGATGCGGCCGCGCGGCTGATCGCGAGGCAGGGCTACAAGCAGACGTCCATCGACGACGTGATCGAGGCGTCGGGACTCTGCGGGAAGAGCCATTTCTACCACCATTTCAAGTCGAAGGAACAGCTCGGCCACGAGGTGCTCAACCGTTCGTTCGAGCGGTTCGGGGAGCGCGGGCTGGCGATCCTTCGCGAGCCGCTGATCGATCCGATCGAGCGGCTCAATCTCTTCATCGACTCGATCGTCGTGGCGCAGGCGGAGCGCGGCTGTCTCGGGAGCTCGCCCTTCTGCGGAGTCGCCGCCGAGATGGCGGATGCGGGAGAAGGGTTCCGCACGCGAATCGACGCCGTGTTCGATCGCTGGTGCGACCAGATCCGTTCGCTGCTCGAGCAGTCCGATGGGCGGTTGCGCGAAGGCGTGGATGCGGCGCGGGTGGCGCGCTTCATCATCGCGACGCTGGAAGGTGCGGTGCTCATGACGCGCGTCTCGCGCGAGATCAAGGTGATGCAGGGGATCGCGGACGACCTGAAGCGGTTCATCGCGATGCACCTGCAGGAGCAGGAAGCGGAGGCGAACGCATGAACGGGGCGATGGCTGGCTCGCGCGACGACGGGGTCGTCGACATCGGCGAGGCGCGCACGGCGGATTCGGCGAGCGTGGCGGAGCGACGGTCGCGCTTCGAGCGCGAGGCGATGACGCATCTCGACGCGCTCTACGCCTTCGCCCTCAAGCTGTCGCGCTCGCGCGACGACGCGGAGGACCTGGTCGGAGATACGATCCTGCGTGCCTTCGAGCGGTGGGATCAGTACCGCCTGGGCACCAACATCCGGGCCTGGCTCTTCACGATCCTCTACCACGTGTTCGTGAGCCGGAAGCGGCGGATCGACGCGCGCGAGGTGCACGCGCCCGACGACGCGGACGGCTGGTCGGCGTTCGAGGCGGTGGGGGAGATCGATCCGGAGGGACGCTTCTACGAGTCGTTCCTCGACGACGAGGTCACTCGGGCGATCGACGCGCTCCCGGACGAGTACCGCACGGCGGTGGTGCTGAGCGACCTGCACGAGCTCCGCTACGCGGAGATCGCCGAGATCCTCGGCGTGCCCGAGGGGACGGTGAAGTCGCGGCTCTTCCGCGGGCGGCGGCTCCTGCAGAAGAAGCTCGTCGATTACGCGGTGGAGATGAACTACATCCGGCGCCCGGCGGCGTGAACTGATTACGTCGCGGGGCCGCAGAGGATGTCGAGCTCACCCACCTTCACGTCCGCCAGGCTGGAGCCGTCGTAGTGGTGCCACACCGTCAGGTGCGGACAGACTGGGGCGTCGGTGAGGACCTGGTAGTCGAAGTGGTCGATCGACGACGCGCATCCCTTCGGGTGCGGTGTGGCAACGATGGTGATCTTCAGCTCTCTCCCCGACAGCGTGCGATAGGCGGAGAGGTCGTAGCAGGGGTTGGGGGTGACGATCCGCCCATAGATCGTGAAGAGCATCGGGCCGGGGCCGCCGAAGAGCACGTTGGGGAGGTCGGAGGCTGGCGCCTCGACGGCAGTGACGCTGATCGGCAGCGCCGCACCGTAGGGGTTCGGCGCCGCGGGGTTGTCGGAGCAACCGGCCAGGGCGATCGCGAGCAAGAGCGCACGGCTTCGCATGGGGGCGCGGGTGAAGGTCCTGACTAACAACCCATCGGGCGCGCACCGCGTCAAGATGTCGGTGCGGCAGCGGCGCCGGCCGCCTAACTTCCCTCGATGCCCGAGCTCCCCACGATCCGTCGCGTCGCCGTCGGCTCGACCAACCCGGTGAAGATCGCCGCCGTGCGCGCCGTGCTCGCCCGCGCGGACATCGCGGCGACGGTCGAGGGCGCCGCCGTTCCCTCCGACGTGCCAGATCAGCCGCGCGGCGACGACGAGACGATTCGCGGCGCCCGCAATCGCGCCGGGCGTGCCCGTGAGGCGCTGGACGCCGACCTCGGCGTCGGTCTCGAAGGGGGGATCGTCGAGCTGCCCGACGGCTCGATGCGCACCTGCGCCTGGGCGGTGGTGGTCGATCGCGAGGGACGCGCGGGCAGCGGCGGCTCGCTGGCGATGCCACTTCCTCCCGCGGTGGCGGCGATGATCCGCGACGGTCTCGAGCTCGGCCACGCGATGGATCGGCTCACGGGTGGACGCGACACCAAGCACGGCGCGGGCGCGAGCGGGATCCTCACCGCGGGACTCATCGACCGGCAGCGGGCGTACGAGAGCCTGGTCACGTACGCGCTGGCGCCGTGGCTTTCACCCGCGTACTACGACATGGGAGTGGACATGGGGACGGGGGAGCGAGGGCGGGGCTGGGACGACGTCTGACGTGTGAGTCCTCCCTCCCACGTCCCCCGTCGTCCCCGAGTCCCCAATTCGCTCCCCCGTCCCCCGTCCACTCCCACGTCCCCGTCAGCGCCGCAAGAAGAGAGCGTAGTACGCCACGTAGAACCACGAGAAGAAGCCGTGGATGATCGCCCAGAGGATGGAGTGGTCGACGCTCCACGAGATCGTGATGGCGAGCGCGCTGCCGAAGCCGACGCCGGCCTTGGCGACGGTGGTGGTGCGCTGCACGACGGTGGGGCGGGGCGGAACGCCGGGATCGTGGACGGGTCCGGAGTAGGTCATGAGAGGCTCGCGGTCGAAGCGGCGCCCGCGCGGAGAGCGCGCCCGTTTCGCGCGTCGGCGCGCTGGCCGTCGCGCAGGGCGACGCGGCCGTTGACGATCACCACGTCGATGCCGACGGGATACTGGAAGGGCTGCGCGAAGGTCGCACGATCCTCGACCGTCGCCGGATCGAAGACGACGACGTCGCCCGCCATCCCGGCGGCGAGGCGTCCGCGGTCGGTGAGGCCGAGCCGCGACGCGGCGAACCCGCTCATCTTGTGCACGGCCTGCGCGAGGGTGAGGGTCTTCGTCTCGCGCACGTAGCGGGCGAGGACGCGGGGAAAGGTGCCGAGCCCGCGCGGATGCGGATGGCCGCGGCGCGCCGGCCCCTCGATGGCGAACGCGCCGCCGTCGCTGCAGACCATGCCTAACGGGTGGGCGAGGATGCGCTTCAGGTTGTCCTCGCTCATCGCGAAGACGACGGTATCGACGTCGGCACGGTTGCGGCGGAGGAGCGCGACCGCGGTGTCGTACGGATCGGCGCCGAGCGTCGCCGCGTAGTCGCCGAGCTTCCGTCCCTCGGCGGCCTTGTCCGCGGCGTCGGCGACGCCGGCGATCATGACGCTGTTCCAGCCGGCGAGCCCCTCGACCTTGGCGAGCGTCTCGCGGCGGATGCGCGGCGCGGTGTCCGCGGCGTCCAGTCGGGCGAGGAACGCATCCGTGCCGCCGTCGAGCGACCAGTTGGGGAAGAGGTTGCTCAGCCCCGTCGCATACGCCACGTACGGGTAGCGGTCGAAGGCGACGTCCATGCCCGCCGCCTTCGCCGCCTCGATCCTGCCTAACGCGTCGCCGACTTTCGCCCAGTTGCGCGGTCCCTGCGTCTTGAGGTGGGAGATCTGCAGCGGGCATCGCGCGGCCCGGGCGATCGCCAGCGCCTCGTCGATGGCCTCGAGGAGGCGGTCGTCCTCGTTGCGCATGTGCGTCGCGTAGGGAAGGCCGCGCGCGGCGAGGGGGGCGCAGAGCGCGGCGATCTCCTCGCGCGACGCGAAGGAGCCGGGCGCGTACTCGAGCCCCGTCGAGACGCCGCAGGCTCCCTCGGCGAGCGCGCCCTCGACGAGCGCGCGCATGCGCGACAGCTCGTCGGCCGTCGCCGGGCGGTCGTCCTCGCCGACGACGAGCGCGCGGACGGTGCCGAGCCCGATCATCGATGCGACGTTGACCGCGCTCGGGAGCCGGTTGATCGCGCGGAAGAGCTCGTGCATCGACTCCGAGCGGCCGTCCGTGCCTAACGCGCCGCGGACGAGCCCCGCCGCCGTCGTCGGGCGGGGCGCGGGCGCGCGGGAGGCGCCGTCCTGTCCGACGACGATCGTCGTGATCCCCTGGCGGATCACCGACTCGGCGCGCGGGTCGGCGAAGAGCGTGCCGTCGCCGTGCGAGTGGATGTCGACGAAGCCGGGGGCCACCGCCCTGCCGCGTGCGTCGATCTCGACGCGCCCGGAACCGGTGACACGCGGCTCGACGACGGTGACGACGCCATGGCGGATCGCCACGTCCGCGTCGCGGCCGTCGGCGCCGCTGCCGTCGAACACCGTGCCGCCGCGGACGACGACATCGTGCTCGTGGCGGCCGAGGTGAAGGAAGGGACCGCAGGCCGCGGCGGCGATCGCGGCGCCCGCCCCGGCGACGAAGCCGCGGCGCGTCGTGCTCACCCCGCGCTCTCCGCTGGCGCCGCGCCTTCGGGAGTGCTGAGCGCGTCCTCGCGATGCACGAGCCACCCCGTCTGCTCCTCGGCGACCAGCTCGACCTCGGTGCCGATGGGGAGCGTCAGGTTCGGTACCTCGTGGCCCGCGGGAAAGTCGGTGAGGATCGGGATGCCGAGATCGGAGACGAGGTCGAGGAGAAAGTTCTCGAACTCCTCCTCTTCCGAGCGATCGAGGGAGAACTGGCCGAGGACGATCCCGCGCACGCCGCGGAGCAGCCCGGCGGCGCGCAGGTGCACGAGCCGCTCGTCGACGTACGACATCGGATCGCGCGTCTCCTCGAGGAAGAGGATGGAATCGCGCGTGTCGATCTCGTACGGGGTCCCGATGGTCTGCTGGACGAGCGAGAGGTTCCCGCCGACGAGACGTCCCGTCGCGCGCCCCGGTCGCACCGAGCGTGCGACGTCGCGGCCGATGCGTGCGGCGGGACGCGGGTTCGTCATCGACGTGAGCAGCGACGACATCGTGGGGTCGCGCGTGCTCGGGATCAGATCGTCGACGGTGGGGCCATGCCAGACGCGGAGGCTCGCCCGGCGCATGAGCCAGAGATGCAGCGCGGTGATGTCCGAATAGCCGACGAAGATCTTGGGATTGCGGCGGAAGATCTCCGGCTCGAGATGCGGCAGCATGCGCACCGCGCCGTAGCCGCCGGTGCCGCCGATGACCGCCTTCACCTCGGGGTTGAGCCACATCCCCATGAAGTTCTCGGCGCGGCGCTCGTCCTCGGCGACGTTGAAGCGCCGCTGCGTGAGGATCTCCTGATCGAGGACCACGCGGTAGCCCGCGCGCTCGAGCGCATGGCAGCCGCGGCGCAGCCAGCCGGGACGTGGGGAGTACGAGGGAGCGACGACGCCGATGAGATCGCCCTTGGCGAGCGGGGCCGGACGAAGGAGAGGAGGGAGTGACGATTCCTCGTCGGGGGGCGTCGGGGGAAGCATCCCGGAGATTGTAGAGGGCGGGCGAGTCGCGGGGAAGTGTGCGGCGCCGCTGACGATCGGGACAGCGGAGCCGAGGAGTGTGATCCGCGTTCGGATGCATTGGACCCTGCGCCCCAGTATCTTTCGATGATGCCACCGTCCGACTCCACCTACTTCCGCAAGGGCTTCGGTCTGAAGACCGCGGTCCAGGACGAGCTCGCCTCCGACTACGACGGGCGGCTCGTCGACGCGCTGCGTGCGAACGAGTACACGCTCACCGCGGGCGACGTCACCGTGCGGCTGGCGAAGGAGTTCGGGTTCTGCTACGGCGTCGAGCGCGCGGTGGAGTACGCGTACCAGACGCGGCGCAAGTTCCCCGACAAGCGCATCTTCCTCGTCGGCGAGATCATCCACAACCCGCACGTGAACTCGAAGCTCCGCGAGATGGGGATCGAGATCCTCGCGCCGAGCGAGAGCGGGGTGTTCGACTATTCCGTGGTGAAGCCGGAGGACGTCGTGATCATGCCGGCGTTCGGCGTCACCATCGCCGACTTCGAGACGCTGCGGAAGATCGGCTGCGTGATGGTCGACACGACGTGCGGCTCGGTGCTCAACGTCTGGAAGCGGGTGGACGGCTACGCGAAGGACGGCTTCACGGCGCTGATCCACGGGAAGTACTACCACGAGGAGACGCGGGCGACGGCGTCGCAGGTGACGAAGTTCCCGAACGGTCACTACATCGTCGTGCGGCACATGGACGACGTGCGGGTGCTCTGCGACTTCATCGAGGGGAAGGGCGTGACGCGCGAGATGGTGCTGGAGAAGTTCCATCACTCGGTCTCGCCGGGCTTCGATCCCGAGCAGCACCTGCAGCGCGTCGGCGTGGCGAACCAGACGACGATGCTCGCGCGCGAGTCGCTGGCGATCGGCGAGGAGGTCGGCGCGGCGATGGAGCGCCGCTACGGCCCCGCGCATCGCGCCGAGCACTTCCGCACCTTCGACACCATCTGCTCGGCGACGCAGGACCGGCAGGACGCGGTGCGCGAGCTGCTCGAGGAGCCGCTGGACGTGATGATCGTGGTCGGCGGGTACAACTCGAGCAACACGATCTCGCTCGCCGCGATCTGCGCGGAGCGGGTGACGACGTACCACATCGAGGACGCGAGCGCGATCGACCCGGAGAGCGGGGCGATCCGCTACCGCCCGGCGGGCATCCACCACAGCGAGAAGACCGTCAGCGGCTGGCTACCGCCGGCGGGCGCGGTGCGCGTGGGGCTGACGGCGGGGGCGAGCACGCCGAACAACAAGATCGGCGAGACGGTCGCGCGGGTGCTGGCGACGCGCGGCGTCGTTCCCGAGCTCGGCTGAGCGGCGCGGCGCATCGGATGGCGTCGATACTCAAGCGTCTGACCGGCCGCGGGGCGGCCGTGGAGTCCCCGGCGGACGGGCCGGGGGAGATCGAGCTGCGCGCGGCGGGGGCGCGGGTGGTGATCGTCCCCGAGCTCGGCGGGCGGATCACCGCGCTGGAGCTGGACGGGCGGCAGTGGCTGGCGACCGGCGCACCGCCTAACGGCGCGCCGGAGGAGGCGCGCGGCGCGGCGACGGGCTGGGAGGAGTGCTTCCCGACGGTGAGCGCGGCGCGGCTGGTCTCGAAGCACAGCGGGCTGTCGATCGAGGTCCCGGCGCTCGGCGAGGCGCGCACGCTGCGTCCGCTGACGAGCATCGCGACCCTCGACGGCGCGCTCGAGGCGACCTGCGAGTGGACGGGGGAGCGGATGCAGTACCAGCTCACCCGGACGACCCGCGTCGCCGCGGGCGAGGTGACCATGCGCTACGCGGTGAAGAACGCCGGCGCCGCGCCGATGCCCTTCCTCTGGGCGGCGAACGTCGCCATGCCGTTAGGCAGCGGGACGCGGGTCGCGCTCCCCGACAACGCCCGGGCGCGGGTGCTCGCGCAGCACGGCATCGACATGCTCGGGGTCGGCGCCGAGCATCGCTGGCCGCGCTTCCGTACGGCGAAGAAGATCGTCGACATGGGGGCGCCGGACGCGGTGGCCGGCCGCTACGCGGTGCACGTGTCCTTCGATCTGCCCGTCGGCTATGTCACGGTAACCGAAGGGAGCGCGCGGCTCGAGCTGCGGCTCGACCCGACGGTGATCTCGCGGATCGGGCTGGCGGTGCGGCGGAAGGCGGGGGAAGCGCGACTGCTCACGCTGCAGCCGGCGATCGGCATCCCGGACGCGGTCGCGCACGCGGCGGGGGTGGAGGCCAGTGCCGCGTGGCTGGAGCCGGGCGAGACGCGCCGGTGGTCGATGACCTGGCGCGGCGGCACCGGGACGGACGAGGGGCGGCCGGAGTGAGCGCGGGCGCGATGCTCTACGTCGCGCTCGGCGACTCGATGTCCATCGACCTCTATCCCGCGCTCGACGCGGGGGAGACGGACGTCGCGGTGGCGCTGGAGCGGCGGACCGACGCCGGCTCGGTCGCGCCGTTGGGCGCGGCGTCGCTACTCGTCCGCAACGACGACGGGCGCTGGCCGGAGTTCGCCGGGCGCGACCTGCAGTCGCGCTGGCCGCGGATGCAGTCGGAGATCCTGGCGACGGACGCGGCGACGATCGGCGACGTCTTCGACGCGCAGCTCCCCGCGCTCCCGGAGAGCGCGGGCGAGGCGATCGTGACGATCACCGTCGGCGGGAACGACCTGCTGAGCGCGTACTCGACGCGGCCGCGGGCGTCGCTCATGGCGCGCATCGTGCGCGACATCGGCGCGGGCTACGACGCGATGCTCGACGCGATCGCCGAGCGGTTGCCGGGGGCGCGGCTGGTCCTGACGACCGTCTACGATCCTTCCGACCGCACCGGCCGCATCCCCGGCGTCCTCGAGGACGTGGGACGACTTCCCCTGCAGCATCTGGACGCGCTCAACCAGCACATCCGCGAGCTGGCGAAGGCCCGGGCCAACGCGGTGCTCGCCGACGTCTACGGCCATTTCCTCGGCCACGGGGCGAGTGTCGAGGAGAAGCACCGCTGGTACTGGAAGCGGTCGCTCGTCGAGCCCTCGGCGACCGGGGCGAGCGAGATTCGCCGCGTCTGGCTCGACGCCCTCGAGCTGGACTGAGGGCTGGCGCGCGTCACACGGCGCCGCTCGATGAAACTATCGTAATGAGGCGAGCGCGGCCGTGACCGCGCGAGGGCGTTCCCCGTCAATGGGATGCGGCGATGCGGCCGCGCCTAACGGATGCAAGGACGTCAATGAAGCACAGAATATTTCTGCCACTGCTCGCCGCTGGACTGTTCGTCGGCGCGACCGCGCCGGAGCCCGCGCCCGCGCAGGAGTTCACGATCATCGTGAACACGGCCAATCCGGTGAGCTCGATGGCGAAGGAAGACGTCGCGAGACTCTTCCTGAAGAAGAGCATCAACTGGCAGTCGGGGGCGATGGTCGCCGCGGTCGAGCTGCCGATGACGGCGAAGGCGCGCGAGGCATTCGCGCGCGACGTCCTCGGGAAGACGCTGGCCCAGGTGAAGTCGTACTGGCAGCAGCAGATCTTCTCGGGCCGCGACGTGCCGCTGCCCGAGAAGCCGACCGACGACGACGTCGTCGCGTTCGTGCGCGCGAACCCGAACGCGATCGGCTACGTCTCGAAGGGGGCGGACATCGGGCGTGGAGTGAAGGCCGTCTCCATCGCACCGTAGCCCCCCCCGGCGGGAGCGCCTGCCAACGGCACCGGTTCGTGAGACGAATCGGTGCCGTTGATCGTCCTGTCTGTGAGCGATACCACAGGGACGGCGCTCCCGGCCGCCCAACACCGAATCCCGACGTCGGGTCGATAAGGCTTCATGTTCCAGCAACTGCGAGGGCGCTTCGAGGGGCTCTCCTTCCGTCAGAAGCTGCAGGTCTTTCCCTGGGTCGCCGCGAGCGCCCTCGTCATCGTCTGCGTGGTGGTGCTGACGCTCGGCCAGCTGACCGAGTCGAAGATGCGCGGGATCGAGACCGGGTACTATCCGTCGCTGCAGGCGAACCAGGCCGAGCTCCAGACGCTCGAGTCGATCAAGCGCACCTTTCTCGACCTGATCAGCGCGCGGGAGCCCGAGCGGCTGGTCGAGGCGGACAGCCTGCGCGACGCGTTCCTCGCCGACGTCGATGCGCAGCGCGCACGATCGACGAACGACCCCGCGGCGCTCGCGCGTCTCGACTCGACTTTCCGCGCCTACTACTCGCTCGCCCGTCAGGTCGCCAGCGAGGCGGCGACGAGCACGGCGATGAACGACAACCTGCTGGAGCGGATGAGCCAGCAGGTGGATCTGCTCAAGCGCACGCAGGCGGCGATCGAATCGCAGACGCTGGCGAACAAGGCGGCGATCGGCACCTCGTTCTCCTCGGCGACGCGGCTGCAGCGCGCGGCGCTGCTCGTGCTCGGGCTGATCACCATGGGCGTGATCCTCGCGCTCACGCAGCTCTCGCGGTTCGCCACGCGGTCGCTCACCGAGCCGCTCGCCGAGGCGGTGGCGGCGGCGGACCGGCTGGCGCAGGGTGACATGACGGTGCAGGTGGCGGCGCGCGGGCAGGACGAGGTCGGGCAGCTCCTGCGGTCGATGCAGGAGATGGTCGCCTACCTCCGGGAGATGTCGCGCACCGCGGACGCGATCGCGCGCGGCGACCTTTCGGTGCGCGTGACGCCCCGGTCGGAGCGCGACACCTTCGGCAACGCGTTCGCGAACATGACGCAGTATCTCCGCGACATGGGCGCGGTCGCCGACCAGATGTCGGAGGGCAACCTCACGGTGCAGGTCACCCCGCGCTCGGGGGACGACAGCTTCGCCAACGCCTTCGTCTCGATGATCGACACGCTGTCGCGGGTGATCGGGGACATGCGCTCCGGCGCGGCGGCGATCACCTCCGCGTCGCAGCAGCTCACCGCGTCCGCCCAGAGCCTCTCGGAAGGGGCGAACGACGAGGCGGCGAGCGTCGAGGAGACGACGTCGTCGCTCGAGGAGATCAACGGCTCGATCGCGCGGACGACGACCAGCAGCCGCGAGATGGAGACCCTGGCGCTCAAGGGCGCGAAGGACGCCGACGAGAGCGGGAAGGCGATCCAGCAGATGCTCGAAGTGATGAAGACGATCGCCGACAAGGTCTCGATCATCGAGGAGATCGCGAACCAGACGAATCTCCTCGCGCTGAACGCGGCGATCGAGGCGGCGCGCGCCGGCGAGCACGGACGCGGCTTCAACGTCGTCGCGACGGAAGTGCGGAAGCTGGCCGAGCGGAGCCAGGCGGCGGCGAAGGAGATCACACGCATCGCGAGCTCGAGCCAGGAAGTGGCCGAGGCCTCGGGCGCGCTGCTCGCCGAGCTCGTCCCGTCGATCCGCAAGACGGCGAACGTCGTGCAGACGGTGGCCGCGGCGTCGGCGGACCAGGCCGCGGGGATCGAGCAGGTGACGCGCGCGCTCGGGCAGGTGGACGAGATCACGCAGCGCAACGCGGCCGCGGCGGAGGAGCTCGCGGCGATGGCCGAGGAGATGTCGGCGCAGGCGGACACCCTGCAGCGTCAGGTGAGCTTCTTCCGGGTCAAGGGCGACGGCGTGCCCGCGCCGGGGTACCGGGCGATGCTCGAGCAGGAGCGGGGGAAAGCGGTCGGCGTCTGACCGGGGTTTGCGAGGACGGAGGCACGGGCTAGTCTTTCCTCCGCAATGATCCTCGCGATCCTCGTCCTGCTCGCGCTCGCGGAAGGCTACCGTCGCACGCGGCATCGCATCCGCGCGGTGCGGCCGCGGCTCCGTCCCGAGTGGCGCGCGCTCCGCGCCGACTGGATGGCGAGTGCGCGCGGGGTCGCGGGATGGGAGTGGGCCCTGCTCGCCGCGGCGACGGCGCTCGCCATCGTGCTCAGGCTGCGCGATCTCGGACAGCCGATCCGCTACGACGAAGCGGCGACGTGGCTCGACTACGCGTCGAAGCCGCTCGCGCTCGCGATGTCGGACTACCGCTTCCCCAACAACCATCTCTTCCACACGCTGCTCGTGCACGTCGTGTCGTCGCTGTTCGGCGACGCGCCCGCCGTGCTCCGGATCCCGGCATTCGTCGCCGGCGTCGCTCTCGTCCCGCTGACCTGGGCGGTGGCACGCGCGACGCAGTCACGCACCGCCGCGCCCGTCGCCGCGCTGCTCGTCGCGACGTCGGCGAGCCTCGTGCTCTACTCGACCAACGCGCGCGGCTACACCATCGTCTGCTGCCTGACCATGGCGATCGTGCTCCTCGCCGCGCGGCAGCTCGAGCGTGACAACCCCGCCGGGTGGCTGGCGATCGCCGTGCTCGGGGCGCTCGGCACGTGGACGATCCCGATCATGCTGTATCCGCTGGCGGGCGTCGCGCTCTGGCTGTGGGCGGAGGCGCGCACGGGGGAGGCGGTGCTCGACGGTCGGGCGATGCGCGCGCGGATCGGATGGACGGTGGCGACGATGGCGGCGCTGACCGCGCTGGTGTACCTGCCGGTGATCGCGCGGAGCGGGATCGCGCTCGTCGTCGGCAACCGCTTCGTGCGCCCGCAGTCGCGGAGCTCCTTCTTCGCGGAGCTGCCGGCGTTCTACGGGGACCTGTGGGGGGATTGGACGCGGGGGTGGCCCGTCTGGCTCGCGGCGCTGGTCGCGGCGGGTGTCGTCGCCGCGCTGTTCATGCGCCGTGCGGGGCGTTGGCGGGTGCCGGTATTCGGCGCGGCGCTCGTCGCGGCGACGCTGCTCCTGCTCGTGAACGGGCGCATCCCCTACCTCCGCGTGTGGCTGTTCCTGCTTCCGCTGCTCCTGGTGGCCGCGGCCGGGGGGCTGGCGCATGCGGCGGAGCGCGTGGGCGGCGCGGCGGGCGGCGCGGCGCGATCGGGCACGTTGATCGCGGGGTGCGTCGCGGTCGCGATCGGGGGCGCGACGGGGCTGATCCACTCCGACGTCGTGCGGCGCGCGGAGGACACGGGCACGCTCCGCGACGGCGCGTCGATCGCGGCGCTGCTCGCGCGCAGCGCGGGGCCGCGCGACCGGGTGATCGCATCGGCGCCGAGCGACGTTCCGCTCGTGTATCATCTGCAGCGACTGCGGCTCGCGCACGACCCGCTGCGCGCCTCACCCGACTCGGCGCCGCGGCTCTGGGTGGTGGTGAACGACGCCGCGGGACAGCGGCTGCCCGCGCTGCTCGGCGCCGCCGAGGTGATGACGATCGACTTCGCGCCTCCGCGGCTCGTCGCGCGCTTTCCGGAGGCGCGCGTCTTCGCGCTCGACCGCGAGCGCCCCGGCTGCGCGCTCGACCGCGCGCGCTGCCGTTAGGCAGCGCCCATGTGATCGCCGCCGCGCGCACGTCGTGCGCGGCGTCACAGCGTGAGGCGCAATCGTCGTCTCGGTCCCGGAATTCGTGCCGGGCCCGGCGCGCGGGTTCGCGGCTTGCTTCAGCGCGCTTCCATCCACCCAGTCGAGGAGCGCAGATGCGTATAGTCCGAATTGCCACGATCACACTCGTCGCCGCGACGACGGTCACCGGATGCGTGACGTCGCGGACGTTCAAGCGAACGGTGACCGCCCAGCAGGCGGCGCTCGACAGCGAGCGGCACGAGCGGATGGCTGCCGACAGCTCGTACGCGGCGGAGCTCGGCGCGGTGCGCGCCGACGTCGCCTCGCTGCGCACCGACCTGCAGAACCTGCGCACGGAGTTCGGCGCGAAGATCACCGCGATGGAAGGGGCGGTGAAGGTGACCTTCCCGATCAACTTCGCGTTCGACGACGCGACGGTGAATCCCGATGGCGCCGCCGCGGTGCAGCGTCTCGCGCAGGTCGCGCAGAAACACTTCACCGGATCGGTCATCACGGTCGAGGGCTTCGCCGATCCGGCGGGGAGCCAGTCGTACAATCTCGACCTCTCGCGTCGACGCGCGGACAACGTGCGCGCCGAGCTCCTGGCGAACGGGCTGAACTCGGAGAACGTGCGCGCGGTGGGCTACGGCAAGACGCGCCTCGTGAACCCGGGCGCGGAGCGCGACGAGCCGGGCGCCGAGGCGAACCGCCGCGTCGTCTTCGTGATCGAGACGAAGGGGACCGACTCGCAGATGACCGCCAGCGCGTCGTCGCCGACCGTGCAGTAGCGGCTGGAGGCTGGAGGCTGGAGGCGCGAGGCTGTAAGCTGTGGGCGAGGGCGTGAACCGCGACGAGCGCGGGACGCCGTCGCCCGCAGCTTTTTCGTCGAGAGCGATTCGCTCTCGGTCCTCCGACCAGTTTCCGGCCTGCCATGTCCCGTCGTCCCGCTCTCGCGGCCGCGCTCGCGCCGCTGATGCTCCTCGTCGCTCCCGCGTGCGCCGCGCAGCGCGCGACGGTGCCCGCCGCGACTCCCGCCGCGCCGATTGCCGGCCGGCCGATCACCTTCGAGGATTTCGCGACGATGCCGGGGGTGTCCGACCCGCAGCTGTCGCCGGACGGGACGCAGCTGCTCTACGCGGTGCGGACCACGGACATCGCGGCGAACCGGCGGACGACGCGCACCTTCGTCATCGCCGTCGCCGGGGGATCGCCGCGGCAGTTTCCCGACGCGAGCACGAACGCGAGCGAGGCACGCTGGTCGCCGGACGGAAAGCAGGTCGCGTTCACGACGGGCGGACAGATCTGGGTCGCCGACGCGAGCGGCGGTCAGAAGAGGCAGCTCACGAACATCAACGCGGGTGCGAGCGGACCGGTTTGGGCACCCACCGGCGACCGCATCGCCTTCACGACCGCGGTCTATCCCGACTGCGCCGACGAGGCGTGCAACGTCGGGCGCGCGACGGCGGCGGACACGAACAAGGTGAAGGCGCACATCGCCGACAACCTGCTCTACCGCCACTGGACCGCGTACAGCGACGGCACGCGCTCGCATCTGTACGTCGTGGCCGTGAGCGGGGGCATGCCGGCCGATCTCACCGCGCACGCGAACTACGACGTGCCGCCGCCGCCCTTCGGCGGGAGCGAGGCCTACGCGTGGTCCCCCGACGGGCGCGAGATCACCTACAGCGCGAAGGATCAGGGGCGCGCCGACGCGTGGACGACCGACATCAACCTGTACACGGTGACCGCGGACGCGAGCGCGCCGGCGCAGGTGATCACCGCCTCGAACCGGGGCGCGGACCAGAATCCGGTGTACTCGCCGGACGGCCGGTACATCGCCTACCAGTCGCAGGCGCGCGGCGGCTTCGAATCGGACCGGCAGCGGCTGATGCTCTACGATCGCGCCGCGAAGACGAGCCGCGAGCTGCTGCCGAGCTGGGACCGCAACGCCGACTCGTACTTCTTCGCGCCGGACTCGCGGGCGATCTACGTGGCGACGACGGACCACTCGCGGGACAAGCTCTATCGTGTCGCGTTAGGCGCGAACGGGGCGGCGGCCGGCGCGCCGTCGCTCGTCGTCGGCGACCGGAACAACGTCGCGTTCAACCTGTCGAGGGACGGGCGCACTCTCGCCTGGCAGCGCGACGCCGCCGACCGCCCGACGGAGATCTGGGTGGCGCGGATGGGGAAGAAGGGATGGGACACGCCCCGCCAGCTGACGCACGAGACGGACGCGAAGGTCGCGGCGCTCGCGCTGCATCCCGCCGAGGAGTTCTGGTACGCCGGCGCTGGCGGCGACAGCGTCCAGGGCTTCGTCGTGCGGCCGCCGCAGTTCCAGGCGGGGAAGAAGTATCCGATGGTGCTGCTCATCCACGGCGGGCCGCAGGGGGCGTGGCTGGACAACTGGCACGGGCGGTGGAACTACCAGATGTTCGCCTCGCCGGGCGAGGTGGTGGTGTTCGTGAACCCGCGCGGATCGACCGGCTACGGCCAGCGCTTCGTCGACGAGGTGTCGAAGGACTGGGGCGGCAAGGCGTACGAGGACATCATGAAGGGGGTCGACGCGGCGGTTACGAAGTATCCCTTCATCGACTCGACGCGGATGGCGGCGGCCGGCGGCTCGTACGGCGGGTACATGGCCAACTGGATCAACGGCCACACCGATCGGTTCAAGGCGATCGTGTCGCATGCCGGCGTCTTCAACCTCGAGTCGATGGCCGGCGCGACGGAGGAGCTCTGGTTCACCGACTGGGAGTTCGGCGGCCAGTGGTGGGACTCGACGGCGTCGGCGCAGCAGTACCGGAAGTGGTCGCCGCACCTCTACGCCGGGAACATGAAGACGCCGACGCTGGTGATCGACGGTGAGCTCGACTACCGCGTGCCGTACACGGAAGGGCTCTCGCTCTTCACCGCCCTCCAGCGGCGGGGCGTGCCCTCACGTCTCGTGATCTTCCCCGACGAGGGCCACTGGATCGGCAAGCCGCAGAACCAGCGGCTGTGGTGGAGCGAAGTCAACTCGTGGATCGCGAGGTTCACGAATCCTGTCATCTGACTGCGACGTGGAAGTGGACGCGGGACGGGGGAGCGAGGTGGGGATGCGGGGACGACGGGGGACGTGGGAGGGCGGACTCACACGTCCCACGTTGTCCCAGCCCCACCCTCGCTCCCCCGTCCCCACGTCCACTCCCCCGTCGCCTCACAACGGGAGTAGCAGCTGCTCGTCGAACCGCGCGGGCTGCACCGGCTGTGCGAGCATGTCGGACGCATCGCTTTCCGCGTCCTCGTCGGCGGTCGGGTCGTAGCTCCAGCCGCGCACGCCGTACTTGCGGCAGAGGCGATCGAAGAACTTCCGCAGCCCCTCGCGATACTTCTCGCCGGCGTTGTGGTCGCGCGCGTAGGTGTTGCGATAGCGCTCGGCGAGGTGCGGGAACTCCTGCTCGATCCAGGGGAGGTAGCGCTTGCGCGCGGTGGACTGAAGGCGGAGCGCGCAGGAATAGACGTGCGTCGCGCCCGCCGCGGCGACGCGCTTCACGAGCTCCTCGAGCTGCGAGGGATTGTCGGTGATCCCGGGGAGCACCGGCATGCAGTTGACGCCGATGTCGATCCCCGCCTCGCGGACGCGGGCCAGGGCGCGGATGCGCGACTCCGGAGTCGGCGCGCGCGGCTCGACGCGGCGCGCGAGCTCGCGGTCGATGGTCGTGATGGTGAGATGGATCGAGAGCCGCGAGTGGCGGTTGATCCGCGAGAGCACGTCGATGTCGCGGGTGATCAGGGGACTCTTCGTGATGATCGCGACGGAGAGATCGGGATGCTCGGCCAGCGCCTCGAGGATGCCGCGCGTGACGCGGAACTTCCGTTCGGCGGGCTGATACGGATCGGTGGCCGTGCCGATGACGATGCTGTCGCCCTCGATGAGGGCGCGGTGCTTCTCGCTCCCGTGGCGGAGCGTCTTCCGCAGCACCTGCGGCGCGTTCTCCTTCACGAAGATGTGGCGCTCGAAGGCGAGCCAGGGCGGCATCTCGGCGAAGTCGCGCGCCAGCTCGACGTCCATGTGCTCGTTCGCGGCCGCGCGCTCCATGGCGTAGCGGTGCGCGTAGCGCGCGTAGCAGTACGAGCAGCCGAAGGCGCAGCCGACGTACGGGTTCACCGACCAGTAGCCCATCCCCGTCACCTCGGGCCCGTTCAACACGCTCTTCGCGGGGGCCGAGTGGTAGCGGATGTCCTTCTGCTCGCCGATGACGGGGAGCATGCGGCCGTTCCCCTTCGCCAGCTCGGGGAAGAGCACGGACTGGACGAGCGCCGGGTTGGTGCGCATGGTTCGGGACGCTGGGTTGCGGGCTGCGGACGGATACCGAATATAGCCCGAAACGACGGGCGACGCGAGCGGCGGACGCGGCCAGGGAGCCGTTCTTGCCCTCGCGTCGTCGCACCTCGAACGCAAGGAGACGGTCACATGCGAGCACGACTCGCGTTGCTGCTGGCCGCCGGCGCGCTGAGCGCCTGCGCCGGCACTGGTGGATTCCCGAAGACGCAGGACGCGGGGCCGGCGATCGCCGCGGCCGAGCGCGCGGTCACCGACGCGCAGAGCGCCGGTGCGGACACGCTCGCCGCCGCGGTGATGAAGGACGCCCGGATGCATCTGGAGGCCGCGCGGAGCCAGCTGAGCCTGCGCAAGACCGCCGAGGCGGAGCTCCATGCGCGCGAAGCGACCGCCGATGCGCGCTTCGCTCGCGCGACCGCGCTTCAGCTCACCGCCGAGCGCAATCGAACCGACGCGCAGAGCGCGCTCTCCGCGCTCCCGCCCCAGGAGGAGAACCGATGATCACGATCCGACGGACCCTGCCCGTCGCGCTCTGCGCGATCGCCGTCGCGTGCGCCAGCGTGAAGCGGCCCGCGGAGCTGACGCAGGCGGAGCAGCTCTATCAGACGCTGCAGGGCGGCAACGCGAACCAGACCGTCGAAGCCGAGATGATCAGGACGCGTCAGGCGATCGACGCGGCGATCGCGGCGGTGGACGGCAACCGCGCGCAGGGCTACGTGGACGGGCTCGCGCACATCGCGCTCCGTCAGGCGCAGACCGCGGACGCGCTCGAGCGTCAGGCGGTCGCGGCGCGCACGGCGGACAGCCTGAAGACGGAACGGCTCCATCGGCTGCTCTCGCTCACCGAGTCGCAGCGCAACGCCCTGGCGCAGCAGCAGCAGCTGTCGCAGTCCGAGATCGCCGCGCTCCGGCAGCAGAACTCGGCCACCGAGCAGCGCGCCGACTCGCTGCGTCGCGCCGCCGAGGAGGCGAACGCGAAGCTCAACGACGCGCTCACGCAGCTCCGCTCGCTCGTCGCCGAGATCACGAACATCAAGGAGACCTCGCGCGGACTGGTGATCAGCCTCAGCGACATCCTCTTCGACGTGAACAAGGCGACGCTGAAGGCCGGCGCGACGAACAACGTCGAGAAGATCGCGGCGATCCTCAATCAATATCCGAACTACAACATCTCGGTCGAGGGGCACACCGACGCGACCGGATCGGACGCGTACAACCAGAGTCTCTCGGAGCGGCGTGCGGCGTCGGTGCGCGAGGCGCTGGTCGCGGGCGGGGTGGACGCCGGACGGATCACCTCGAAGGGATTCGGGGAGAGCCAGCCGGTGGCGTCGAACGACACGCCGGCGGGGCGGCAGCAGAACCGGCGCGTCGAGGTCATCGTGCTCGGCGCGGGGAAGGTGGCCGACGCGGTGCGCGCCGATTCGACGAGGCGGGACTCCACGGCGACTCCGCCGTCGGCGCCGCCGCGCTGATCCCGATCTCGCGAGGACCGATGAGCGAACAGCTGCCGGACCTGGACATCCAGCGCGCGTTAGGCAAGCTCCCCGGCTGGGCGCGGCGCGGCAACGCGCTCGTGAAGACGTACAAGTTCCGGACGTTCCGCGCGGGGATCGATTTCGTGGACCGCGCCGCGGCGGTCGCCGACAGGATGGAACATCATCCGGACATCGACATCCGCTACACGAAGATCACCTGCACGCTAAGCACGCACGACGCGGGCGGGATCACGCAGAAGGACCTGACGCTCGCGGGGGAGCTGGACGGGCTGGCGGGGGAGCAGCTCGCCTGACGGCGGAGCCAGGTGCCGGGTGCCGGGTGCCAGGGGCCAGGGTCCAGGGGCCAGGCGGAAGAAACTGCGGTTGCGCCGTTCCTGACGCCTGGCCCCTGGCCGCTCTCGTTCAGCTGGACTTCCGCAGCTCGATGGAGCCGTTGACGGTGCGCGCGCGGAGCTCGCGGCCGCCGGTGCCGATCTTGCCGCTCAGGCGGCGCGGGCTCACGCGGCCGGTGAGGGTCATCGGGAAATCGGTGCGGAAGCTGCCGTTCACCGTGCTCAGCTCGACGTCGGCGTTGAAGGCGCTCGGCAGCTCGAGCTCGATGGAGCCGTTCACCGTCGAGTAGCTGAGGTCACCGCTGCCGACGCTGCCCATGCTCGCTCGCACGTCGCCGTTGACGGTGCTCGCGCGCACCGGCCCGCCGCTCGAGCGCGCCCGCACCTCGCCGTTCACCGTGCTCGCCTCGACCTCGGCGGTCGCGCCCTGCACGTCGACGTCGCCGTTCACGCTGCCGATGCGCACGTTGACGCCGGCCGGCACCGCGACCGTGAAGTCGACGCTGACGTCGTTATGGTTGCCATCGTTGTGGTTGCGCGAGCGGGCGCCGTCCTCGTCGCAGCTCGAGTCCTCGCCCCACAGGGCGCAGACGAGGATCCCGCCGTTCGCGAGCGGCTTGCTGTGGAAGTGCACGAAGTCCGCGTCGCCGCGGCGCACGCGCTTCACGCCGGCGATCGTCGCGTTCCGGCCCGAGGCCGCGGTCACGTTGATCGGGCCGCTGACGTTGCGGACGATGATCCAGGCGCCGGCGGGGACGTTGCCATTCCAGTCGAAGCGGTCGCCGTTGGCGTTCGACTGGACGGTGGCCTGCGCGCCCGCGGTCGCGGTGAGGGCGGTGGACAGCGCGAGCGCGAGGGCCGTAGGGGTTCTGATCATGGGTCGGTCTCCGTGTGGTGAAGCCGTCGTTCCGTGATGCTGCTCAGGGGTTCGAGCCGCTGCGCTCGAGGGTGATGTCGCCGCTGAAGGTCTCCGCGGTGATACGCGAGCCGCCCTTGCCGAAGGTGAACTCCATCCGCCGCGGACGCTCGTGGTCGCGCTCGCCCGGCTGCATCGTCATCGGGAAGTCGCTCTGCAGGTCGCCGCTGAAGGTCTCGATGCGGACTGAGCCGCCCGACGACGCGGGGATGCGGAGGCGGACGTCGCCGGACTGCGAGTGGAACTCATAGCGCCCGTTCGGATCGAGCGAGCCCTCGTACGTCAGCTCCCCGCTCACGGTTTCCGAGCGCAGCGTCTTCACGGCGATGCGCTCGAGGTTCATCTCGCCGCTCACGGTCTCGATGTCGAGATCGCCGCTGACGTCGTCGATCGTCACGTCGCCGCTCACGGCGCTGACGCGCACGTCGCCGGAGAGTCGCGCGGCGGTGATGTCGCCGGAGACGCTCTCGATCTCGACGCGGCCCTTCGCGTCGCTGACGTCCACGTCGCCGCTCACCGCGCCGGCCTCGAGCTCGCCGCCCACACCGTGCGCGGTGATGTCGCCCGAAACGCTCTTCAGCTGGAGACGCACGCCTGCGGGCACGCTGACCTCGTAGCGCGTGTCACCCATGCGCCCGCGGTCGGAGTGCACGTCGAGGGAGACGCGCGAAGGCGAGGCGGAGAACTCGAGGCGTCCGCGCTCGCTCCAGGCCTTCACGCGCACCTGGTTGCCGCTGCCCGCGGAGACGACGATCGCTCCGGAGACGAGCTGCAGGTCGACGGTCCCGTCCTTCGAGATGGTGACGGTCGTGTCGATCTTCGACGTGACGCGGTCGGGCATCTCGTCCTGCGCGCGGGCCGGGGCCGCCAGCGCGGCCCCCGACACTCCGAGCGTGGCGATCACCAGGAAGCTTCGTGCGATGGTCATTGGTCTGTCCTCTATGAGCGTGCGGGGAGCAGCGCGGCGGTGCGCAGGAGCTCCACCTTCTTGTCGAGTGCGTTGGTGAGCCGGTCGTTGAGGAACCGGCTTGCGGGATCCGCGGCGAGCGCCGAGCGGGCCTGCGCGATCGCCGTGTCGATCACGGCCAGGCTCCTCTCGATCGCCTTCACGGTGCGGGGGTCGAGATCGGTTCGCCGCTGCCGCAGCACGGTGCGGAGGCGGCCGATCTCGCGGTCGTAGATCCTGCTCTCCTCGGCGAGACCGCCGTTGCCGACGAGCTGCGCGCCGGCCGAGGGAATCGCGCGCGAGGTGCGCGGCGTGTCGTCGCGCCGCTCGGCGCCGGAGGTCGACGCGACCTGCGGCGGCTGGGTGATGATCGGTCCCGAGCCCGGCTGCTGCGTCGAGCCGCTGGCGTCGGCGTTGGCGATCTGCCGCGGCGCGCTCGCCGACCCGGCCCCGGTCGACGGAACGGTCGCGACGGTCGTTCCCGGACGCGCGCTCTGCTGCTGGCGCGCGACCTTCCAGGTGATCCCTACCGTCGCCGCGACGAGCACGACCGCGGCGGCGAGGTTGCGAACGACGGGAACGAAGCGGCGACGCGACGCGAGCGGCACCACGGTCGCGCCGATGCGCGACTCGATGCCGTTCCATACGCTCGGCGGCGGCTCGATCGGGCCGAGCGCCGACGCCCGCGCGACGATCTGCTCGAGGTCACGCACGAGCGCGCCGCACTGCGCGCATTCCCGGGCGTGAGCGTCGAACGCATCGCGCTCGTCACCGTCCAGCTCACCCTCCATCCAGCCGGGGAGCAGCGTCTCGAACTGTTCGTGGGTCAGCGAATTGTGGGTCATCGGTTCAGTGCCTCCCGCAACAGCATCCGGGCGCGGTGCAACTGCGACTTGGTCGCTCCCGTGGTCACGCCGGTCATCGCGGCGATCTCTTCGTGTGTGTAGCCCTCGACGTCGTGGAGCACGAACACCTTCCGGGCTCCGGCCGGCAGCGTGGCGATCGCCGCCTCGAGGTCCAGGCGCATCCCCGGCACCGGTGCCGCGGGCTGCGCGAAGTCCTCGCTCTCCTCGTCCATCCCGTCGTGCCGCGAGCGGTGGCGGCCCTGCTGCTTCCGCGCGTTCAGCACCACGTTCACCGCGAGCCGATGCAGCCAGGTGGAGAAGCTGGCCTCGCCACGAAACTGCTCCAGCTTCTGCCAGGCGCGGACGAAGACATCCTGCGTCAGCTCTTCGGCCGCCGACCGGTCCCCCGCCATCCGGACGCAGATCGCGAAGACGCGGCCCGCGTTCGCCCGGTAGAGTCTCTCGAACGCCACCCGGTCGCCGGCCGCCGCGAGGGCGACGTCGGACTCGGGCTGAGCCTGAGAGGTCGTGGTGGTATGGAGGAGAGCCAGGGTCGCCATTCGGTCGTGTGGTCCCGCGTTCACGGAATCAGATGCCACGACCGCCTCGAAGGTTTGAACGGGGTCAGGAATTCGTTGACCCTACTGTCCACGGAGGGGGCGAGCAATATGGCCGCGGGGCCCGGCCTCAGACCGGCGAGAGGAGGATGATCGCCCGCAGCCGCGCCCTTCGCGGGGCTCGTGGCCCGCCATCAGGCGCGTCGAACCGGGCTAGCAGGGCGACATCATCGAGCCATGAAAGGCTGCCTTGCGCTCGACGGCGCCCAAGCTCCGCGAGCCGCCGCTCTCCGGCGAGCCCCATCGTCCCGGTCGCGATGGAGCGCGCTCGGCGCAGCTCCGCCGCACCCTCCGACCGGCGCGAGCGCGGAGACGCGGCCGCCGCCGCGAGGTCGGCGAGCGCCTGGCGTCGCCCGCCCCACCCTCCCACCTCCTCGGCGCCGGCGAGCCGAGC
>JABFXC010000168.1 GCA_013361935.1 Gemmatimonadaceae bacterium
GACGCGCGCGCGCAGACGCTCGCGCTCCGGGTCGGGCCCCGCTCGACGCCGCTCGCCAAAGAGATCGCGCTGGCGGCGCGCGAGCAGCAGCTCCCGGCGGCGGTGACCGAGCGCGGCGATCTCGCGCTCGAGCGCGGCGACGGCGGCGCTGCGCTCGGCGCGATCGAGGGCGCGCGAGAGCGAGTGCTTGCGGATGCCCGTCGCCCGGGCGTAGCGGGCCCGCAGTGCGGCGAGCGTCCGGCTCCCATGCAGCGGACCCTGCGTGCCGCGAAAGCCTTCGCCGCCGAGCGAGTCGCCGACGCGAATGTTGTGATCGAGATTGGGGAGCGTGGGGACGCGCTCGCCCGGTGCGACCTCGGTCTCGATGACGGTGGACAGCCAGAGCCGCAGCTCGCACAGCCAGACCGCGGTCGCGCTCGCGTCCACCCCGAAGATGGTTCGCGCGAGCACCTCGCGACGCACTGCGCCGACGTCGCGCGCGTCGCCGCAGAGCCGCAGGATCTCGGCGATGCGCTCGAGGGCGTGGACGAGGAACGCGCCCGATCCGCAGGCCGGGTCGAGGACGCGGAGCGCGACGAGCCGCGCGCGAAGCTCCGCCGCGCGGTCGGGCACGGGTCGTTCTCCGGCGAGGATGCGCCGGGCCGCCGGCTCATCGAGGCCGCAGCGCGTGAGGGCGACCGCGAGCGCCTCGGCGGTGACGTCGGCGACGAGAGGCTGCGGCGTGTAGAACGCGCCGCTGTTCCGACGCTCGCGCGAGGCCATCAGCGTCTCGAAGGCGCGGCCGAGCATCTCCGGGTCTACCGCCGCCTCGGACCAGGTGGCGCGGTCCTCGCGCGCGGTGAGGCGATAACGCGCGAGCACTCCATCGAAGAGCGCGGCGAGCGCCTCGTCGGAGAAGCGCGCGTGGCGCCAGCGCTTCTCGAGCGGCGTGCGGGTGAAGAGGCCGCCGTTGAGGTAGGGAACGCGTCCGAAGGCGCGCGCGGCGGGAGCGCGCGCGGCGACCCGCGCGTTCAGCGTGCCGAAGAAGAGCGGGTCGAGCATCCGCCGATGGACCGCGCCGCCGCCGAGCAGGGTGTCGGCATGGACGCGAGCCAGGAAGCCGCGGTCGTCGTCGAGCCAGCCCTTCGCTTCGAGGAAGGCGAGGAAGAGGAGACGCGAGGACGCATGCAGCGCGAGGGTGCGCCGGTCTTCCGCGGGCACCACTGCGGGGAGGGACCCGCCGAGCGAGCCGACACTCGCCTCCAGCTCGCGATAGAAGCGCCGCGTGAGGGCATCGCGGCCGAGCACCTCGAGCCAGCGCGCGTGGGTGAGCAGATCGTCGGCGCCCGCGGCGGCGGCGATCGCGCAGAGCGCTTCGGCGTCGCTGTCTACGAGGTGCTCGCGCTCCACCGAGAGGGCGGCGACGCGCGGCGGCGAGCGGTGCGCCGACCAGCAGGCGATGACGCGCTCGATCGCGGCGTCGTCCTCGGCGATCGCGATCCAGAGGAGCTGCGGGGTGCGCGCGGCGAGCTTCGTCGCGACGCGGGCCATCGTCTCGCGCGGCGGAGCTCCGCGCGGCGAGCGGAGGAGGAGCGCGCGGAGCGCGCCGGGCCCGGGGCAGACGCGCGCGTCGAGCAGATCGTCGGGGAGGCCGAGCGCGGCGCGCGCGTCGGCGGCGAGGGGGGCGACGTCGCCATCGCAGCCGGCGACGCGGGCGATGGCATGGAGTGCGTCGACGCCGGGCGGGGCGGCGAGGAGAGCGGCAGCGGAGCGCATGGTGAGCACGCGCCAACGTGACGGGACGCGACCGTTAGGGGGTTACCGTCGATGCGCAGCTCGCGCCAAAAGCGCGCAGACCAATCACCCTCGACCCCGGATCGTTCATGAAAGCGACTCACCTTCTGCTCCTCACGGCCAGCGCGCTGGCCGCTCGCGGTACAGCGTCCGCCCAGACGGCCGCGGCTGCGCCCTTCCATCCCGGTCAATGGGGGATCGAGGCATACTCGGCGAGCAATCCGCGCGGTGGGGCGCTGGTCTTCCTGACGAAGAGCACCGCCCTCGTATTCGACTTCGGCGTCAATCGCTATCGCACGACCGACCGCTACGATTCGGGGTTCGGCGTGGTGACCGAGGAGCAGACGAACATGGTGCTCGCCGGCGGGCTGGGGCTGCGGCAGCATCTCGACCTCACCTCGCGCGTCATGACCACGCTCGGCGTGGGAGTGGTCGGAGATCGCACGACGCTGCGTTACGAGCAGACTGGTCCCGGCAACTCGACCAAGTACCGCTCGGCCTACCTCGATCTCGGTCCGTACGTTGAAGCAGGTGGTCAGTACATGGTCGCCGACCGGCTCTCGGTGGGCACCGGCTTTCGCCTCGCGGTGACCAAGGAGTGGCGCAAGGTGCCGAACACGCCGCAGCCGATGAAGCACACCGCATACACCACCACCGCGCAGTTCACGCCCCTTCGCGTCGCGCTCTACTTCTAGTCGCGCTCCACTTCCCTCATCGCGCGGCGCGGGGCTCGACTCCGGGCAGCCCCATCGACGATACTTCCTCCGGACGTTTCTCGAACGGAGGCGGCAGCGGATGGCACAGCACGGTGCGGGGCGGCCGGAGATCATCGGTGACGCGGGCGAGGCACAGCGCCGCGTCCTCACCCCCGAGGCGCTCGACTTCGTCGCCGCCCTGCACGAGCGCTTCGACGCGAGGCGCGGGCAGCTCCTCCGCGCGCGCCTCGCGAGGCAGGAGCTGCTCGACGCCGGCATCCGGCCCGACTTCCTCGTCGAGACGAAGGCGGTGCGGAGCGGCGAGTGGCGCGTCGCCCCCGCGCCCGCGGACCTCGACGATCGGCGTGTGGAGATCACCGGCCCGGTCGAGCGGAAGATGATGATCAACGCGCTGAACTCCGGCGCGAAGGTCTTCATGGCCGACTTCGAGGACGCGCTCTCGCCGACGTGGGAGAACGTCGTCACCGGCCAGGCGAACTGCATGGACGCCGTGCGGCGGACGATCGACTTCACCAGCCCCGAGGGAAAGCGTTACGCGCTGAACGAGCGCGTGGCGACGCTCGTCGTCCGGCCGCGCGGCTGGCACCTCGGCGAGAAGCACGTTCTCGTCGATGGCGCGCCGATCTCGGCGAGCCTCTTCGACTTCGGGCTCTACTTCTTCCACAACGCGCGCGAGCTCGCCGCGCGCGGCTCAGGGCCGTACTTCTACCTGCCCAAGCTCGAGAGCCATCTCGAGGCGCGCCTCTGGAACGAGGTCTTCCTTCACGCCCAGGAAATGCTGGGCGTCCCGCGCGGAACGATCCGCGCGACGGTGCTCGTCGAGACGATCGTCGCCGCCTTCGAGATGGAGGAGATCCTCTACGAGCTCCGCGAGCACGCGGCGGGGCTGAACGCGGGACGGTGGGACTACCTGTTCAGCGCGATCAAGAAGTTCGGGCGCACGGGGCCGATCTTCCCCGACCGCGGCCAGCTCACGATGACCGTGCCCTTCATGCGCGCGTACACCGAGCTCCTCGTGCGCACCTGCCACCGGCGCGGCGCGCACGCGATCGGCGGGATGGCGGCGTTCATCCCGAGCCGCCGCGACGCCGCGGTGAACGAGACCGCGCTCGCCAAGGTGCGCGAGGACAAGCTGCGCGAATCGCGCGACGGCTTCGACGGGACTTGGGTCGCGCACCCCGACCTCGTTCCGGTCGCCGGCGCGGTGTTCGACGAGGTGCTCGGCGACCGGCCCAACCAGAAGGAGCGCCGCCGCGACGAGGTGCAGGTCACCGCCAGACAGCTCGCCGACTTCACGGTGCCCGGCGGCGCGACGACCGAGGGGGGCGTCCGCGCGAACATCGACGTCGCGCTGCAGTACCTCGACGCGTGGCTGCGCGGCTCGGGCGCGGTCGGCATCCACAATCTCATGGAGGACGCCGCGACGGCGGAGATCTCGCGCTCCCAGCTCTGGCAGTGGGTGCAGCGTGAGGCGCCCCTCGCCGACGGGACGCGGATGTCCGCGGAGCGCTATCGCGCGCTGCGCGACGAGGTGCTCTCCTCGCTCGAGCGCGGCGCGGGAGACTCGCGGCTGCCCGAGGCGGCGATGCTGCTCGACGAGCTCGTGCTCGACGAAGGCTTCGTCGAGTTCCTCACGCTCCCGGGCTACCGGCTGCTCGGCTGACGCCGGCGCCCGGCGCTCACGCGGCCCGGTAGGTCCGGCCCTTCCACGACACGCGCCGCCATCGCGCGATCGCGCCGAGGATGATCCAGAGGAGGACGAGCGCGCCTAACGGGAAGAGCGCCGCCCAGAGCGGCGACCGTCGCGCGCGCAGGTAGACGACGCTCCAGGCGACGAGCATCGCCGTCGTCGCGATCCACGCCCACGTGAGCGCGGTCGGGCCCGGCCATGCAGCGCCGGCAGCGTGCGCCGCGAGCGTCGCCACGGGCACGAGCTCGGCGAGGGGAAAGAGCGTCAGGGCGACGGGAAAGAGCGCGCGGGCGATCGCCATCGCTGGAAGCGCGTCGATCCCCCCTGCGAACACGTTCTTCCGCCACCCGCGCACCAGCGCGCCGAGCGACGAGTACATGCGCGTCGAGAGCTGGCCGACGCCGAGCACGAGGACGGTGTGGACCCCGGCGCGGAAGAGCCGCTGGGCGAGCATCAGGTCCTCGGCCACCTTGTCGCGCACCGCGCCGTGCCCGCCGATCGACTCGTACGCCGCGCGGCGGATCGCGATGCACTGGCCGTTGGCGATCTTGTCCCACGCGTGGCGCGACTCGTTCACCGACTCCGTACCGCCGTAGCGCATGAGCAGCATGCCGAACACCTGCGGCTGGAGCAGCGTTTCCCAGAAGGTGTGCATCTCCTGCGCGCCGGCGACGGTGAGCATCCCCGCGTCGCGGGCACGCATCGTGTCGACCATCCGCGGCAGCAGATCCGGTGACTGGGTGGTGTCGGCGTCCATGAAGCAGAGGATCGCGCCCCGCGCCTCGCGCGCTCCGGTGGCGCACGCCCACGGTTTCCCGAACCATCCCGCGGGCAGATCGGGCGCGCTCACGACGCGCAGCCGCGCATCCTCGCGCGCGATGCGCTCGGCGATCCGGCGCGTGGGGTCGCGCGAGTGGTCGTCGACGAGGACCAGCTCGAGGCGCGGATAGCTCGTGGCGAGGATCGAGCGCAGACAGCGCTCGATGTTCTCCTCCTCGTCGCGCGCCGGCACGATCACCGAGAGGAGCGGCGCGTCCTCACCGACGGAAGGTGCAGCCTCGTCGAGCGACCGCGATCGCGAGAGACGGATCGCGGTCACGATCGGCGCCACGATCCACGGCAACGCCAAAGCAACGCCGAGAGACCGCGGGTTCACGCCTCACTCCTCACGAAGCCTCACTCCCCACGAAACCTCACACCCCACCCCCCGCCCGCCGCAGCTTCACGTCTCACGCCTCGCCCTCCCGAGCACCGAGCCGACGGCCATGTGCCCCGTCACGTTCACCGTCGTGCGGAACATGTCCGGGATCGTGTCGACGGCGAGCAGCACGCCGATGGCCTCGGCGGGGACGCGCGCGGCGACGAGGACGGGCGCGAGGACGAGGATCGAGCCGCCGGGGATCGCCGGGATGCTGAACGTCGTGAACGCGACCGTCAGCGCGACGGTCGCGAGCTGCGCCGCGCCGAGATGAACGCCGAAGAGATACGCGGCGAACACCACCGCGACCGTCTGCTGTACCGCGCTCCCCGCGCGGAAGGTCGCGGTGGAGAGGGGAAGGAAGAAGCCGGTGATCGCGGGCGGGAGCCCGAGCCTGTCGCGCGCCGACTCGATCATCGCCGGCAGCGCGGCGAGCGAGGAGCGGGAGCCGAAGGCGACCGCCTGCGGCGGGAGACAGGCGCGCGTGAAGCGCGCGAGCGAGGTCCCTCCGCCGATGGAGGCGAGCGGGTAGAGCACGATGACCGCGAACCCCGCCGTCAGCACGACGGAGACGACGACGTACGAGAGCAGCGCGCCGGCCGCGGAGCCGCCGGCGCGGAGCGCGAGGGGCACGGCGAGTGCGAACACGCCGAGGGGCGCGAAGGCGAGAATCCAGCGGACGAGGAGGATCATCGCGTCGGTGATCCCCTCGAAGAATCGGATGACGGGCGCGCCACGCTCGGCGGTGATGCGCGGGAGCGCGAAGCCGAGGGCGAGCGCGAAGACGATCAGGGGAAGCATCGCGCCGTCGCTCGCCGCCTTGAAGGGGTTTGCCGGGACGAGATCGACGAGCCACTGGCCGACCGTCGGGAGCGCCGTGGCATTCGCCGGCGCCGCTCCGGGCCGCGTGCCGAGCGCGCCGAGCGCGTCGGCCGGCACGGGCGAGAGCGCGAAGAGCGCCGGTGCGGCGACGGCGGCGAAGACCGCGCCGGCGACGACGATCGCGACGAAGGCGATGAGCGATCGCGCGCCGATCGCGCCGACGACGCGCGGATCGGGGGCCGTCGCGACCGCGACGACGAGGCTCGCCGCGACGAGCGGGATGACCGTCATCCGGATCGCGTTGACGAAGAGCGCGCCCACGGGCTCGGCGATCGCCAGGCCGATGCGCGTCGCGCCGCCGCCTAACGCCGGGAGGGCGAGGCCGACCGCGAAGCCGAGGATGAGACCGAAGAGAACCTGCGCGGCGAGGGGAAGGCGCGGGCCGCGCGGCGAGGCGGGAGGTTGCACGCGCCAATTCTGCGGAGCGCGGACGCGTTCGTCCAGCGGGAGCGCGTCGTGAACGCGACGAGGGCGCCCCCGCCGTGGCCGGGGCGCCCTCGTGATGGCTCAGCGATCAGCGATTGCCGCCGCTGCTGCCACCCGACGAGCCCGAACGGCCCGACGAGCCACCCGAGCTTCCACCCGAACCGCCGGACGAACCGCCCGACGAGCCACCCATCCCTCCGCTGCTCGAGCCACTCGAGCCACTCATCCCGCCGCCGCTCGAGCCGCTGCTCCCCGAGCTGCCGCTTCTCCCGCTGCCGCTCGAGCCGGAGCTGCCGCCCGACGCGCTGCGCGAGCTTCCCGAGCTGCCGCCCGAGGTGCCGCTGAACCCTTCGATGTCGCGATCGTTCTCGTCGCCGATCCCTTCGCTGCCGCCCGCGGAGCCGCTGCTCGAGCCGCTGCTCGAGCCGCTGCGCGAGGACGACGAGCCGCTCGCGCCCTGCGAGCCGCCCTTCGTCGCCGAGCTGCCGATCCCTTCGTCACCCATGTTGCCGCGATCGGAACGGCTGCCGGACGACCCGCTGCTGCCCGACGACCCGCTGCTGCCGGACGAGCCGCCGTAGCCGCCGCTGCCGCCGGCCGAGCCGCTCGACGAGGATCCGCGGGAGCCTGACGAGCCGCTGCCTGACGAGCCGCTGCCGGACGAGCTGCTGCCCGACGAGCCGCTCATGCCGCCGCTCTTCGATCCCTGGTTCTTGTCGTGATCCGCCATGGTCCGTACCTCCATGCTGCGTAAGGATGACTCCGGCGTGCGCCCGCGCGCGACGATCGTCGTTGCGTCGCCCGCCGTTGGGAAGTCGTCACGTCGCAAGGCAGGTGCCATGTAGGACTCTCCCACGCCGTTGACCGGCCTCCGCGCGGCTCATACGTTGCGCACTCCGACATGACCGCGACCGTTCGTAGATCACATCCGCGCACCGCGCTGCGGCGTCCTCCGCTTCTCGCGCCGGGCGCGCGCGTCGCGCTCGTCTCGCCCGCGGGGCCGCTGCGCGGGCCGGCGGACCTCGAGCGCGCGATCGCCAACGTGCAGTCGCTCGGCTGGGAGCCGATCGTCGCGCCTAACGTGCTGGCACGGCGCGGCTACTTCGCCGGAAGCGACGACGAGCGCGCCGGCGACCTCCGGCGCGCGCTCCGCGATCCGGAGATCGATGCCGTCTGGTGCGCGCGCGGCGGCTACGGCGCGATGCGGGTGCTCGAGTCGCTCGACTACGCCGCGCTCGCCCGCCGGCCGAAGGCGCTGCTCGGCTTCTCCGACATCACCGCCCTGCACGCGGCGCTCGCGACGCGCAGCGGCATCGCCAGCTACCACGCGCCGACCGCGCGCGGCGTGCTCACCGCCTTCTCCCGCGACTCGCTCGAGCGCGCCGTGGTGCGCGGCGTCGATCCCTGCGGGGCGATCCAGTCGCCGCGCGTGCTCCGCCCCGGCGTCGCCGAGGGACGGCTCGTCGGCGGGAACCTCGCGCTCCTCGTCGCGCTGCTCGGCACGCCGTACTTCCCGCCCCTCGACGGCGCCATCCTCGTCCTCGAGGACGTCGGCGAGGCGGTCTATCGCCTCGACCGGATGCTCGTCCAGCTCCGCCTCGCCGGCGCGCTCTCGCGAATCGCCGGCCTCGTCTTCGGTGCCTTCACCGACTGCCCGGAGACGAGCGACGACGGCGTACGCCGCCTCGACGAGGTGCTCGACGAGGCGGCCGCCGCGGCCGGCGTCCCCGCCCTCGCCAACGCGCCGGTCGGCCACATCGACGAGCAGTGGACGCTGCCGTTAGGCCTCACGGCGACGCTCGACGCGGGCGCCGGCACCCTTCACGTTCACTGATCGATGCACGCACGCCCCAGGACCGGCACCGACCTCGTCAACGAGGCGAAGCAGCGGATCACGGAAATCCCCCTCGACGAGGCGCGCGCCGCCCACCGCGCCGGCGACGTCGTCTTCGTCGACGTCCGCGAGCCCAACGAATCGAACCTCGGCCGCATCCCCGGCGCGATGATCCTGCCCCGCGGCACCCTCGAGGTCCGCTGCGAGGGCGTCCTCCCGCGCGACCGCCCGCTCGTCGTCTACTGCGCCGGAGGGAGCAGATCGGCGCTCGCCGCCGACACCCTGCAGACGATGGGATACCAGGTGCGCTCGCTGCGCGGCGGCTATCGTGGCTGGGTCGAGGACGGAGGACCCGTGGAGCGGTGAGCGCGCGATGATCCGCAACGTGCTCGAGCACCGCGAGATCGCCCGGCTCTCCGCTGCGCTCGCCGCGCGTCCCGCCCAGGCGATCGACGCGGTGCCGGGGGAGGCGACGCTGCACGCCGCGGTGACGATCCTCCTGCGCCCCAACTACCTCGACGAGCTCGAGCTGCTGCTCATCAAGCGCGCCGAGTTCGAGGGCGACCCGTGGAGCGGCCACGTCGCGCTCCCCGGCGGACGCCGCGAGCCGGTCGACCAGTCGCTCGAGCGCACCGCGCTCCGTGAGACCTGGGAGGAGACGGCGATCGACGTCGCCCGCGACGGCGCCGTGCTCGGCGTGCTCGACGACGTGTCACCCCGCTCGATGACCGTCAGGCAGGTGATCGTCCGTCCCTTCGTCGCGGCGGTCCTTCCCGGAGTCGAGATCGTCGAGAGCCCCGAGGTCGCCGCGGCGTTCTGGGTCCCGCTCGCCACGCTCCGCGACACCGCCGCCTGGATCACCGCGGAGGTCGTCGCCCACGGGCGCTCCCTCCGCGTCCCCGCCTTCACGCACGGCGAGTACGTCGTCTGGGGGCTCACCGAGCGGATACTGCGCTGCTTCCTCGGCGTCGTCGGCGAGTAGCCGCGGCGCGATCAGCCGGCGCGGAGGCGGAGCGCCTCGCCTAACGCGCCGACGGCGCGGGGGCCGAGCCGGTCGCGCGCCGCCGTGGGGCGCAGCTCCGCGGCGATCATCGCCGCCAGCGTCCGCCCCGCCGCGGCGTCGAGCTCCGCGACGCGGTCCACGAGGTCGAGCACCGCGGCAGTGGAGATCGCGAGCAGACCCTCGAGCTGGCCGGGCAGATGCCGCCGCACCTCCTCGACCAGCCGCTCGTCGCGCGCGGTGGCCGCGCCGAGCACCTCGGCGTAGAAGCGCGCACCCATGTCGAGCGCGTCGTCGCGATTCTCGCGGTAGAGCCAGGAGAGCATCGGCAGCGCGCCCGCATGGTGGCGGCGCAGCTCCTCGCGCACGTACTCGCGGGAGAGCGCCACCGCGTCCGCGCTGCCCAGTCGGAGGATCGCGATGATCATCGCGTCGCTCCACGCGGCGGAGTGGTGCTCGGCGGCGAGCATGTCGGTGAGCTCGTCCGCGGTCGCCGTGCTGCCGTTGCGGACGATCACCTCGAGGGCCACCGGCCAGACGTCCGGCGTCTCCCGCTCGACGAGCGAGAACAGGTGGCGGGCGAGCTCGTCGCGGTCGGCCGGCGCGAGCCCGCGGGCGTGGGCGATCACGGCGCGTACGAGCGCGTCGCCGCCGTCGCGGTCCCTGTGATGCGCGCGGAGCAGAGCGTCGAGCTCGCGCGCGACCGAATCCCCGCTCATGCCGTCCCGGGCAGGAAGGAAGGGCGCCCGGCCGACATCGACGCGAAGCTTCGCCCTCCCTGATCGTAGTCGTGCTCGGGCCGAAAGTCAGTGCGAAAGGGCTATTGCGGAAAGATTTAGTGTGACCTAAACTATTCTTTCAGCAGTACGAACCATCGCCCCACCCGTCACGGAACCGCTGAATGTCCGCCCTCCCACGAGTCGTCCGGCCGGAGCAGGAAGACCCCGACCGCCGGCCCGAGCCCGGCTGGAAACGCGCCCGCGTCACCCCCACGCTGGCCGAGGTCTACAAGACCGTCCCGATCGACCGCCGAAGCCTCTGGCGGAAGATCCTCGCCTTCGCCGGCCCCGGCTATCTCGTCGCCGTCGGCTACATGGACCCCGGCAACTGGGCCACCGACCTCGCCGGTGGATCCCGCTTCGGCTACACGCTCCTCAGCGTGATCCTGCTCTCGAACCTGATGGCCGTGCTCCTCCAGGGGCTCGCCCTCAAGCTCGGGATCGTCACCGGGCGCGACCTCGCGCAGGCCTGCCGCGACCATTTCAGCACGCCGGTCAACATCGTCCTCTGGGTCCTCTGCGAGATCGCCATCGCCGCCTGCGACCTCGCCGAGGTGATCGGATCGGCGATCGCGCTCAACCTGCTCTTCGGGATGCCGCTCGCTGTCGGCGTGATCGTGACCGCGCTCGACGTGCTCGTCGTGCTCTTTCTCCAGCACAAGGGATTCAGGCTCCTCGAGGCGCTCGTCGTCACGCTCATCGCGACGGTCGGCATCTGCTTCCTCTTCGAGATGTTCATCTCGCGCCCGGACTTCCGCGCGGTGCTCGGCGGCTTCGTCCCCAGCGGGCAGATCGTCCGCGACCGCGAGATGCTCTACATCGCCATCGGCATCCTCGGCGCGACGGTGATGCCGCACAATCTCTACCTGCACTCGTCGATCGTGCAGACGCGCCGCTACGAGTCGAGCGCGGAGGGGAAGCGCGAGGCGGTGCGCTTCGCCTTCCTCGACTCGACGATCGCGCTCTCCTTCGCGCTCTTCATCAACGCGGCGATCCTCATCGTCGCGGCGGCGACCTTCCACACGACGGGGAACACCCAGGTCGCCGAGATCCAGGACGCGCACAAGCTGCTCACCCCCCTCCTCGGCGTCGCCGGCGCGAGCACGGTGTTCGCGCTCGCGCTCCTCGCCTCCGGGCAGAACTCGACGTTGACGGGGACGCTCGCCGGACAGATCGTGATGGAGGGATTCCTCAGCATCCGGCTGCGGCCGTGGCTCCGCCGCCTCATCACGCGGGCGATCGCCGTCGTCCCGGCGGTGATCGTCGCGGTGCTCTACGGGGAGTCGGGCACCGCGAAGCTGCTCATCCTCAGCCAGGTGATCCTCTCCCTGCAGCTGTCGTTCGCCGTCTTTCCCCTCGTGATGTTCACCTCCGACCGCGCGAAGATGGGAGATTTCGTGAACAGCCGCGCGGTGAAGGCGCTCGCGTACGTCGTCGCGGTGTTCATCGCCGTGCTCAACGCATGGCTGCTCGTGAAGACCTTCAGCGACTGGATGGCCTGATGTACCAGCGCATCCTCGTTCCCCTCGAGAACACGCCGACCGACGCTGCGATCCTCGAGCACGTGCGCGGGCTCGCGACCTTCTGCAAGGCGTCGGTCGTGCTGATCCACGTCGCCGACGGCTTCGTCGCGCGCAACTACAAGCCCCTCGGACTGCGCGAGTCGGAGGAGATGCGCGCGGACCTCGCCTACCTCGAGCGGTGCGCGACGCAGCTCTGCGAGGCGGGGATCGACGCCGACTCGCTGCTCGCCGGGGGCGACCCGGCGCAGGAGATCATCGCCGCGGCGGAGCGCGAGGGGTGCGATCTCATCGCGATGTCGACGCACGGCCACCGCTTCCTCAAGGACATCCTCTTCGGCTCGGTGTGCAACGACGTCCGCCACCGCGCGCGCGTGCCCGTGCTCTGCGTGCGCGCGGGCGTCGCGGCGGCGCATCCCACGCCGGCCGCGGGCGTTCCCGCGTACAAGGCGTGACCGCGCTGCCGGTGCAGGGCGCGCTCACCGCGCCCGCGGAAGACTGCCTGAAGGCCATCTACGATCTGGAGCGGTCGGGACAGGGCGCGGCGGTGACGACGAACGATCTCGCGCACCGGCTCGATCTCGCCGCGGCGAGCGTGACGGGGATGGTGAAGCGGCTCGCCGATCAGGGGCTGATCGACCACGCGCCATACCGCGGGGTACGCCTGACGGAGAGCGGGCGCCGCGCGGCGCTGCGCACGCTGCGCCGCCACCGCGTCATCGAGACCTACCTCGTGCAGGTGCTCGGCTTCGGCTGGGATCGCGTGCACGACGAGGCCGAGCGGCTGGAGCACGCGGCGAGCGACGAGCTCGTGGACCGGATGGCCGCGTCGCTCGGCGACCCGGCGACCGATCCGCACGGCGCACCGATCCCGACGCGCGAGGGAGGGATCGCCGAGCTCCCCGCGGCGCGCCCCCTCGCCGAGCTCGCCGAGGGCGAGCGTGGAGTCGTCGCCCGCGTGGAGGACGAGGACGCCGATCGCCTTCGCTACCTCGCATCGCTGGGCGTGGTCCCGGGGGTGGAGGTGGAGGTCGTGGAGCGCGCTCCATTCGGGGGGCCGGTCTCGCTGCGGGTCGCGGGGACGCCGCGGCTCATCGGGCCCCAGCTCGCGGCGCAGGTGATGGTGGCCTGAGGCAGCGGGCGGTCGTCGGAACGCTCCTTGCGAGTCGAGCCCGCTGCAGCCACCAGCGCCAACGATTCGGAGGACCACGTGACCTCGCCGCACTCCAGCCCGACCCGCATCGATCCCGACGCGGGGATCCCGGACCTGATCCGCCGTCTTACCGACGACTCGAAGCGACTCGTCTCGGACGAGGTCCGCCTCGCGAAGCTCGAGATGACGGAGAGCGTACACGCGGGAGCCCGCGGCGCGCTCTGGCTCTCCCTCGCCTTCGGCGTGGGGATCGTCGGCATGGTCGCCTTCACGATCTTCCTCGCGACGCTCATCGGGCGCGCGGTGAACGGGCACATGTGGGTCGGCGCGCTCGTCGTCGGCATCGTCGAGGTCGTGGCCGCGGTGTTCCTCATCAAGAAGGGCCTCGGCGCGTTCCGCGAGCCGTCGTACACCCTCGAGGAGACGCGCGAGTCGCTGAAGGATACGACCACCTGGGTGACGCACCCGCGCGCGGACTGACGCGGGGCCAAGGCAGTTTGCTCGCTTGAAACACGAAGGACACGAAGGTCCACGAAGCGCTTGCGGCCATCCGCCTTCGTGCCCCTTCGTGTCCTTCGTGTTTCGATTGCCGAGCCACGGTGGTTGTGGAACCCCCATCGGATCCGCTTCATTAGCGACGGGACGATGAGACTCACGATCCTCGTACCGCTCGCGCTCGCGGCCGTCGCGCCGCTCGCCGCGGCGCGCGCGCAGCAGCCCCGCACGATCGCGATCGACGCGCGCCTCGCCGCCGACGCACGCCTGCACGTCGGCGACGTCGTCGTCCTCGCCGCGCAACCGGGAGAGGCGGGAGACACCGTGCGCATCGCCGCGATCACGCGCCCGAACGCCGATCCGAGCGAGATCGCGCATCAGGAGTACCGCGTGCGCGTCCACCTGGACCAGCTGCAGTCGCTCACCGCCTATGGGGACCGCGTGCACCGCTTCGCCGTGCAGAGCCGCGGCGGCGCGACCACCGGCAGCGCCGTCGCGGCGATCGACGCCGCCGCCTTCGGGTTCCTCGCGCATCGCTCGCGCGACGTCGCCGTCGAGACCTCGGCGACCTTCGCCGTCGTCAGCCGGTTCCACCGGGCCATAGGCGTCATAACGGTGGTCGCCAGCGCGATCTTCCTCCTCTGCATCCTGCTGCTCAAGGTGGACGAGCGGCGGAAGGACGTCGCCGCGCTCCGGCTGTCCGGGATCTCTCGCGCGACGGTGGTGAAGTCGATCGTCATCGAGGCGTCGATGGTCGCCTTGTTCGGTACGCTGTTCGGCGCGGCGCTCGGCTGGCTGGCGACCGCGATCGTCAACGCACACTACCAGGGCGTCTACCGCACCCCGCTGCGCTTCGCGCTCATCACTCCGCGGACGATCACCTTCGCGCTCGTGCTCTCCGTCGTGCTCGGGGTGGCGGCGGGCGCGCTCGCCGCGCTGCGGCTGGCGCGCGCCCATCCGCTCGCGCTGCTCGGCCGCCGCTAGTGCTCGGCCGCCTCGTCGCCGCGGCGCTGCTCGGCCATCGCGCGCGCACCATCCTCGCCGTCGCCGGCGTCGCCGTCTCCGCCGCGCTCCTCCTCGACATGGTGATGCTCTCGACGGGGATGAGCGTCTCCTTCCGTTCGCTCCTGCTCGCGCGCGGCTTCCAGCTGCGCGTCGCGCCGAAGGGCACGCTGCCCTTCGACACCGAGGCGACGATCGCCGACGCGACCGCGACCATCGCCGCGCTGCGCGAGTCGCCGGACATCGACGCGGTGAGCCCGGTGCTCGGCGGCAACATCCACGTGCCCGGCGCGAACGGCACCGCGACGAGCGCGGTCGCCCTCGGCCTCGACCCGAGATATCAGGGCGACTACGAGATCCTCGCCGGCCGCGATCCCGGCGAGGGAGAGATCGTCGCCAACGACGCGCTGCTCGCCGCGATCGGGCGCGGCGTCGGCGACACGCTGACCATCGCTGGCGGATACGACCCGCAGCTGCGGCGCTTCGCCGGCGTGCGCCGGGTGACCATCGCCGGACGGGCACGCTTCCTCTATCTCTCGCGGGGACAGCGCGCCGCGGCGATGCCCACCGCGTCGCTCCAGGCGTTGGGCGGGGCGAGCCGCCGCGACCGCGCGTCGCTCATGATGATCCGCGCCCGCCCGGGCGCGGACGTCGAAACGGTGCGCGCCTGGATCGCCCGGCGGCTGCCGCGGGTCACCGCGATCTCGACGGAGACCGCGCTCGCCCAGGTCGAGGAGCGGCTGAGCTACTTCCGCCAGCTCGCCTTCATCCTCGGCAGCGTCAGCCTGGTCGTCGGGGTGCTGCTCGTCGGCACTCTGGTGACGGTGAGCGTCAACGAGCGCATCGGGGAGTTCGCGGTGCTTCGCGCGATCGGCGTGGCGAAGCGGACGATCACCGCGCAGATCATGATCGAGGGGGCGACGCTGATGCTCGTCGGGTCGCTGCTCGGACTCCTGCTCGGCCTGGTGACCGCGCGATATCTCAACGCGATCCTCTCGAGCTTTCCGGGACTCCCGCAGGCGATCGACTTCTTCCTCTTCCAGCCGCGCTCCGCGTGGACCGCGCTCGGGCTGCTCGCCATCGCCGGAGTGCTCGCCGGCGCCTGGCCCGCCTGGCGCGGCGCCTCGCTCCCCGTCGCGCGCACGCTCCGCGAGGAGGCGGCATGAGCGAGCCCCTCCTGCGTCTCGAGCACGTCGAGCGGCGCTACCACATGGGCGGCGAGGACGTGCGCGCGGTGCGCGGCGTCTCGCTGTCGATCGACGCGGGCGAGCACCTGGCGATCGTCGGACCCTCGGGGTGCGGCAAGTCGACGCTGCTCAACCTGCTCGGCGCGATCGATCGTCCCGACGCGGGCCGCGTCCTGCTCGACGGGCGCGACGTGAGCGCGCTCAGCGACCGCGAGGCGACCGAGCTGCGTCTGCGGCGCATCGGCTTCGTCTTCCAGCGCTTCCACCTGCTCGCCGCGCTCAGCGCACGCGAGAACGTGGAGCTGCCGATGTCGGAAGCGGGGCTGGGGAAGCGCGAGCGTGCCGAGCGTGCGCGCGAGCTGCTGTCGTACGTGGGACTGGCGGGACGCGAGCGCCACCGTCCGCCGCAGCTCTCCGGGGGAGAGCAGCAGCGGGTCGCGATCGCCCGCGCGCTGGCGAACCGCCCCGCGCTCGTCCTCGCCGACGAGCCGACGGGCGAGCTCGACGCGCGCACCGGCGCGGAGGTGGCCGCGCTCTTCCAGCGGCTCAACGACGACGGGACGACGCTGGTGATCGTGACGCACGACGAGGAGCTGGCCGCGGCGGCGAAGCGCGTGGTGCACATGCGCGACGGGCTCGTCGTGCGCGACGAGCGCGGCGTCGCGCCGGCCGCCGCGGCACGGGGCCGTTAGGGTGTACGGACGCATCGCCTTCCGGCATCTGGCGCTCCGTCCCGGACGCACGCTCATGCTGCTCGCCGGCTACGGCGTCGGCGTCGCGGTGATGATCGTGCTGCTCTCGATCGGCGAGGCGCTGCTCGCGCAGGCACGGCAGGAGAAGCTCGTCGGCGGGGGCGACATCACCGTGCTCCCCGAGGGGATCGACCTCGAGGTCCTGAAGACCGGGGGACTCGGTGGGATGTTCTTCTCGATCGACCACGCGCGCTTCGTGTACCTGCAGCTCCTCGCCTCGCCACGGCTGGCGCCGAACGTGCGCGCGGTCGCGCCCCAGATCGAGGGCTCGCTGCTCTATCTGCGCGCGGCGGACGGCAGCGAGCGTCCGGTACGCGCGACGGGGGAGATCCCTTCGCGGACGCGCGCCGTGGGCGCGATGCCGGCGCTCGCCGCCGGCGAGTGGACGGACGACGAGGGCGATCGTCGCTGGATCGCGCCGACCCCCGCCGAGCTGCGCGACGACATCGATCACTTTCACCTGCCGCCGGCCGAGCTCACCGCCGCGCAGCGCGCGACGTGGGCGGAGTGGCACTACTTCAACGTCCTCTCCGACGACCGGAAGCGATGGGCGTTCGTGACGCTGCTCGCCGGTGGCGACATCCCGAACGGCCGCTGGGGCGGGCAGGTGCTCGTCACGCTGCGCGAGCAGGGTGGGCGCGAGCGTCGCTACGTCGCGCTCGTTCCCCCCACCGGCGTCCACCTGTCGACGACGCGCGCCGACCTCGACGTCGGCGAGTCGCGCGTGCGCGTGCTCCCCGACGGGCGCTACGAGGTCCATGCCCGCGCGCGCTCGACCACAGGCGCCGAAGAAGCGACGGTGAACCTGGTCGTCGAGCCGGCGCCGGGCGCGTACTTCCCGGGCGCGGCGTCAGGCGGCGAGGTCGTCTCGGGCTACGCCGTGCCCGCGCTCCGCGCGGCGGCGACGGGGAGCATCTGCACCGGCGGGCGCTGCGAGCAGTTCGCCGGCGCGCAGGCGTACCACGACCACAACTGGGGCACCTGGCAGGGCGTGACCTGGGAATGGGGCGCGGCCCGCGCGGGGAGCTTCACCTTCCTCTACGGCCGCGTCGACACGCCGGGGAGCGAGCGGGGCGCGCTCTTCCTCTACCTCGTGGACTCGCTCGGCTTCCGCGCGCTCTTCCGCCCGTCGCGCATCGACTACGAGGGCTCGCGGACGATCCTCGTCGACGGGTCGCCGGTGCGCGTGCCCACGCGCGCCCTGATGGCCGACGTCCGCGGCGACGACACCCTCCGCGTCGAGCTCGAGATCGAGGACGCGATCGGCACGGACATGCGCCGCGGCGCCGAGCGTGGCGCCCGCGGCGCGACGCTTCCGCGCCCGTACTTCATCCAGATGAAGGGCCTCGCCCACCTCACCGGCCGCCTCGCCGGCCGCCCGTTAGGCGCGACCGGCAGCGGCTTCTTCGAGACGTACGTCGGCGGGAGTCCGGGAGTACGGGAGTAGGGGGGTACGGGAGTACGGGAG
>JABFXC010000104.1 GCA_013361935.1 Gemmatimonadaceae bacterium
GGGACGTTTCACCCGCTCGTCCCGATCGCCGACCCGGCGCGCGCGGCGGAGCTCTTTCGCGGCGCGTTCGTGGGGCTGGACGGTGACGCGAACGCGATCGCCGCCGGCGAGCGGCTCGCGGGGGCGCTCGGTGCGCGAACGCTGCGCATCCCGCGCGGCGAGAAGGCCGCGTATCACGCGGCGGCGGTCATCGCGAGCAACTTCCCGACGGTGCTCGCCGCGCTCGCCGCGCGGCTGCTCGTCGGCCTCGGGGTGGGGGAGGGCGACGCGTGGGACGCGATCCGTGCGCTGATGCGCGGCGCGGTCGCGAACCTGGACAGCGACACGCCGGCGCGCGCGCTCACCGGACCGATCGCGCGCGGTGATGCCGACACCGTGCGGCGCCACCTCGCCGCGCTGGGCGAGCAACCGGAGATGCTGGCGCTCTATCGCGGGTTGTCCCGCATCGCGCTGGAGATCGCCCGCGACGGCGGCACGAGCGAGGACGCGCTCGAGACGATCGACGAGATGCTGAAGCGCTGACCGCGCTTCACTCGCTGTCGTGGACCTTCACTCCCGGGGGCACCTGGAACTTGAAGGCGGAGGCGGGGATCGTCGCGTTGAGCTGCAGGGTCCGGAATCGCACGAGGCGAGTCACCCCGCTCTGCTCGGTGAGCTCGAGCTGCCGCACGAGACCGTCGCCGTCATCGATCCAGAGGCGGGCCTTCGTGTAGTTGCGCGCCGTCTTCGGGACGAGGGTGACGATGTGCGTGGCGCGATCGCCGACCTTGTCCACGCCGCCGTCGGTCACCGCGAAGCGCGAGCGCGGCGCGGTGAGGAGCTCGGTGCTGACGTCGAGCCCCGTGCCCTGCGCGTCGGCGCGGGCGCGAATGACCTGGCCCGGGTTGCTGCTCGGCAGGTAGATCCACACGCGCGAGCCGTCGCTGACGATGCGGTCTCCCGCGGGCTCGGTGAAGGCGACGGAGATCTTCCCGGGACGCTTCACGAGCAACTCACCCTTCGCGCTCGACGCGCGGCTCGTCACCGGGTTGGTGAGGGTCTGGTCGAAGCTCGCGCGCAGCGAGCGCACGTTGCGGTAGGCCGCGACGGCCTTGTCGAGCGCCGGAGCGACGGGAGCCTGTGCCGCGGCGGTGCCGGCGACGCCGAGGAGCAGCGTGGCGAGAGCGAGTGAGTTGCGCATGACCGGTACTACCCGGCCGCGGCCGCGGCGGTTCCGGACGCCGCCAGCGAGCGGCCGATGGAGCCGGCGATGAGACGCAGCTCACCGACGAGCTGTGCGAACTGCTCCGGGTAGAGGGACTGCCCGCCGTCGGAGAGCGCGCGCTCCGGGGTCGGGTGCACCTCGACGATGATGCCGTCGGCGCCCGCGGCGACGGCGGCGCGGGCCATCGGCGTGACCATCCCGCGGATGCCCGTGCCGTGGCTCGGATCGCCGATGATCGGGAGATGCGAGAGCTTGTGGACGACCGGAATGGCGGTGAGGTCGAACATGTTGCGCACGGCGGGATCGAAGCTGCGCACGCCGCGCTCGCAGAGGATCACCTGATCGTTCCCCGCGGCGAGGATGTACTCGGCGCTGAGCAGCAGGTCGTTGATCGTCGCGGCCATCCCACGCTTCAGGAGCACGGGTTTGCCGATCTTTCCGACCGTCTTGAGCAGCGAGTAGTTCTGCATGTTGCGCGCGCCGATCTGGATGCAGTCCGCGTGCTCGGCGACGAGATGCGCGCCCTCGTCGTCCATCGCCTCGGTGACGATGGCGAGCCCCGTCTCCTCGCGGGCGAGTGCGAGCAGCTCGAGGCCCTTCTTGCCGAGACCCTGGAAGGCGTACGGGGAAGAGCGCGGCTTGAACGCACCCCCGCGCAGCGCGACGGCACCGGCCGCGCGCACCGCTTTCGCCGACGCGATGATCTGCTGCTCCGACTCCACCGAGCAGGGACCGGCGATGATCGGGATCTCGCCGCCGCCGAAGGAGACGCCGGGGGCGATGGTGACGATCGTGCTCTCGGGCTGCCACTCGCGGGAGACCTGCTTGTACGGCTGCGAGACGTGGATGACCTCGGCCACGCCCTCGAGCGCCTCGATGCGCGAGCTATCGACGCGCCCGTCGTTGCCGACGAGCCCGACCGCGGTGCGCTGCGACCCGGGCATCGGGCGCGCCTGGTAGCCCATCTCCTCGATGGTGCGGACGACGCCGTCGATCTGTTCGGGCGTCGCGCCGTGCTGCATCACGACCAGCATGAGAACCTCACAGCTCCGTGCTCCAGCCGTCGTGCGCGACGACGACCGGGCCGGGATGGTGCGCGGCGATCACCGCGCGGATGTCGGTCTGCTCGACCGGTGGATAGAGATGGGTGAGCGCGAGCAGCTTCGGGCTCGCGATCGCGGCGAGCGCCGCGACCTGCTCGGGCGTCAGATGCGTCGCGACGGCCATGGACGCGGGAAGCGAACACTCGCAGAGGAACAGATCGCATCCCGCGGCCCACCGCGCCAGTCCCTCGTCGTACCCCGTGTCGCCGGAGTAGACGATTCGCCGCCCATCGGCCTCGATGGAATATGCGACGCTCTCCGGCGTATGGGGAACCGACCGGCACTCGATCGCGGCGCCGTCTCCGATCGTGGCGCGCTCGCCGGGGGCGAGCTCGCGGACGGTCACGGGGAAACCGTACTCGCGGTACTTCACTCCAGCCGCCTCGCTGAGCCGGTCGACGACCCCGGCGGTGCCGACGGGTCCGATGATCTCGAGAGGCGCGCTGCGCGGCGGCAGGGTGCCATAGCGCCACGCCGTGAGCAGCGTCGGCAGCTCGATGACGTGGTCGGCGTGAAAGTGGCTGAGCGCGAGATGGGTGATCGAGACCCAGTCGATCCCGAGCTCGGCGAAGCGGAAGGCGAGGCCGCTGCCGCAGTCGAGGAGGAGGCGCAGCGCGCCGCTCTCGACGAGATGACCGGCCTGTACCCGCCCGGGCGAGGGCGCGGCCGTGCCCGTGCCGACCGTCGTGACGCGCACTACGGTCCGCGGAAGACGATCTTACGTGTCTGCCACGAGCCGTTCACGCCGAGACGCGCGAGGTACACGCCCGCGGGGACGTTGCGGCCGTCGCTCCCGCGTCCATCCCAGGCGAAGTGCGCGTCGCAGCCTCCGGCGGGCACGCTTCCGCCTCTCCCGTAGTAACCGGCGACGAGCCGCGCGGGAACCTGGCCGGAAGGCACGATCGTGCGCACGAGATGTCCGCGCAGATCGTAGATCCCGAGCGTCACCGACGCATCGCTCTGCAGGTCGAACCAGAGGCAGGTCGTCGGCGAGGTCGCCGAGGGGAAGGGATTCGGGAAGTTCTGGTAGAGCAGGGTGACGGGCGGCTTTCCGGGAACGCCCTGCGGCGCGTGCATCGGCGCGGCCGCCGTCAGGCAGGCGACGCCGGCGAGGGCGATCGCACCGAGCACCCGCGCGCCGCTCACGCGCTCGCCCCCGCGGGCTCGGCCACCGCTTCCTCCTCGACCGCGCGCCCGCGCATCCGGACGCTGACCAGCGACGAGACGCCGGGCTCCTGCATCGTGACGCCGTACACCGCGTCCGCGGCTTCGGTGCTCGTGCGCGGGTTGTGGGTGATGACGATGAACTGCGTGCGCGTCTTGAACTGATTGAGCATCCGCACGAAGCGGCCGACGTTCGCGTCGTCCAGCGGCGCGTCCACCTCGTCGAGCAGGCAGAAGGGGCTCGGCTTCGTGAGGAAGATTCCGAAGAGCAGCGACAGGGCGACGAGCGCGCGCTCGCCGCTGGAGAGCAGATGGATGCGCTGCGTCTTCTTGCCGCGCGGCGAGGCATGGATCTCGATGTCGCAGTCGAGGGGCGCCTCGGGATTCTCGAGCATGAGGTCGCACTCGCCGCCGCCGAAGAGCGACATGAAGATCTGGCGGAAGTTCTCGCGCACCTGGGTGAAGGTGCCGAGGAAGAGCTCGCGCGCGGTCGTGTCGATCTCCTTGATCGCCTGCTGCAGCGACGCGCGCGCCTCGGCGAGGTCGGTGCGCTGCGTGGTGAGGAAGTCGAGGCGCCGCTGGGTCTCCTCGTGCTCCTCGATCGCGAGCACGTTGACGGGGCCGAGCTGCTCGAGCTGCCCGCGGACGTCGTCGGCCTCGGCGCGGAGGGCGTCGTCGTCGAGACCGGTGGCCATCGCGCCGGCGAGCAGCTCCTCGAGGGGCTTCCGCCACTCGGTCTCCAGGCGCTCGCGGATCGCGCCGCGGCGGCCGGACAGCTCGGTGTAGCGGAGCTCCGCGTGATGCAGCTCCTCGCCGAGGGTGGAGACGCGGCGGCGCGCCTCGTCGAGCATGCGCTCGGCGACGGCGAGGCCCTCGTCCGCCTCCATCACGGCCTGCTCGGCGTCGGCGAGGCGCGCTTCGCCGTCGGCGAGCATCGCCTCGCGCGCCTCGAGGTCCATCTGCCATGCGTTCATCTGCTCGGCCAGGGCGGTGTCGGCCTCGGAGAGGCCCGCCAGCTCCGCGTGCAGCGTGTCCATCCGGCTGGCCATCGAGCGCGCCTCGTCGCCGAGCCGGCGCTCGCGGTCCGAGGCGACCTGCACGCGCGCCTGCGCCTGTGCCTGCTCCACCTGCCAGCGCGTGCGCAGCTCGCGCGCTTCCTCGAGCCGTGCTTCGCCGTCGGCGAGCTGGGCGCGCGCCGCGCCCAACGTCGCTTCCCGTTCGGCGATGATCGCGGCGACGCCGCTCGCTTCCTCGCCGATGGCGGCGAGCCGCT
>JABFXC010000046.1 GCA_013361935.1 Gemmatimonadaceae bacterium
CGAGCGGCAGGACCCCCTGCTCGAGGCGGAGACGCTGCGCGAGGTCGCGGAGGTCGCCTGCCAGCTGGGCCGCAATCGCGACATGCTCCGCGCGCTGAGCCAGGCGCACCACATCTTCGCCGGGCTGCGCGCGGGGCGCGACCTGGCGGACGTCGGCGAGCGGGCGCAGCGTCTCGAGCAGCGCTTCCACGACGTGGTCGCCCGCTGGAGCAGCTCGATCGAATCGAAGGACCCGTACACGCAGGGGCATTGCGAGCGCGTCGCGCGCTACGCCTGCGCGCTCGCCGAGCGCGCGGGGTTTCATTCCATCACGATGTTCTGGTTCCGCGTCGGCGCGCTGCTGCACGACGTCGGCAAGATCGTCGTCCCGATCCAGATCCTCACGAAGCCGGGCCCGCTGACCGACGAGGAACGGCGGATCATGGAGCGCCACGCGCTCGCCGGCGCGGAGCTGCTCTCCGACGTCGAGTTCCCCTGGGACGTGCTGCCGATCATCCGCAACCATCACGAGCGGTGGGACGGCCGCGGCTATCCCGACCAGCTCGCCGGCGAATCGATCCCGCTCGCCGCGCGCATCCTCTGCATCGCCGACGTCTACGACGCGCTGACCACGGACCGTCCGTACCGCAAGGCGTTCGCGCGGGAGCGCGCGCTGGACATCATGGCGTCGGACAAGGGGGCGTTCGACCCGGAGCTGTTCGAGGAGTTCAGATCGCTGCTGGTAGAGGGCGAGTTCGCGGAGCTCTCGGTTTCGGTGGCATGACGAGCGGGGAAACCGCGGGGCGGGAGAGGGGTTCCGTTGGAACCGGCGGTGCGGAGGGCGGAATACGGCGGCGCGGAGGGCGGGGGGCGGGAAAGTACCCATAAGGACTGAGGCCGACGCGCGGCGCCGCAGGCGCCGCAGTCGGCCTCTGTTCCGAACAGGTAGTGTCCAGCCCCACCTGTCCCGCCCTGTGTTGTTCCGCCCCGCAGTATTCCGCCCCCCGCGCCGCCCTTTCAAATGTGCCCATCTCCCGCCCCGGTCCCCTCTCCCACCCGGTTTCACGGAACACCTCTCAGTTGCGCGGAAACGTCCGCGCTGGTGAAGTTACGCGAGGCAGTCACCCTCAACGTGCGAGGCACGCGTGGCGAAGCAGGCGACATTCGAGACGAACCGCGGCACCATCGTCGCGGAGCTGTACGAGAAGGACGCACCGAAGACGGTGGAGAACTTCGAGAAGCTGGCGAACTCGGGGTTCTACGACGGGGTGAAGTTCCACCGCGTGATCTCCGATTTCGTGGTGCAGGGCGGCGATCCGCTGTCGCGCGATCTCCCCGCAGGTGATCCGCGCGTGGGGACGGGCGGCCCGGGGTGGAAGATCAAGTGCGAGACGGCGGGCAATCCGCGCAAGCACGAGGTGGGGGCGCTATCGATGGCGCACGCCGGGAAGGACACGGGCGGGAGCCAGTTCTTCATGGTGTTGAGCGAGGACAACACGCGGCACCTGAACGGAGTGCACACGGTCTTCGGGAAGATCACGCAGGGAATCGACGTGATGAAGAAGATCGAGAAGAACGACGTGATGACGAAGGTGCGCGTCAGCTGACGGCGCGTCTCACACCGGACGACGAGAGGACAGACGACATGGCTGCACCACTGCCGGGCGACAAGCGGGCGGGATTCATGGGGCTGATCATCGGCGGGATCGTGGTGTTCCTGATCGCGTGGGGGATCGTGCACCTGACCAACAAGAAGTACGAAGGGCACGAGGGGGGAGCGGAGGCGGCGGAGACGCGGTAGAACGGCGGGGGTCAGGGGTCAGGGGTCAGGCGTAAGGAACGGCGGCAACCGCGGTTCCTCACACCTGGCCCCTGGCCCCTGTTGTATATCGCCCGCAGACCCGCTACATTAGTGACTGACCGGTCAGTAAACTTGGCCGCCGGGGGACCGTTCCCCTCGGCGGCCGTGGACGGCCTGGGGCCGGCCCACGGCCGGGAACCCCGCCGTACTCTCTCGCGCTCGTCCTCCGTGCCCGAACGTCCCGTCAAATCCGCCCGCCGACGCCCCACGCGCCCCCCGGCGCGCGAGCGCCGGCGCCGACCGGATGAACGGCCGGCGCAGATCCTCGAGGCCGCCCTCGACGTCTTCGGCGAGAAGGGCCTCGCCGCCGCGCGACTCGACGACATCGCCAAGCGCGCCGGTGTCGCCAAGGGCACCATCTACCTCTACTTCCCCAACAAGGACGAGCTCTTCCGCGCGGTCATCCGATCGACCGTCGTCGCCGAGCTCGATCGCGCCGAGTCGGTGCTCGCCGCGGGACCCCCCGATGCGCAGCTCCAGGCGTTCATGAAGGGCTACTGGGCGTTCCTCTGCACGCCCACCTTCGAGCGCGTCCACCGGCTCGTGATGAGCGAGATGCCGCACTTCCCCGACCTCGCGCGCTTCTACGGCAACGAGGTCGTCGCCCGCAGCCACAAGCTCATCGCCGGCATCATCAGCGAAGGGATCGCCGCGGGACTCTTCCGCGCCGCCGATCCGTACGCGACGGCGCGCATGATCATGGCCAGCTTCGTCATGCACGGCGTCTGGCGCGCGAAGCGCGTCGTCCTGCCGCACCTCGGCTCGGTCCCCGACGCCGTGCTCTTCGAGCAGCTCTCCGATTTCATTCACGCCGCGCTCCGTCCCGACGCGCGCGGCTCGCACCATTCGCCGGCGCGGGTCGCGCCGCGCTCGCACTCATGAACATCGTCTCGTCCATTCGCAGTACCTCATCGCGCGCGCTGGTCGCGCTGACGGCGGTCATCCTCGCCGGCGCACCCGCGGGGCTCAGCGCCCAGGACAGCACGGGCACGGGGCCGACCGTCGTCCTCACCCTCGGCGAAGCGGTGCGCCTCGCCGCGCGTCAGGCGCCCACGGCCGAGGCGGGACGCTACCGCGCGGCCGAAGCGCGCGCCCGCGTGACGCAGGCCCGCTCGGCGCTGCTGCCCGACCTCTCGGCGGACGCGACGCGGAACGGCCGCACCTTCAACACCGCGACCTTCGGCATCCCGTTTCCCGGCTTCAACCCGTACGGCCAGGTGCTCGGCCCGGTGATCCTCACCGATCTCCGCGCACGCGGGCGAATGAACCTCCTCGACCTGTCGGCGTTCGCGCGCGTTCGCGCGGCGCGGACCGCGGCCGAGGCGGGGAGCCTCGACGCGCAGGCGGCGGCGGAGAACGCGGCGTCGCAGGCGGCGGGCGCCTACCTGCGCGCGCTTCGCGCCGATGCGCAACTCCGTGCCCGGGCCGAGGACTCGACGCTCGCCGCCGAGCTGCTCGGTATCGCGCGCGAGCAGCTGCGCGCGGGCACCGGCACCGCGCTCGACGTCACCCGCGCGCAGTCGCAGTCTGCGGGCGTGCGCGCGCAGCTCATCGCCGCGCGCTCCGATCGCGCGCGTACGCGTCTCGAGCTGCTCCGCGCGCTCGGGCTGCCGCTGGATTCGCGGCTGGAGCTCAGCGACTCGCTCGAGCGGCTGCTTCCGGGCGACAGCGTTCCGACCGCCGAGGCGGCGACGGAGCGCGCGCTGGCCAACCGTCCCGACGTGCGCGCCGCGGAGGAGCAGCTCCGCGCGGCGAAGCTGAACGTGAAGGCGATCCAGGCGGAGCGCCTCCCGACGATCGGCGCCTTCGGCGATCAGGGGGTGATCGGCCCGCGCAACGATCATCTGCTCAATACCTACGATTGGGGCATCCAGCTCTCGGTCCCGATCTTCGACGGCTTCCGCCGCGAGGGGCGGATCGAGGAGCAGCGCGCGGTCTCGAACGAGGCCGACGTGCGCCGCCGCGATCTGCGCGCGCAGGCGGGGGTCGAGGTGCGCTCGGCGCTGCTCGACATCGGCTCGGCGCGCGAGCAGGTGGACGCTGCGCGCGAGCGGCTGCGTCTGGCCGAGCAGGAGGTATCGCAGGCGCGCGAGCGCTTCGCGGCCGGGGTCGGCGGGAACGCCGACGTCGTCACCGCCGCGCTCGGGCTGACCGCGGCGCGCAACCAGCTGCTCGACGCGCTGACGCTCTTCCAGTCGGCGCGGGTCTCGCTCGCGCGGGCCGAGGGCTCGGCGACGAGCATCCAGTAGTTCCATAGATTCGTCAATTCCGGCGCGTCCCGCGCCTAACGTCACACGATACAGAGCAATGGCCAATCGCAAGCGCATCCTCCCGATCGTCGGAATCCTCGTCCTGCTCGGCCTCGGCTGGTTCGCGAAGCAGTGGTGGTACGGGCGCGCGCACGAGTCGACCGACAACGCGCAGGTGGACGGGCACCTCATCCCGGTGCTCGCGAAGGTGGGCGGCTACGTGCAGGCCGTGAACGTCCAGGAGAACGACACCGTCACCGAGGGGAAGGTGCTCGTGCGGATCGACTCCGCGGAGTACGCGGTGCGCCTGCAGCAGGCGACCGCCGATCTCGCCGCGGCGCGCGCCTCAGCGGGGAGCGGCAACGGCGGCGGTCAGGCGCAGGCGCAGGTGGCCGCGGCGGCGGGGCAGCAGGGCGCGCTCCAGTCACAGATCCGCGCGGCGCAGGCGTCGCTGGACAAGGCGAACGCGGACCTCGCGCGCATGCGCGATCTCGCGGCGAAGCAGATCGTCTCCTCGCAGACGCTCGACGCCGCGGTCGCGGCGCAGCAGTCGGCGGAGGCCAACCTGCAGGCGCTGCAGCGTCAGGCGGGAGCGGCGGGGGCGACGGTGCAGAGCGCGGAAGCGGGCGTCCGGCTCGCCGAGGCGCGGCTGGCGAGCGCGCAGGCATCGCGCGACAACGCGGCGCTCCAGCTCGAGTACACGCGCGTCACCGCGCCCGCGTCGGGCGTGGTCTCCAAGAAACAGGTCGAGGTCGGCCAGCTCGTCCAGGCCGGGCAGCCGCTGATGACGATCGTCAGCGACACCGGCGTCTACATCACGGCGAACTTCAAGGAAACGCAGCTCGCCGACATCCGCGTCGGCGAGCCGGTGGACATCGAGGTCGACGCGTACGGGTGCACCGCGGAGGGGAAGGTGGAGAGCCTGAGCGCGGCGACGGGGGCGAAGTTCGCGCTGCTGCCGCCGGACAACGCGACGGGCAACTTCACCAAGGTCGTGCAGCGCGTGCCCGTGCGGATCGCGGTGACGAAGCCCTGCGACCGGAAGCAGGCGCTGCGGCCGGGCATGTCGGTCACCGTGCACGTGTCCACCAAGTCGTAATCGCATGGCGACGACGGTCGCACCCGCCGGCGCGGGCTACACGGCGAGCGTCACCGGCGCGGACAGGTATCGTTACAAGTACCTGATCGCGATCTCGGTGACGCTCGCCGCCGTTCTGGAGCTCATCGACACGTCGATCGTGAACGTCGCGATCCCGCACATGATGGGGAACCTCGGCGCGACGCTCGACGAGATCGCGTGGGTGTCGACCGGGTACATCATCGCGAACGTCATCGTCATCCCGATCTCGGCGTGGCTCTCGGCGCTCTTCGGGCGGAAGCGCTACATCACCGGCTCGATCCTGCTGTTCGTGCTGTCGTCGTTCTTCTGCGGCGCGGCGACCTCGCTGGGCGGGCTGGTCTTCTGGCGCGTCATCCAGGGGATCGGCGGGGGCGGGCTGCTCTCGACGGCGCAGTCGACGCTGTACGAGTCATTCCCGCCGGAGGAGGCGGGGACGGGGATGGCGATCTTCGGGATGGGCGTCATGGTCGGCCCGACGCTCGGCCCGACGTTAGGCGGGTGGATCACCGACAACTTCAACTGGCCCTGGATCTTCTACATCAACGTGCCGCTCGGGCTGATGGCGGCGCTGATGACGTGGACCTACGTGCCCGACGCCGAGCATCAGGAGCGGCGGGCGACGGTGGACTGGCTGGGGATCGGGCTGCTGGCGGTCGGGATCGGGTCGCTGCAGTGGATGCTCGAGCGCGGGGAACGCTACGACTGGTTCGAGTCGCGCTTCGTGACGACGCTTGCGGTCACCGCGGTCGTGTCGCTTGCGCTGCTCGTCTGGCACGAGCTGACGACGGACGAGCCGGTGATCGACTTCCACGTGCTCAAGTCGCGGCAGCTCACCGCGGGGACGCTGATCGCGGCGATGCTCGGCTTCGCGCTCTTCGGATCGGTGTTCATCCTGCCGGTGTTCCTGCAGCAGCTGCACGGCTTCACGGCCTGGCAGACGGGGAAGGTGATCCTGCCGGGCGCGCTGGCGTCGGCGTTCACGATGGCGATCGTCGGGCGGAACGCGAACCGGCTGGACGCGCGCTACACGGTGGTGGTCGGCGCGCTGCTCTTCTTCGCGTCGATGTACATGCTCTCGCTGCTGACGTACGACGCGGGGGCGCACGATCTCTTCTGGCCGCTGATCCTGCGCGGCGTGGGGCTGGGGCTCATCTTCGTGCCGCTGACCAACGCGACGATGGCGGACCTGAACGTGACGCAGCTGCACCAGGGGACGGGACTGTTCAATCTGACGCGGCAGCTCGGCGGCTCGCTGGGGATCGCGCTGATGGCGACGCTGCTCTCGCGCTTCGTGAGCGGGCAGAAGGCGCTGCTCACCGAGCACGTCGTGAGCACCGACCCGAGCGTGATGGCACGCCTCGACGCGATGACGCGGGCGCTGATCGGAAAGGGCGCGAGCGCGAGCGCCGCGAAGATGCAGGCGATCGCGATCCTCGACCGGCAGGTGACGGCGCAGGCGAGCGTGCTGGCGTTCTCGAAGATCTATCTCATCAGCGGGGTGGCGCTGGTCGCGTCGCTGCCGCTGCTGCTTCTCTTCAAGACCGGCCGGGCGCGCGGCGCCGTCGGGCCCGTGCACTGATTCCCGCGATCGCCGGGACACGCGAAGACTTTCAGAAGGCGCCAACAGATGGGCCGACTGTCACTGCGTCTCAATGAAGTGGATGGGCTGCTCGCTGCGCTCTGTCGCGACCAGCAGGACAGGTTCAGTGATGTCCGGCAGGCAGCCTGCGCCTGGGGGAAGCGTCGGGGTGTACACCAGTGCGTAGGTCACTCCATCGCGGGGATCGGAGTACAACCGCGGCAGGTCGGGTGCCGGCAAGCCGCAGCCATTTCGGCCGCGTCCGAGAACGACGATCATTTCTCGCGCGAAGTCGATCTGGGGGAGAGAGTCGCTCGCTGACGACTGCGCCTTTCCTGAACGGGCCATCAGTGAAACCCAGAGGGCGCGCCAAAGCATAGAGTCGCGGACTACGATGTGTGTCTCGTCCATAAACTCACTCCGCGTAACCCTCTGAATCACCCGGACTGACATCTGCCTCATCCGGGCAGTATCAGGCGCGAGAGCTAGGCATCGTTCGGCGACGCTGGCGGCATCGGGAGACGACGGGGGTCGCCTCCCGATGCACGCGCCAAGCAGCAACAGCGCTGCGACGCGCAAGGGGTTTGTGCTGCTTAGCAAGTCCGTGATGAACAGGAGACAGTTATCTCACGGAAGTAGTCAACGACAGTGCCAGCCGCGTCAGTAGTGCGGAGCTCAATGTCGGTGCTAAGCGCTCCTGCTGGCGCATAAATCCTGCACGAGGACGTCGTGCATGCAAGCGTGCCATCCTGGAACCAGCTATACGAATACGGCGTGACTCCGCCTTGAGTATGCGAAACGTAAAGGCCGCTACCACCGGGCGAAATAGAAGCAGGTCCGCTAATCGAGTCGTGCAGGAACAAGGTGTAAAGCAACAGGTTCGGCGAGCCCGTCCCGAGACTTGATGCCTGTAGCACCCCCGCAGTGGCCAGATTCAGAACACTACCGCGAACGGCGGAGGGCAAGTCATTCGGATGGTCGGAGAGATAGAGCGCTGCCGCTCCTCCGACGTGCGGGGCCGCGAAGGACGTCCCGCTAAATGGGGCACTACCATTCGTGGATGTATTGCTCGCGCTCACGACATTCTCGCCAGGCGCAAACAGGTTGATACACGATCCAATGTTGGTGCCCAGTTCGCGGAAATCGCTGGCATCGGACGAGCCAACAGTGATGACAGCGGCACTCGTGCTGAGTCTCGCAGGTGAGCGGCCACAAGCATCTACACCGGAGTTACCCGCGGCCAAGGCCACAGTAACGCCGTGATCTACCGCCGAACGGATCGCCGTCTCCATAGAGTTCACGGAGTCGATTGCGGGATTAAACTCGACCGAGATTACAGCTACGGCAGGTCGCTGGAGGTACTGCAGCATAAGGCTGACCCCCGCGTGCACATTGTCCGAATAGACAGCATTATCGCACTGTGCGACGCGGACGGCATGCAATGTGACTGCCTTGGCAACTCCGTAGGTATTACCGCCTGCGATTGCTGCCATGCCTGTTCCGTGCCCGTTGCAATCGTCGAGGTTCGCTGTTGTGGAATAGGGATAGGTAAACACGTCCCATGAGTGCGCGAGGTCAACGCGATTTCCGAAGTCTTGGTGCGTGAAGTGAATACCTGTATCGATGATGTACACGTGGACGCCAGCACCGCTCGCGCCGTAGCGATATATACCGTCGAGCGGTAATAACCTCTGGTCGATGCGATCGAGGCCCCAGGAGGGCGGGACTGCTTGCGAACCTGCGAGCAGGCCTTTCGCGTTGCGCTCCACGCGGACTACGCCAGGAATCGCCCGGATCCTCGCAACCAGTGATGAAGGGATTTCCGCGGAGAACCCTTTCAGCGGCCCTTCGAAACGAAGATATGGAACGAGCCCGAATTGCCGGGCAATCGAGTCGGTCATGGCGCGTTCTGAGCGAATGTTGTCATTGAACGTCACGATGTAACGTCGAAGGTTTGGGTCGGCAGTATCACGCGATACCGACTGATCGGCAGAGACGCCGATCGCTCGGGGGTGAGCAATCCGTCCGAACACGCGGCGAAACCGAATGCGATGGTAAGCGCCGCAATTCCGAATACAAAGGCTCTCCTCGTTTTTCGTGCGATTCCTAAGACGTGTTCAGTGCGCGGCATGAATAGCTCCCGTACGCGGTGGCGCGGGAACGGCTAGTCCGCACCCGCGCCAACCAAGAAACGGATGTTTCCAGTTTCTGCAAGCAACCTCGTGCTTACAATGCGCGAGGCGCGAAACTGCGCGCGACCTTCGATTATGGCTGGAAGACCAAGCCGCCGCACCGTTCGCGGAAATAGCCAGCCGGGTGATCCACACGATTGAGGAGATCGTGCAACATCTCGTGGCGGACCACTAGGCTGTCATCGAGGTGCTGCTCCGCCAGCACGATGTAGCGATAGTGCTCGATCCACACCCCGTAATCTTTTTGACCGTCTGCTAGGAATGACTGCGCTCCGGGTACGGCGAACCATCGTATGCGTGCAACGGGAGCTGCTAGGCCAGAACACTCTTCGACCTCGCGCCACCATTTCGCATATACCGCAGGCGGTCCGAACGGGACCGCGTCGGACGGTAACGGTGCGGGTGCGACGCGTTCAGCGCACGCCAGCACGAGAGACAGTATCGTGCATCGAAGTATCAGCCGAGCCATACGTCGAGTGTACCCAGGGAGATGTCGTCTCGCGAGGACATCAGCCCGGTTATAGTGAATCTGCGCTTCGCCAATTCACCATTGATCTTCATGACCCGTTCCCTTCCCTCCCGCGACGACGCGCTGGCGATCGTCCACGAGTACACGCCGAGCGAGTCGCTGCGGAAGCACATGCTCGCGGTCGAGGCGGCGATGCGCGCCTACGCGGCGAAGTTCGGCGAGGACGTCGAGCGCTGGGGGCTCGCCGGGCTGCTCCACGACTTCGACTACGAGCGCTTTCCCAACGCCGGGCGCTCGGCGACGGAGGAGCATCCGTCGGAAGGGGTGCGGATCCTGCGCGGGAAGGGGTATCCGGAGGACGTCCTCGAGGCGATCATGGGCCACGCGACGTACACCGGAGTGCCGAGGACGACACGGATGGCAAAGACGCTGTTCGCGGTGGACGAGCTCACGGGGCTGGTCACGGCGACGGCGCTGGTGAAGCCCAGCCGGAGCGTGCACGACGTGGACGCGTCGTCGGTGCGGAAGAAGATGAAGGACAAGGCGTTCGCACGCGGAGTGAGCCGCGAGGACGTGATCCAGGGGGCGGAGGAGCTGGGGGTGCCGCTGGAGGAGCACATCGCGTTCGTGATCGAGGCGATGCGCGGGTCGGCGCGGGCGCTGGGACTGCAGGGGTCGGGGGCGTGATTCAACGCGCCGGAGGGAGGGCGCGTATATGAGGCGTGAGGAGGATCTGGAAGTGACCGCGCGTCCGGTTCCGCTGCCGATGGTGGAGCTGGACGAGGTGCCGCCGACGGTCGAGCGCGCCGGCGACACGCCGGTGGCGGTCGAGCCAGCGGTGGACGACCGCGCCTGGGTGCGCGCGGCGCGCGATGGCGACGCGACGGCGTTCGGGATGCTCGTCCGCCTCCATCAGCGCCGGGCGTACGGGATCGCGCGCGCGATCGTGCTCTCGCACGAGGACGCGGAGGACGCGGTCCAGGAAGGATTCCTTCACGCGTACCGGGCGATGGCGCGCTTCGACGCGGCGTATCCGTTCGGGGCGTGGCTGGCGCGGATCGTCGCGAACGCGGCGCTCGATCTGGTGCGGCGGCGGAAGGTGCGGGCGACGCAGGAGATCCCGGCGACGATCGCGCTCCCGTTCAGCGACCCGGCGGAACGCTCGGAGCTGCGGCGACGGCTTCGCGAGGCGCTGGCCGCGCTTCCGCCGCGCCAGCGGGCGGTGCTGATGCTGCATGACGTGGAGGGCTACCGGCACGCGGAGATCGGCGCGATGCTGGGGATGCCGGAAGGGACCGCACGATCCGACCTGCACCATGCGCGCGCGACGATGCGTCGCGCGCTCGACGACCTGAGGAGCACGCGATGAAGGACAACGAGCTGCGATTTCGCGACGATGCGCCCGATCGCGAGATCGGCGAGGCGCTGCGCGCGCTGGTCGCGGCACCATCCGGCGCGTACTGGGGCGAACTCGAGTCGCGGATCATGGCGCGCGTCGCCGAGGAGCAGACGTCGCCGTGGAGCGTGCTCGCCGGCTGGACGCGTCCGGCGGCGATCGCCGCGGCGCTGCTGCTCGTGGCGGCGACGCTGCTGCTGACGCGGCTGAACGAGCGGGAGTCGGCGATCGCGTACGGCGCGGTGGCCGAGGAGCAGTATCCGGCGAGCGACGCGATCTCGGCGCCGGCGAACGAGAACGCGACCACCCTTCACCTGCTGCTCGAGCGCTGATGTCGACTCCGCGATCCACGAAGAGCCTGGCGCTTGCGTTCATCCTCGGCGCGCTGCTGGTGGGGGGCGTGCTGGGATTCACCGCCGACCGGATGTTCGGGCACGACGAAGCGTGCGCGAGCTACTACACGCGCGTCGAGATGCGGAAGCGCTTCGCCGAGAAGCTCGGGCTGAGCGCCGAGCAGCGGGCGCAGGTGGAGGCGATCCTCGACCGGAAGCGCGCCTCGCTGGACTCGGTGATGGCGCCGGTGAAGCCGCAGGTGCAGGCGGTGAGCGACTCGACGACGAAGCGGATCGAGGCAGTGCTCGACGCGTCGCAGCGCGAGAAGTTCGCGCGGATGCGCGCCGACCACGACCGCCGCGAGCGGGACGACCGTGCGGCGGTTCGTGGAGGGCGGGAGTAGGCGCGCCTAACGGCGGGGCTTGATGCCGATGACGGCGACGCCTGCTCCGCGCGCGCTGTCCATCGCGACGATCACCCGCTCGTATCGCACGCCCCGAGCGGCGCCGACGAAAAGCACCTTGTCGGGGCGCCTGGCGTAGACTTCGCGCAACCGCATGCCGAGCGCGCGCTCGTCGGGGATCGGCTCTCCGTTCAGCTCGAAGTCGCCCTCGCCGCGCACGGTGAGGGCGATCTGGCTTCCCTCCCCACCGCCGGTCTTCTGCGGGAGCTGCGCGTCGATCGATCGGTCGGCCGCCGGGAGCGCGACGAGAAAGATGATCAGCAGCACGAGCATCACGTCGATCATCGGCGTGACGTTCGGTTCGGTGGCGAGCCTCGGGGTCATCGTGCACCTTCCAGCTCGAAGCGGAAGGACCGCTGAACGAGCGTCGGCACCGCGCGGCCGCGGACGCGGCCGGGGGTGAAGCGGGTCCCGCGCAGGGCCGCGCGCACGGCGTCGGTGAGCTGGTCGTTCGGCGATTCCACCACGACGAGGGAGCGCATGTCGGCGCGACCGGAGGTGTCGACGACGAACCGCACGGTGACGAGGCCCGTCACTCGCGCGGCGCGGAGCGCCTCCGGGTAGCGCGGGCGTCGCTCGGTGAGGATCCCGACCCGCTCGTCCACCGTCAGGTCGCTGGCGATCCCGCTGCCCCCATCCCCCGCCCCGCCGCCCGCCGCGCCGCCGCCGCCGGCGATGTCGCTCAGGATGTCGCTTTCGCCGGGGAGGGAGAATGACGGACCCGGCGTCGCGATGTCGACGCTCGTGCCGGGGAGATGCGGATGTGGAATCGAGAACCCTCCATCGTCGGTTCGGGTCGGGCCGCCACCGGAGCGCGTGCGCCCACCGCGCGCGGGATCGACTGGAGTCTGCGTCCAGATGACGGGCCCGTCCCCTGGCCGGCGCGGCGGCGTCGGCCGCGCATCCATCCGCGTCGCGACGACCAGCAGCAGCACGATCGCGCCGTGCGCGGCGACGCTGACCGCGGTTCCCCATCCCCTCCGCTCGCGCTTCGCCTTCGTCTCGAGCAGTGTCGCGAACATCGTCCCCTCCCTCATGAGTGTGACCGTGGACGTCTCACCGGGAGGGTACGACGGAGCGATTAATCGGCTGTTGCGCGAGGATTACGCGATGGTGAACCCGCGATGAGAAGGCGGTTGCGGGGCGGGCGGCTCCTCTAGACGGGTCCCCGCGTGCGCGCCAGTGGGGACGGCGGGCCGCTCGGGGCTACACCGGGCCCCGGGACGCGGTAGATTTCTCCCGGCGCGGCACGGCCTACGCTATGCCACCACTGGTGGCGCGTACGTCCTTCCGCGCGTTTGCTTTACCATGAAGCGTCCTCCATGAGCGCAGAGCCCGCCCGACGCGCGTCGGATCCTGCGGCGAAGAAATTGACCGATCCGGTAACCGTAACACCTTCGGCTGACGCGCCCGCGGCACCAGCGACTCCGGCCCCGACGAGCACGATGGGCCATCCGGTGTACACGCCGGCCGAGCACGCGGTAAAGCGACCACGCGGCAAGAAGCTGGCGCTCCTCGGCCTCACCGCGCTCGGCGTCGTCTACGGCGACATCGGGACCAGCCCGCTCTACGCGCTGCGCGAGTGCTTCAAGCCGGAGTACGGGCTGACGCCCACCCGCAGCAACGTGCTCGGCGTCCTCTCGCTCATCGTCTGGTCGTTGCTCTTCGTGGTGAGCGTGAAGTACATCGTCTTCATCATGCGCGCCGACAACCGCGGCGAGGGTGGCATTCTCGCGCTCCTCGCGCTGCTGCTGCAGCGGACGCATCGCACCGCCGATTCGCGCATCCGGACGACGCTGATCATGCTCGGCCTCTTCGGCGCCGCGCTGCTCTATGGCGACGGGATCATCACCCCCGCGGTGTCGGTGCTCTCGGCGGTGGAAGGAATCGAGGTGGCAACGCCGGCCTTCGCACACTGGGTGGTGCCGCTGACGCTCGTGATCCTCTTCGGCCTCTTCATGCTGCAGAAGCTGGGTACGGCGCGAGTGGGAGTGACGTTCGGACCCGTGATGCTCGTGTGGTTCGTGTCGATCGCGGTGCTCGGGGCGCGCGAGGTCGCGAGCTATCCGGGAATCCTGAGCGCGCTCTGGCCGGGTCACGCGATCGGCTTCTTCTTCGAGCACAACCTGCGCGCGTTCTTCGTGCTGGGCGCGGTCGTGCTCGCCGTGACCGGCGCCGAGGCACTGTACGCGGACATGGGCCACTTCGGAAAGCGGCCCATCCGGCTGGCGTGGTTCGCGGTCGCGCTCCCCTGTCTGCTACTGAACTACTTCGGGCAGGGAGCGCTCGTCCTGCGGAACCCGGGCGCACAGGGAAGCCACCCGTTCTGGGGGCTCGTGCCGCAGCCGCTGCTGATCCCGATGGTCGTGCTCGCGACGCTCGCGGCGATCATCGCGTCGCAGGCGCTGATCTCCGGGGCATTCTCGCTGACGCAGCAGAGCGTGCAGCTCGGCTACTCGCCGCGCGTGCAGATCATCCACACGTCGCGGAAGGAAGCGGGGCAGGTCTACATCCCCGAGGTGAACTGGGCATTGATGGTCGGGTGCCTCGTCCTCGTCCTGGCCTTCCGAAGCTCGGGCGCACTGGCGGCCGCCTACGGGATCGCGGTAACGGGAACGATGGCGATCACGACGATCCTGTTCGCGGTGGTCGCCCGCTCGCGTTTCGGCTGGTCGCGGCTCTCGGTGGCGGCGCTGACGGGGGTCTTCCTGCTCGTCGATCTCGCGTTCCTGCTCGCGAACGTGATCAAGGTGGAACACGGCGGCTGGGTGCCGCTGGTGATCGCGCTCGTGATCTTCACGCTGATGAGCACCTGGAAGCGCGGCCGCGCGCTGCTCGGCGAGATGCTGCAGCGTGGCTCGCTGCCTCTCAACCTCTTCCTCGAGGACGTGGAGCGGCGGCGTCCGCCGCGCGTGCCGGGTACGGCGGTGTTCATGACGTCCTCCGCGGACGGGGCGCCGGTCGTGCTGCTGCACCACCTGAAGCACAACAAGGTGCTGCACCAGCAAGTGCTGTTGATGTCGGTGACGGCCGAGGAGGTACCGGATGTTCCGCAGCGGGACCGGGTCACGCTCGAGGAGCTGGGCCACGGCTTCTTCCGGCTGAGAGCGCGCTACGGCTTCATGGAGTCGCCGGACGTCGAGGACATCCTGCACTGCGCCGCCGAGGCGGGGCTGCAGGCGAAGCCGCAGGAGACGAGCTTCTACCTCGGGCGCGAGCGGCTGATCCCGCGGAACAAGGGCGGGATGTGGAAGTGGCGGAAGAAGCTGTTCGTGCTCATGTCACGCAACGCGCGCTCGGCGACCGAGTTCTTCAACATCCCGCCGAACCGGGTGGTGGAGCTGGGGACGCAGCTGGAGTTCTGAGGCTCGGTGAACGGCGCGCGGCGGTTATAACAGGGAGCCGGGGAGGCCGGGGAGGAGTTCGCAGGGGCTATCGGTCCACACGAGAGCACCTCTCAAAGCTCCCCGGCTCCCTGTTATTCAATCGCCGAGCAAGCGGCGGGAAGATCCGCGGCGATCCGCCGGATCCGTTCGATCGGCGTTCGCGGTTGTGCCAGGCCGCGAGCTGAGCGAGGGGGCTGGACGGCGCTCCCGGCGGTCGGCTCGTAGGAGCTGCCGGCGGGCAGCAGGTGCATCTCGACGCCGGCCGCGCCTAACGTCGGGGCGTCGGGGCGAGTGATGGTCGCGTCGGTGTTGACCCCGCTCCGCACCGCTCGCACTTTCCCGCGACCCTCAACCGCATCACATGCGTCTTCTTCCGTTCGCTCTGCTCGCGTCGCTTTTCGCGACCGTTCCGCTTCCCGGCCAGCGCCTCGCCACGGACTCGGTCCGCGACGACCGCGCCTTCTCCTTCTACTCGCGCGGGCCGTACCGCGCCGGCATCCCGCGTCCCGAGCAGATCCTCGGCTACGACGTCGGAGAGATGAACACGCAGTTCGCGCTGCAGGAGAAGACGCTCCTCGCGATCGCCGACGCGGCGAAGGATCGCGTGCACGTGGAGGCGATCGGGTCGAGCTACGAGCGGCGGACGATGCGGCTGTACATCGTCTCCTCGCCCGAGAACATCGCCCGGCTCGACGCGATCCGCGCCGATCTCGACCGGCTCGCCGACCCGCGCGGCGCGTCGCAGGCCGAGCTCGACGCGATCGCCGCGCGGACGCCGGCGGTGGTGATGGTCAACGAGAGCGTGCACGGCAACGAGTCGCCGGGGTTCGAGGCGGGGATGCAGACGCTGTATCAGCTCGCGGCGAGCGAGGAGCCGGCGACGCTCGACATGCTGAAGAACACGGTCGTCGTGCTGAACCCGAGCACGAATCCCGATGGCCACGAGCGATTCACCGTCTGGTACAACTCCATCGGCGTCCGCACGCCGGACACCTTCTCGATGGAGAAGGACGAGCCGTGGAGCATCCAGGGCCGCTTCAATCACTACCGGTTCGACATGAACCGCGACGTGATGACGACGACGCAGCGCGAGGCACAGACGCTCGTCCGCGCGATGCTCCGCTGGCATCCGATGGTCGCGATCGACCAGCACGGGCAGGTGACGACGTACTTCTTCCCGCCGACCGCCGCGCAGCTCAACCAGAACTTCGACCAGAGCTTCGTCCGCTGGATGGAGATCTTCGGGCGCGCGAACGCGAGCGCCTTCGACCGCTACGGGTGGATGTACTACTCGCGCGACATCTTCGACTTCTTCGGGCCCTTCTACTGGGACAGCTGGCCCTCGCTGAACGGCGCGATCGGGATGACGTACGAGACCGACGGCGGCGGGTGGAAGGGGATCCTCTGGCGGCGCGAGGACGGCTCGATCGTCTCCTTTCGCGACGGGATCGCGAAGCACTTCACCACCGCGCTCGCGACGATCCAGACGACGGCCGAGCATCACGCCGAGCGGGTACGGGACTATCTGGCCTTCCGGCAGGGCGCGATCGCGGCGGGTCGAACGGAAGCGATGAAGCGCGTGGTGCTCGTTCCGGGAAGCGATCCGGGGCGGGCGGCGGAGCTGGTCGCGACGCTCCTGCGCGGCGGCATCGAGGTGCGGCGGGCGAAGTCGGGGTTCGGCTCCGCGCGCGCGCACGCCTACGCCGACGACGCGGTGAGCTCCCGCCGCTTCGACGCCGGCGCGTACGTGATCGACCTCGCGCAGCCGCAGGGCCGCGTCGCGAAGGCCGTCCTCGAGCCGAACGCGGGGTTCGACTCGACCTTCGTGCGCGCGCAGCTCGCCCGCTATCAGCGCAACATCCGACGCGGCGCGAACGCGCCGCGCGAGGGCTACGAGTTCTACGACGTCACGGCCTGGTCGCTTCCGGTGACCTTCGGCGTCGAGGCATACTGGACGGAGGACGTGGCGGGCGTCGATGGCGACCTGCTCCAGCTCCCGGCCGAGGAGCCCGCGCTTCCGCAGGCGCAGACCTCGGCGCGTCTCGTCGGCGGCGAGCTCCTTCCGGTGGACATCGCGAGCGGGATCGCCGGCGGCGTCGCGCGCCGTCCGCAGTCGGCGTATCTGTTCAGCGCGGAGCGCAACGGGTCGGCGCGCCTCGCGTATCAGCTCCTGATCGAGGGCTATCGCGTGAGCTCGGCGACGCGGCCCGTCGAGGCGGACGGAAAGAGCTGGCCGCGCGGAACGTACATCGTGCGGGTGGCGCGCAACGACAGCACGCTGCCGGCGCGGATCGACGCGCTGGCGCGGGAGAGCGGCGTCGAGGTCACCGGCGTGAACAGCGCGTTCAGCGCGAGCGCGCAGTACGGGATCGGCTCGGAGATGATCGCCGAGCTGAAGGCGCCGCGGATCGCGCTCGTCGGCGGCGACGGCGTGAGCCAGACGAGCTACGGCGCGATCTGGTGGTCGCTCGAGCGGCGGTACGGGATCCGGTTCACCCCCGTCGCGGTGCGCTGGCTGGCGTCGGGCGACCTCTCGGCGTTCAACGTGATCATCATCCCCGACGCATCGGGCGGGGCGCTGAACGGCGCGTTAGGCAAGGAGGGCGCCGACCGGCTGCGCGCCTGGATGCAGGCGGGCGGGACGCTGATCACCATGGGCGGCGCGTCGGAGTGGGCGGCGCGCGAGAACGTCAACCTCACCAGCTCGCGGCTCGTCGGCGCGGGCGCGGAGCGCGACACGACCGGCATCCCCGGCGCCACGACCGACACGGCCGCGGCGAAGGCGCGCGGGCGCGAGAAGACGAGCGACCGCTCGCAGGCACAGGACGACCTGCTCGCGACGACGAGTCCCTCGGCGACCAACGCCTCGCCGGTCGAGCTGGCGGGGAGCCACTTCGACGTCGCGCTCGACCGCACCCACTGGCTGACGCAGGGCTACGAGCAGCCGCAGATCACGGTGATGATGTCGGGGAGCAGCTTCTTCAAGCTGTCGAAGGAGGGCGCGAACGTCGGCGTCTTCCCGAAGACGGGAAAGCTCTACCGCGCCGGCTTCGTCTGGCCGAACAACACCGAGCGCCTGCTGCGCGGAACGGCTTTCCTCATCGAGGAGCCGATCGGCGACGGACATCTGGTGCTCTTCGCCAACGACCCGATGTTCCGCGGCTGGTGGCGCGCGCTCGATCGGCTGGTGCTGAACGCGGTGCTGCTCGGACCGGCGATGTGAACGGGGGGACCGGGGCCAGGGGCCAGGCGGAAGGAACGGCGGCAACCGCGGTCCCTTCCGCCTGGCCCCTGACACCTGACCGCTACATCCGCACCGTCGTCTTCCGCCCCTTCCGCAGCACGAGATACTCGTGCGCGCCCTCGGTGCTGAGCATCGCGCCGTCCTGCATGGAGGAGCCGTCGATGGCGATGATGACGTCGCCGGCGTGGAGGGCGCCCCAGCTGCCGCTGGACTCGAGGACCAGGTAGCCGTTCTCGCTGCCCTTGCCGAGGTATTCGGCGAGCTCCTTCGTGACCGGGGCGAGGGAGAGGCCGGGGATCACGATCCGGCCCGTTCCGCGCGCCTCGGCGGCCTCGCGCTCCATGTTCGCCATGTCGGCGGACCAGACGGCTGCCGCGACGGGCGCCGCGGCGGCGAGGTTGGCGGCGCTCGACATCAGCGCGCGGGTGGAGACACGCGCCCGCGCTCCCGCGGCCGCGTCGGCGGCGCGGGCTTGCTCGAGCGCGCGCTCGACGTCGATCCTCGCGCTCACGTCATCGAGGTCATCGTCGTCCATGTCGAAAGAGTTGATGCGGACGCGCGGCGTGATCGCCGGCATGGGAGGCATGGGCGGCATCGCCGGAACGGGAGCGATGAACGGGGCCCAGTCCCCTGCGCCCATCGACATCGGGCCGATGCGGAAGCGGCGGTCCGACTTGTACAACTCGCTCGCCTTCGCCGCGGTGATCGTCACGTTCTTCGTCTGGCCCCCGCTCCACACGCGCAGCTGGACCTTGTCGCCCGGCTTCACGGAGCGCATGACGCGCTGGAAGCGATTGACCATCGTCGACCCCGCCCAGTCGTCGCCGGCGTCTTCACGGGCGACGCGGAGGTCGGTGCCGTTCACCGAGACGACGCGATCGCCCTCGATGAGCCCGGCCTTCTCGGCGGGGCCGTCCTCGGTGAGCGATCCGATGAGGACGCCGATGGTGTCGCGCTTCGAGCCGGCGCTGAGGCTGAAGCCGAGCACCGCGCGGTCGTCGAGGTCCCCGGACCGGGCGTAGCGCGCGGGGAGGAGGCTGTCGCGGGCGACGGTCTTCACGCGCACCGTCTTGAACTGACCGTCGGCCCAGAGCCGGAGCTCGACTTCCTTCCCGGGATCGATCTTGCCGAGCTCGCGGGTGAGCCGGCGAGCCGTGATCCCCTGCATGTCCGGCTCGCCCGCGTCGGCGGCGCTGAGGCGGAGATTGACGCCGTTGATCGCGGCGATGCGGTTGCCCTCGACGATCCCCGCCTTCTCGGCGGGGCCGTTCGGGGTGATGCTCGTGACGAGCAGTCCGAGGGTGTCGCGAATGCCGCTCGAGGAGGTCGAGACGCCGATCATCGATCGTGCGCTCATCATGTCGCCGGCGCCGAAGATGCGCACGGCGCGCGGCGCGATGTCGCGCTCGATCCAGACGCGGCGATCGGGCTCCGGCGTCCTGTCCTTGTCCCTGGAGCTGGTATCCTGGGACTGCGCCGGCGCCGCCGAGGCGAGCAGCGCGGCGGCGAGAAGGGGAATGCTCCGCATGGTTCCTCTACGAAAGAAAGTCGGGTAGGGGGGGACGCTCGATAGACACCGCGTAGCCGCCGGAGGGTTTCCATGTGTCCTTTCTCGGCTGCGGAGCAGATCGGGAGTTGACGGGAGCGCCGGAAGCCCCGAGTATTGGAGCCCTGTCGCGCCGCCGGTCCGCCACCAGGCTGGACGGGCGCGGTTCGTGCACCGTCGCGTCGTGCGGCCAATCGGAGCAGTCGGTCGTGATCCCAGTCATCGTCGCATCCCGCGCCGGACGTCCGGTCAGCGGGAGCAGTCGTCCTGCGTCGTCCAACATGTCCCCATTCGATCCGGCAACCCTGGCATCGCGTGGCAGCCGCGCCGCGGAGCAGCGCGCGACGACGCCCTACACCCCCGACTCGCGCGCGCGGGTGCTGGTCGACACCGACGGCGTGCGGTGGACGGTTCGTGAGATCGTCCCCGAGGCGCGCACCGCGAAGTGGAGCTCCCTCCTCACGCGGCCGGGCTACGAGAACGGCTGGCTGTCGTTCCGCTCCGACGAGATCAACTGCCGCATCGCTCCCTTCCCCGTGCACTGGCGGTCGATCTCCGACTACGAGCTGGAGCGCTGGTGCATGAAGGCGCGCGCGGCGGCGAGAGTCAGGCGGCGGACCAGCGAGTAGGGGGCCGGGGCCAGGGGCCAGGTGTGAGGAACGGCGTTGACGGCGATTGACGCCGTTCCTGCCGCCTGGCCCCTGTTCGCTATCTTTCCGCCATGGCTTCGACACTCGAGACTCGCGACCCCGCGGCCCCGCCGGACCTGCACGCATTCGAGCATCACTGGCAGGACGAGGCGGACGCGGCCTTCCTCTACGACGTGCTCGCCGGGGCGGAGCACGACCCGACGAAGCGGGAGCTCTACCGCAAGCTCTCCGAGGTCGAGCAGCGGCACGTCGAGATCTGGGGGAACCTCCTGCGCGACCATGGACGCGCCCCCGCCGCCTTCCGGCCGAGCGCGCGCGCGCGGATCCTCGCAGCGTTAGGCAGGTGGTTCGGGCCGGGGTTCCTCCTCCCGATGCTCCTGCGCGAGGAGGGGCGCGAGGTGAAGGCGTACCTCTCGATGCACCGCGCGACCCCGGGGGGCGTCGCCGGGAAGGGGGAGGCGCTGACGCTGGCGCGGGAGAGCGCCGAGCACGCGACGACGCTCTCGCAGATCGCCGGGCGCGGGGGGGAGCCGTGGCACCGCGTGAACAGCGGCGGCTTCCTGCGCAATGTGGTCTACGGTTTCAACGACGGCCTCACCGCGAACTTCGGCCTCGTCGCGGGCGTGATCGGCGCGTCGACGACGACGCAGCATCACACGGTGATCGTCGCCGGCGTCGCGGGGCTGATCGCCGACGCGCTCTCGATGGGATCGAGCGGATACCTCGCCGCGAAGAGCGAGCAGGAGGTGTACGCGCACGAGATCGCGATGGAGCGCGACGAGATCGAGATGATGCCCGAGGTCGAGCGCGACGAGCTGGCGCTCATCTACGAGACGAAGGGCCTCGCGCCGGAAACGGCGCGCGAGCTCGCCAACGCGGCGATGGCCGACCCGCGGCGGATGCTCGCCGAGCAGATGCAGGAAGAGCTCGGGATCAGCGCCGAGCAGGTCTCGCCGATGCGGGAGGCGTGGCTGACGGGGATCGCGACGGCGATCGGCGCGTTCATCCCGGTGTTCCCCTTCCTCGTGTGGGAGGGGTCGACGGCGATCGTGATCTCGTTCGTGCTCTCGATGGCCTCGCACTTCCTCGTCGGCGCGATGCGCTCGGTATTCACGGGGCGGTCGGTGTTCCGCTCCGGGCTCGACATGTTCGTCGTCGGCCTCGGTGTCGCCGTGGTCGGCTACTACGTGGGCGAGTGGGTCGGGAAGGTGCTGTGACGCGCCGCGACGACGGAGGCGGCGAGGTGGTGATCTTCGAGCGGCTGCACGCGGACGTGGTCGTCCCGGCTCGCGCGACCGAGCACTCGGCGGGCTACGACGTGCGCGCGTACCTGATCGGCCGGCCGACGAAGGTCATGACCGCGGCCGGAGCGGTCGACCGCGAGGCGACGCGCGGCGCGGGCGCGGCATACGTGGAGCTGGCGCCGGGGGAGCGGGCGATCGTCCCGCTGGGCTTCCGCGCGCGGCTCCCCGAAGGCTTCGAGGCGCAGCTTCGGATGCGCAGCTCGATCGCCTTCCGGAAGGGGCTGACGATGCCTAACGCGCCGGGGACGATCGACGCGGACTATCCGGACGAGTGGCTGGTGATGCTCCGCAATGATGGCGACGCGCCGGCGCGGATCGAGCACGGCGAACGGATCGCCCAGGTCGTGATCGCGCGCTACGCGGCGCTCGACTGGACGCCGGGAGTGGTCGGGATCTCGACGTCGCGCGCGGGGGGCGTGGGGTCGACCGGCTGAGCCCGGGCGCGGGTTGCCAGTTGCCGGTTGCCGGTTGCCAGTTGCCAGTTGCCAGTTGCCAGTGACTGACAACTGAAAACTGGAAACTGGCAACCTCCTCAGAATTCCCGCTTCTTCATGATGTTGAAGATGTCCTGCGCGTCCTCGTCGGTCGGGCGCTCGGGCTGCTTGGTGGCGTCGATCGTCGAGTCGTAGCTCTTCGGCGGGCGCTTGGGCTTGTTCGACTGGCCGGAGAGCTTCTTCACGAGCTTGGCGAGCTGCTTGTCGTCCATCGGATGGCGTCCTCGCGAGGGTTCAGGAAGAAGATGAGCGACGCGTTCGGACGCAACTCATCGCTACTGGACAGCGAACTCGGGAGAATGAATGGTAGCCGAGTTGTCGTTCGTCTTCGTCGTGACGTACAACCCGAGACGGAAACGGCCGGCGCCGGGATCGGGCCACGACACGGTCGCGTTCACCGTCTCGCCGGGGGCCAGCACGAGCGCCGCGGTGTTGACGGCCAGACAGTACATCGCGTCCGCGACTTCCCAGGCGCTCCCGGTCCGGCGCTCCAGGGAGAGCGTCGGAATCGCGGCACATGACGCGACCACCACCGTGTCCGCGCTGGCGTTGCGGACGAAGGCGCCGACGACCACGCGGCCGTCGCTGCGCTGATAGGCTCCGCTGGTCGTGACGACCGCGACGCCGCGAAACACCATCGCGCGCGACACGGTCCCGATCACGTTCTCGCCGGTCCGCGAACAGCCGGCGAGGAGGAGAGCGACGAGGATGGACGCCGAACGCACGTGACGGCTCCGTCGAGTTTCCGCTCCGAACCCGCGCCCGGACAGCCGCGTCACACCACGATGTTGAGCAGCCGCCCCGGCACGAAGATCACCTTCTTCGGCGCCCCGGTGACGAACTTCGCCACCGCCGGATCGGCCATCGCGAGGCTCATCGCCGTGCCCTGGTCGGCGTCCTTCGCCGCGTCCACCGTGCCGCGCAGCTTCCCGTTCACCTGCACGGCGAGCTTCACCGTGTTCTCGGCGGCGAGCGCGGCGTCGAAGGCGGGCCAGCGCGAGTCGAAGATCGACCCCGTGTGGCCTAACGTCTCCCAGAGCTCCTCGGCGACGTGCGGCGCGAAGGGGGAGAGCAGCTGGACCAGCGGCTCGACCTCGGCGCGGTGCGGGACGCGCTCGTGCGCGCGGAGGACGTTGACGTACTCCATCATCGCCGCGATCGCGGTGTTGTAGCTCAGCTTCGCGACGTCGTCGCCGACCTTGGCGATCGTCTGGTGAAGCTTGCGCATGACGTCCGCGTCGGCCGCGCCGTCGGTGCGCGCGTCGTGCACCGAGGCCCAGACGCGGTCGAGGAAGCGCCGCACCCCGGAGATGCTCCGGTCGCGGAAGTCTCCGCCCTCCTCGAAGGGGCCGAGGAACATGAGGTACGTGCGGACCGTGTCGGCGCCCCAGTCGTCCATGTACTGGTCGGGGTTCACCACGTTGCCGCGCGACTTCGACATCTTCGCGCCCTCGCGGATGATCAGCCCGTGGGCGCGGAACTTCGTGAACGGCTCCTCGAAGTGGACGAGCCCCGCGTCGTGCAGCACCATGGTCACGAAGCGCGAGTACAGCAGGTGGAGCACCGCGTGCTCGTTGCCGCCGATGTACGAGCTCACCGGCAGCCATTTCCGCGTGAGGGCCGCGTCGAAGGGGACGTCGTCGCGATCGGAGCTCGGGTAGCGCAGGAAGTACCACGCGCTGTCGAGGAACGTATCCGACACGTCGGTCTCGCGCCGCGCCTGCTTCCCGCATTGCGGGCAGGCGACGTGGTACCACTCCTCGTGGCGCGCGAGCGGGGAGATCCCCGAATCGTCAGGCCTCACGTCCTCGACGTAGGGGAGCTCGACGGGAAGATCCTTCTCCGGCACCGGCACCGTCCCGCACGACTCGCAGTAGATGATCGGGATCGGCGGACCCCAGTAGCGCTGCCGCGAGATGCACCAGTCGTGCAGGCGGTACGTCGTCACGGGCTCCGCGGCGCCGCGCTCGGCGAGCCAGCCGACGATGCGCGCGTTCGCGTCGTCGACGGAGAGCCCGTCGAAGTCGCCGGAGTTGACGATGCGTGCCCCCGCGGTCTCCGTCTCCGCGACCTCGAGGGGCGCGGCGGCGGTGGCGTCCGGACCGGCGACCACGCGGACGATCGGGAGCGCGAACGCCGTCGCGAACTCGAAGTCGCGCTCGTCGTGGCCGGGGACGGCCATGATCGCGCCGGTGCCGTACTCCATCAGCACGTAGTCGGCGATCCAGACCGGGATCGCCGAGCCCGTGGCCGGGTTGATCGCGGTCGCGCCGGTGAAGGCGCCGGTCTTCTCCTTGTTGGTCTTCCGCGAGATGATGTCCTGCCGCGCGGTGCGCTCGCGGTACTGCTGCACCGCGGCGCGCTGCTCGGGACGCGTGATCACGTCGACCAGCGGATGCTCGGGGGCGAGCACGAGGTACGTCGCGCCGAAGATCGTGTCCGGGCGCGTCGTGAAGACGGTGATGTCGTCGGTGCGATCGCCATCGTCGACGACGCGGAAGCCGACGCGCGCGCCCTGCGAGGCGCCGATCCAGTTCCGCTGCGCGGTGCGCGTGGTCTCCGACCAGTCGATGGTCTCGAGGTTCGCGAGCAGCCGCGGCGCGTAGTCGGTGATGCGGAAGAACCACTGCTCGAGCTGCCGCTGCTCGACCTTCGAGCCGCAGCGCTCGCAGAAGCCCCCTTCCACCTGCTCGTTGGAGAGCACCGTCTTGCAGCTCGGGCACCAGTTCACCGCCGCGCGCTTCTTGTAGGCGAGGCCGCGATGGTAGAGCTGGAGGAAGATCCACTGCGTCCACTTGTAGTACGCGCGGTCGGTGGTCGAGAGCTCGTGGCTCCAGTCGACCATCAGCCCGGCTCGGTGCAGCTGGCGGCGGAAGTTCTCGATGTTCCGCGGAATCAGCTCGCTCGGGTGGACCCCGACCTTGAGGGCGTAGTTCTCCGAGTGAATGCCGAAAGCGTCATAACCGATCGGCTCGAAGACGGTGTGCCCTTGCAGGCGCTGGAATCGTCCATGGATGTCATTCCCCGTGAACGCGTAGAGGTTGCCGATGTGCAGCCCCTCCGCGGACGGATAGGGAAACATCATGAGCTGGTAGAACGGCTTCTCGCCCCGCGCGAGGTCGGGGGAGTTGGTGCGGTTCGCGGCCCAGCGCGCCTGCCACTTCCGCTCGACGGTGGCGGGCTCGTAGCCCGGCGCTTCGGCGTCCGGGCGGGAGGGAGTCGTAGTCGGATCTGCCATGATGAACCACGGAATCTAGCGGGACACGCGAGCCGACGTCCATGACCGAGAGAGAAGCAGGCATCCCCACCCCCGCGGCGCACGACGGCGGCAGCGGGCGGACCCTTCGGCGCCGCATCCTCTTCGGCGCCGGGATCGGGATCGTCGTCGTCCTCGGCGGGCTCGCCTGGGCGGGGACGGCGGGCGTCGGCAGCGTCTTCCACCGCGAGGCCGAGCTTCGCGTGCGCGACGCGGCGCAGCGCTCGGCGGTGTTCGTCGATCGCATGCTCACCGAGCGGCAGCGCGAGCTCGACATGCTCCTCACCTCGCCGACCGCGATCGACGCGGCGCGCGAGGGGACACGGCGCACCGCGTCGATGGGGCTCGAGCGCGAGCCGGTCCAGGCGCTCGAGCAGCGCTTCAACGGGAACCGCTCGCTCGACGTCGACCCGCGGCTGCGCCGCTACCTCGGCGACCTGAACTCCAGCGTGGGCGCGATCGAGGCGATCGTCACCGATCAGTGGGGGCACAACATCGTCACCACCTCCATGACGCAGGACTTCATGCAGGGCGACGAGAGCTGGTGGCAGACCGCCGCCGAGATCGGCCACACCCCCGCGGAGGCGGAGTTCGACGACTGGTCGAAGCAGGTCGTGATGACGATGGCCGGCGCGATCCGCGAGCCGTCGACGCAGCGGACGATCGGCGTGATGAAGCTGACCTTCAACCTCTCGCGCACCGACAGCGCCCTCGCCCGCAGCGGGGGCACGAGCGGGGGCATCCGCGTCGAGCTGATCGACGGGGACGGCATCGTCATCTCGAGCTCGTCGGACACGCCGCGCATGCGCCCATTCGCCGGCGCGCGCGTCGCGGCGGCGAGCGCCGACACGGTCGTGCACTACACCGCGGACAACCGCGAGAACATGCTGGCGAGCATTCCCGTCGGCGGCGGCAAGTGGCGCGTCGTCGCGCACGTCGACGACGCGACCGCGCTCGTCGAGGCGCGGCGGATCCAGCGGTACCTGAACATCGCGACCGTCGGGCTCGCGCTCGCGCTGCTCATCGGGCTCGCCTGGCTCGATCGCTTCGTCGCGAGCCGCATCACCCACCCGACCGAGCGGCTGGCCATCGCCGCCGAGCGCGTCGCGGCGGGGGATCTGTCCGTGGACGTCGACGACGTCGCGACGACGGACGACGAGATCGGCCGGCTGACGCGGGCGACGGGAACGATGATCCGCGAGCTGCGCCGGCTGGCGACCGCGCTCCGCTCGACGTCGAGCGAGACGGCGGCGATGGCGGAAGAGATCACGAGCGGCGCGGGGGCGATGGCGACGACCGCCGAGGCGATGGCGCTGACGTCGAGCGACCTGAGCGAGCAGTCGGGGGCGATGTCGCAGGCAATCTCGCAGTTCTCGAACGACGCGACGCGGCTGGTGGCGATCTCCTCGGAGCTCGACGCCGGCTCGCAGGAAGGGCTCGAGCGGAACGTGAGCCTCCGCGAGCTGGCGACGGCGAACCGCGCCCGGCTCGACGAGAGCGCCAGCGCGCTGGAGACGCTGAGCGCCGATGTCGCGGCGAGCGCGACCGCCGCGGACTCGCTCGCCCAGGCGTCAGAGGAGATCCGCGCCTTCGTCACCTTCGTGCAGAAGATGGCACGCCAGTCGAAGCTGCTCGCGCTGAACGCGGCGATGGAAGCGGCGCGCGCGGGCGTCCACGGCCAGGGGTTCGCGGTCGTCGCCGGCGAGGTGCGCCGGCTCGCGACCGAGGCCGCCGAGAACGCGGAGCGCACCGAGACGCTCGTCCGCGACGTGCTCGCCCGCGTCGGCGACTCGCGGGCGACGACCGCCCGGACGGTCGAGGCGGTGGCGTCGGTCTCCACCGCGACGCGCGAGGGGCTCGACACCTTCTCGCGGATCGAGGCCGCGGTCGTCGAGAACGAGGAGTGGATGCGCGCGATCTCCAGCGCGTCGACGGAGACGCACGCGCTCATCGACGAGATGACTAGGCGGCTGGAGTCGGTGTCGAAGACGACGGAGAGCTTCGCCGCGTCGATGGAGGAGGTGGCCGCGTCGAGCGAGGAGCAGAGCGCGAGCACCGCGGAGATCGCCGACGTTGCGCGCAGTCTCGCCCGCTCGGCGGACGAGCTGTCGCGGCTCGTCTCCGCGTTCCGCCTCGGCGACGTCGCCGCCCCGCCGGCGGGCCTGCCCGGGGTGCCGTCGGTTGCCGCCGCTGTCGAGGAAGAGGAGCTGGTCGGGCGCTAGCCGGGGGCCAGGGGCCAGGCGTCAGGCACCGCGTCAACTGCAGTCAACGCCGTTCCTCACGCCTGGCCCCTGGCCCCTTCGTTCACCCGCCGAGCGCCGCCCTCACCCGGCGCACCAGCTCTTCCGCGCTGAACGGCTTCGCCAGGAACGCCGAGCGTGGAGCGATGATCTCGTGGTGCTCGTTGGTGCCGGCCGTGTAGCCGGACATGTAGAGCGCGCGCAGCTGCGGTGAGGTCGCCTGCAGCCGCTCGGCGAGCTCGCTTCCGCCCATCTCGGGCATCACCATGTCGGTGAGCAGAAGATGGATCGGGCCTTCGTGCCGCTCGCGGAGCGCGAGCGCGTCGGCGCCGTGGCGCGCGGTGAGCACCTGATAGCCCTGACGCTCGAGGAGCCGCTTCACGAGCGAGCGCACCGCGCTTTCGTCCTCGACCACGAGGATGGTCTCCGTCCCGCGCGGGAGGACGTCGCTCCCGATCGCCGGCATGCCGATGGGCGTCCCCGTCGCGAGGCGCGGAAGGTAGACCGTGAAGGTCGTCCCCTTTCCGAGCTCGGTGCGGAAGGTGACGTGTCCCCCGCTCTGCCTCACGATGCCGTAGACGGTCGAGAGGCCGAGCCCCGTGCCCTTGCCCTGCTCCTTCGTCGTGAAGAAGGGCTCGAAGCAGTGGGCCTGCGCTTCGGCCGTCATGCCGCGGCCGTTGTCCGTGATGGAGAGCATGACGTACTCGCCGGCGCGGACGACGCCGTGGGGATGGGCCCTCGGGGCGCTGAAGGCGACGTTCGCGGTCTCGATGATGATCGAGCCGCCGCGGGGCATCGCGTCGCGCGCGTTGAGGGCGAGGTTGACGAGCACCTGCTCGAGCTGTCCGGGGTCGGCGCGGACGTGGCCGAGCGCGGGCGCGGGGATCGTCACCAGCTCGACGGTCGCGTCGATGAGCCGGCGGAGCATCCGCTCCATGTCGGTGATGACGACGTTGAGGTCGATGATCCGCGGCTGGAGGACCTGCTTGCGGCTGAAGGCGAGGAGCTGCCGGGTCAGGCTCGACGCGCGGTCGGCGGTGTGCATGACCTCGACCGCGTCCTCGCGGCGCGGATCGTCGGCGTCGAGGGAGGCGTGGAGGAGGTCGGCGTGGCAGCGGATGACGGTGAGGAGGTTGTTGAAGTCATGGGCGATCCCCCCTGCGAGGCGGCCGACGGCCTCCATCTTCTGCGCCTGGCGGAGCTGCTCCTCGAGCTGCATGCGCTCGGTGATGTCGGCGATGATCATCATGATCCCGACGACCGCATTCCCGTCGTCGCGGAGGGGCGCCGCGGAGAGCGAGATGTCGAGCGGGGCGCCGTCCTTCCGCCGGCGGAGGGCGCGGCAGCCGGTGAACGCCGCGCCGCGCATGACGTCGGCGAACTGCCGCTGGAACTCGTCCTGCGCCTCCGGCGGCACGTTAGGCGCCGGCCGGCCGAGCACCTCGTGCTCGCGCCAGCCGAAGAGCTGCTCGGCGGCGTGGTTCCAGCTCAGCACGTTCTGCTCGCCGTCGATCGCGACGATGGCGAGCGGCGAGGCGTGGACGAGCGTCCGGAGGAGCTGAGTGGTGGTGTGGAGCTCGCGATGGGCCCGCGCGAGATCAGCGGCGCCGGCGGGTGGGGCGAAGAGAAGAGGAGTCGACATCGCCTCCTAGTATCGGCGAGTTATGACAGGTGTTTCGTGACGAGTGATTAATGAAAGGGAACTGCGGGGGGTGAGGTGTCACTACTCTACGGGCGGTGAGGTGTGAGGCTTCGTGACTCGTGTTCCGTGAAACGGAAGTGCAATGGGTGAGGTGTGTGGGTGAGTGGGGAGTGACTCGTGACGGGCGTTCTCAGGCGCTGATGCGGGGATGAGGTACGAGGTGACAGCGATCGGTGATGCGGGGTGGTGGCTCGCGTCACACGTTGGGCGCATGAGCTACGACGAGTGGGAAGCGACGGTGCCAGCGGTGCTGAAGGGGGACGCGGTGTGGCGGGTGCAGGCGTTCCGGTTGGCGAGCTATCTCGCTCGGTGCGCGGCTGAAGACGCGGGTGAGCTCGCACAAGACTCGCGATTCGCCGGGCAGCTCGGCCAACTGTGTCGCGCCGCTGCCTCCATCGGCGCGAACATCGCGGAAGGCTACGCGCGCCTCTCCGCCGCCGATCGGGTCCGCTTCTACGAGTACGCCCTCGGCTCCACGACCGAGTGCAAGTCGTGGTACCTCTCCCTCACCACCGCGATCGGCGACGAGACGCTCACCCCACGACTCGAGCTCCTCGCGAGCATCACTCGCCTGCTCCTCACGATGATCAAGTCCGGCCGCACCCGCCCCCGCCCACTCCCACGTCCCAACTGACCCCCCGCGAACGCCCGTCACGAGTCACTCTTCACTCATCCACACACCTCACCGCCCGCAGTTCCGTTTCACGCCGCACGAGTCACGAAACCTCACACCTCACCCCCCGCCGTTCCGTTTCACGTACCACGAATCACGAGTCGCCCTTCAAGGCTTGATCATCGTCCCGCTGATCGGCCGCTTCGTCGGACGCTCGCTGCGCTTGTAGAGGTAGACGCACGGTTCCAGCCGCGCGCCCTTCGCGTCGGCGACGGCGAAGCTGCTGCCCTCGTAGGCCGCCGCACCGGCGTAGCGTCCGTCCTTCGTGACCGCGTAGTAGTTGAGGTCGAAGTACGGGCGACCGCGCTCGTCGAGCAGGCGAGGCTCGGTCATCGCGATCACGCGCTGCATCACCTTCACGAGCGCGTCCGCGGGCGACATCCCCTGGCGCATGAACTCCACGGCGAGGAAGGCGCCGCACACCTTGATGTTCGCCTCGCCGCGTCCCGTCGAGCCGGCGGCGCCGACCTCGTTGTCGCAGTACTGGCCCGCGCCGATGATCGGGCTGTCGCCGACGCGACCCGGGATCTTCCACGACAGCCCGCTCGTCGTCGTCACCGAGCCGATGTCGCCCTTCGCGTCGACCGCGCACATGTTGATCGTTCCGTAGGTATGCGGCACCCCGTCGGCGTCGTAGCGCAGCTTCTCCGCGCTCGCTCCGCGCGTCGCCGCGGAGTCCCCGGCCGGCGGCTCGATCCAGTTGTCGTCGGGGTTCAGCTTGCGCTTCCAGCGCATCCAGTCCTGCCGGCTCTGCTCGGTCAGCAGGTTCTGCTCCTTGAAGCCCATCTCGAGGGCGAAGCGCTTCGCTCCCTCGCCGACGAGCATGATGTGGTCGGTGTAGTCCATCACGGCCTTCGCGACGAGCGAGGGCGTCGCGATCCCCTCGATCGCCGCCACCGCGCCGGCGCGCTTCGATGGCCCGTGCATGCAGCTCGCGTCGAGCTGGACGACGCCGTCCTCGTTAGGCAGCCCGCCCAGCCCCACCGACTGGTCGGTCGGGTCGAGCTCCTGGATGTTCACCCCGGCGATCGCCGCGTCGAGTGGGTCGGCGCCCTTCGCGATCATCTCGTACGCCCGCGCGACCCCGCGCAGCCCGTTCGCCGAGGAGACGATGATCGGCCGGTTGGCCGCCGCGGCCGGCGCCGCGCGCTCGACGACCGTGATGACGGGCTGCGCCGACGCGGGGCGGCCGAGGGTGAGCCCGGCGGCGACGGTCGCGCCGGCGCCGAGGAAGTCGCGACGAGAGATGGACACGGTTGCTCCGATGGCGAGAGGTTGGGGTGAGTCTGCGCGCGCGGCCGGAGCGGGGCAAGATCGATCGCGGGGCTCGTCACGCGGCGCGGCGGATGTTGCTCGGCGGTGAATAACAGGGAGCCGTGGAGCTGCGGGAGGTATTCTCGTGGTGAGCTATCGCTCCTGCGAACGCCTCCCCCGGCCTCCACTGCTCCCTGTTGCATCCAGCCGAGGCCGCGGATGATCCTTGGCCCGCCGGGCGAGAATATCCGGCGCGGCGCATCGCGTCGAGCAGCAGCCGCACGCCGTTGCCTCCCGCAGAAGCCGCCATGTAGCTTGCTCGAATGAGCACCAGCGCCGCCCTCGCCGACATCCTCGACACCACCGCCTTCCTCCGCGGACTCTCCCCGGCCGACGCCGACTACCTCGTCGCGCGGATGACCGCGGAGACGCGCGACGTCAACGACATCGTCTTCCGCGAAGGCGAGCCGCGCCGGCTCTTCGCGATCGTCGCGTCGGGGAGCGTCGCGATCGAGAAGGACGATGGGAGCGGGCGCGTCGCGCGCCTCGTCACCCTCGGCGCCGGCGAGGTGCTCGGCGAGGGGATCCTCCTCGACGAGTCACCGCACGGGACCACCGCGCGCATCCTCGAGCGCGCCGAGCTGTTCGTCATGACCGCCGAGCAGGTGAAGTCGATGATCGCCGAGCGGCCCCAGCTCTACGCGTCGCTCGTCTCGCGCGCCGCACGCTCCATCTCGCAGCGGCTGCGCAGCGCGGACGCGACGCTCGTCGGCCGCGGGCGGCCGATGGGATTCGCCGGGTCGGCGACCCGCGTCGAGCACGACCTGCTCGGCGAGCGCGAGGTGCCCGACGAGGCGCTGTACGGCGTGCAGACGCTGCGCGCCCTCGAGAACTTCGCGATCACCGGCACCCCGCTGCGCGAGTTTCCAGCGCTCATCGAGGCGCTGGCGGCGGTGAAGGAGGCCGCCGCGCTGGCGAACGAGGAGCTCGGCCTGCTGCCGAAGGACGTCGGCTCGCTCATCGTGCGCGCGGCACGCGAGGTGCGCGCGGGGCGCCATCACGAGCACTTCCTCGTCGACATGATCCAGGGCGGCGCGGGGACGTCGACGAACATGAACGCGAACGAGGTGATCGCGAACCGCGCCCTCGAGCTCGCGGGCAAGCGCCGCGGCAGCTATCAGGCGGTGCACCCGAACAACCACGTGAACCTCAGCCAGAGCACCAACGACGTCTATCCGACGGCGGTGAAGCTCGCCCTGCACTCGACGCTCGAGCTGCTGCGCGAGGCGATCAAGGATCTCGCCGCCGCGTTCCTCGAGCGAGGCGATGAGTTCGCGCCGCTGATCAAGATGGGACGCACGCAGCTGCAGGACGCGGTGCCGATGACGCTCGGCCAGGAGTTCACCGCGTTCGGCCACACGCTGCTGGAGGACGTCGAGCGGCTCGAGGAGGTGCAGGCGCTGATCCGCGAGATCAACATGGGCGCGACGGCGATCGGGACGGGGATCAACGCGCCGCCGGGGTACGCCGACGCGGTGCGCCGCCATCTCAGCGCCGTCACCGGACTGCCATTGATCACCGCGCCCGACCTGGTCGAGGCGACGATGGACACCGGCGTGTTCGTCCAGCTCTCCGGAGTGCTCAAGCGGTGCGCGGTGAAGCTCTCGAAGATCTGCAACGACCTGCGACTGCTCGCGAGCGGGCCGCGCGCCGGCCTGGGCGAGATCAACCTGCCGCCGATGCAGCCCGGGTCGTCGATCATGCCGGGGAAGGTCAACCCGGTGATCCCGGAGGTGGTGAACCAGGTCTGCTTCGACGTGATCGGTGCCGACATCACGGTGACGATGGCCGCCGAGGCGGGGCAGCTCCAGCTCAACGTCTTCGAGCCGGTGATCGCCTTCCGTCTGCTCTACTCGATCGGCGCGATGCGCAACGCGTGCATCGTCCTCCGCGAGCGCTGCGTCGTCGGCATCACCGCGAACGCGGACCGGATGCGCTGGTTCGTCGAGCACTCGATCGGGATCGTCACCGCGCTCGTCCCGGCGATCGGCTACGAGCGCGCGACGGAGGTCGCGAAGACGGCGCTCGAGACGGGCCGCGGGGTCTACGACATCGTGATGGACCGCGGGCTGCTCACGCGCGAGCAGCTCGACCGGATCCTGAATCCGGAAGCGATGACCGCGCCGCGGCGGGCGAGCGCGGGGGTGGCGCGACAGACTTAGAGGGGTCAGGGGCCAGGCGTGAGGAACGGCGTTGACTGCAGTTGCCGCGGTGCCTTCCGCCTGGCCCCTGACCCCTTCTAAGTCCTGAACTCGAGCACCATCGCCCGCACCCGCTCGGCGGCCGTCTGCAGCTCCGCGGCGGTGACGCTCACTTCCTGGACGGACGACGAGGTCTGCTCCACGGCGGCGGCGACTTGCTGGGAGCCGGCGGCGTTCCCTTCCGCGGTCTCCTTCGCGCCCATGATCGCGCCGCGCACGGCGATCAGCGCGGCCTGGTTCGCCTCGACGGCGCGGGTGACGCGCGTACTCGCGACGGTCACGCGCTCCACCGCGCTCTCGATCTTCGAGAGCGCGGCGGACGCGCCCGTGGCCACCGCCTCGACGTTCTTCATCCGCTGCGTCCCCGCCTCGACCGCGGCCGACGCGCTGGCGACGCGCTCGCGGATCCGGCGGACGTTGTCGGTCACGTCCCGTGCCGCCTTCGCGCTCTGGTCGGCGAGGGTGCGCACCTCCTCGGCGACGACGGCGAAGCCGTGCCCCGCCTCGCCCGCGCGCGCCGCCTCGATCGCCGCGTTGAGCGCGAGGAGGTTCGTCTGCACGGCGATATCGGAGATCACCGCCACGAATCGGTCGATGAGCGCCGTCGCGTCGCGGAGTCCGGCGATCTCGCGTGCCGAGACGTCGACGACCTCTCGCGCGCCGAGCAGCGTCGTTACGGCTTCGGCGATGCCGGCTCGGGTCGCGTCGGCGGTGGTGCGGATGTCGCGCCCCGCGGTCTCGCTCTCGCCGGCGGCCTCGCCGATCGCCGCGCCCTCTTCGGCGAGCTGGCGGATCGCGTCGGTGGCATCGGTGAGCACCTCGAGCTGGCTCGCCGCGGTGCGCGCCATGTCGCTCACCGCGACGTTGACGTGCTGCGTCGCGTCCGAGGTGCTCGACGCGGTCGTCGCGAGCAGTCCAGCGGCGCGGTTGACGAGCTCCGCCTCCCCCTGGACGCGCTCGAGGAGCGAGCGCAGGCGGTCGCGCGCGCGGATGAGCGCCTGCGATAGCTGCGCATACTCCGTGGCGCCCGCCTCCGCTTTCCCGGCGCGCGCGGTGAGCCGCAGGTCGCCGTTGCCGATCGCGTCCATGTCCAGGCCGATCTCGCCGAGGGGCCCGGTGACGGCGCGCAGCGTCCGCTGCACGAAGATCATCGCGAGCATGACCGCGAGCGCGAGCGAGCCGACGAGGAAGAGCTGGTTGCGCGTCACCGTCGCCTCGAGCCGCGCCGCGCGCTCGGCGGTGCGCGCCGCCGCGCCCGTGCGAATCGTCGCGAACGCCTCCTCGATCTTCTCGATGTCGTTCGTCGCGGTGCGGAGCACGCGGGTCGCGTCCGCGGAACGGCCCGTCTCGTCGTAGGCGCGGGCGACCGCGACCGCGACCTCGAGCGAGGCCTGATACTGCCCGATCGACTCGAGATGCTGCCGCTCGTCGGCGGTGAGGGCGCGGAGGGACATCGCCGCGGCGCGCAGCGCGTTCGCCCGCTCGACCGCGGTCTCGTAGCGCGCCCGGTCGACGTCGGCGCCCGTCTTCAAGTACTGCATCCCGATCACCATCTCGCGCGTGATCCCGTCCACCACCTGCTGCACCTCGGAGAGCTCGCGGTAGAGCTCGGACACCTCGCGCTCGCTGCGCGTGGCGGTCCGCCGGAGCGAGAGCACGCCGCTCGCGCCGGCCGCGGTGAGGAGGAGGATCGTGGCGGCGAAGCCCGCCCAGAGCGTCGAGCGGATGGTCGTCAGGCGGAAGCGCGCGCGCATCAGGCGCCTCATCAGGCGCCTCCGACGCGGGCGATGATCACCGGTTTCCCGACCACGTCGTGCTTCGCGTCGAAGGCGATGGGGCCGGTGACGCCGATCATCGGCGGCCGCGCGCCGCCGACCTCGGCGATGTAGTCGCGGATCTTCGCGCGGTCGGGACCGACCGCCATCACCGCGCGCCCGATGAGCATCGTCGCATCGTAGGCGAGCGCGGCACGCTGATCGGGGGGCTGGTGGTAGCGGCGCGTGAACTCGGCGACGAAGGCGCGCGCCTGCTCGTTGGGCGGCCGCGTCGGCAGGAAGAAGGAGATGTAGTAGACGCCGGCGAACTCCTTCGCGTGCTCCTCCATCGTCGAGAAGCCATCGCCGCCGATCATCGCCGGGGAGACGCCTAACGCCCGGAGGTCGCGGATCAGCGTCTCGGCGTCGTCGGGGCCGCCGGGGAAGAGGATCAGGTCGGGCGCCTGTTTGCGGATGAGCCCCGCATACGCCTCCCACTCCGTCATGTGCGCGAGGTGCGGCGCGCGGCCGACCACCTTCCCGCCCTCCTTCTCGTAGATCGCGCTGAAGGCGCGCGACCAGCCGACGCCGTAGATGTCGTTGCGGTACATCATCGTCGCGCTGCGCGAGTGCAGCGAGTCGAGCGCGAAGCGCGCCGCCGCGCGGCTGTTCACGGTGTCGTTCGGGCAGACGCGAAAGACCCAGCGACTGCGGCCGCTGAGCAGGATGCTCGTGCTCACCGGCGAGACGGCGACGACCGCGTTGGCGCCCCCGTGCTCCGCGTCCTCGTAGACCGGCGCCGACTCGAGGGAGCTGCGGCTGTCGGTATGACCGACGACGCCGACCACCGAGGGGTCGTCGCGGAGCGCGGTGGCGATCGGGATCGCGGTCGCCAGCCCGCCGGGAGCGGTGCGGAGCACGAAGGGAGGCGCGCCGCGCGGACGCTGCTCGTTCAGCCGCGCGACCGCCAGCTCCGCGCCCTGCTTCGTCGAGACGTTGGTCGGGGACTGCGCCTGGGCGCCGAGCCCGATCGCGACCTCCTCCAGCGCCGTTTTCCGGCTACAGGCGGCCGCGGCGAGGAGCAGGGCGCCAAGCACGGCGATGTGGCGCGACTGGCGGGTGAGGTCGATGGCGGCGGGCATACTCCATCAGACGACCGAATGACGCGTCCGTCATCTTCCGGTCCGCCCCGAACTGCCGCGCTTGCCCCTATCGGCGCGGGCCGGTTAGTCTCAGGACAGAATGCCCCCCCGCCGAAAGAAGCGCCTCGACCCGGCAGTCTTCCAGATCCCCGTCGACGCGGTCCGGAGCGGGATCTACACCGACAGCTCCCTCGTCCGCACGCGCGACCTGCTCCGCGCCACGGGACGCTCGCCGCGGGTCGTCCTCCAGTTCGCGACGAAGCGTCCCGCCGTCGTCTGCGGGGTCGACGAGGCCGTCGCGGTGCTCAAGCTCTGCGCCGACGACTGGAGCGCCCTCACGGTGCACGCCCTGTTCGAGGGCGATCGCGCGGACGCCGGGGACACGGTGCTCACCGTCGAGGGGCCGTACGAGAGCTTCGCCCATCTCGAGACGTATTGCGTCGGCGTGCTCGCGCGGCGGAGCGCCATCTGCACGACGATGCGCGCGATCGTCGACGCGGCGCGCCCGAAGCCGGTATTCGTGTTCTCGGCACGGTCCGACCACGCGCTGATGCAGCCCGGGGACGGCTGGGCCGCGTACGTGGGCGGCGCGACGGGGATCTCGACCGCCGGACAGGGGAGCTGGTGGGGCGGCCAGGGACTCGGCGTCGTGCCTCACGCGCTCATCGCCGCCTACGGAGGCGACAGCGTCGCCGCGACGAAGGCGTTCGCCGAGTTCGCGCCGAACGAGCAGCGGCTCATCGCGCTGGTGGACTACTCGAACGACGCGGTCGGGACGAGCGTCGCGGTGGCGCGGGCGACGGAGGGAAAGCTCTGGGGGGTGCGCATCGACACTTCGCAGCATCTCGTCGACCGCTCGATCCTTCCGTTGATGGGGACATTTCCTCCGACGGGCGTGAACCCGCAGCTCGTCTGGAACGTGCGCAACGCGCTCGACGACGAGGGCTTCGGCGAGGTGAAGATCGTGGTCTCCGGCGGCTTCAGCATCGAACGGATCCGCGCCTTCGAGGAGGACGGCGTCCCCGTCGACGCCTACGGCGTCGGCAGCTCGCTCTACGCCGCGCATCTCCCGTTCACGGCGGACATCGTGATGGTCGACGGCGAAGCGCAGTCGAAGGCGGGGCGGGAGGCCCGCGCGAATTCGAGGATGGAGCGGGTGAAATAACTACCTTGCGGGCGGTGAGGTGTCACTCAACCGCGGGCGGTGAGGTGTGTGGATAAGTGTCGAGTGACTCGTGACCGGCGGCAACTGGAGTACGCCTGTCACGAGTCACGTGACATGTGTCCTCACACTTCACCGCCCGCCGTGTTGCAACCCCGCCCGGCGCGCGTCCACTCAGTATGGCTACCGGACCGAAGCTCGATGGCGCGGGGAACGTGAAGCTCGTGACGATTCACGAGGCACAGGCGATCCTCCAGCGCTGCCACGGGATCGTCGAAGGGATGGCGCTCGACGTGAAGAACAGCCGACCGATCGCCGGCGGCGTCCAGCAGCTGAAGCGCGCGGCGACGCCGCTCATCGGAAAGCTGAAGGGACAGTTCGGGATGATCGCCGACGTCGTGACGGCGATGCTCCTCGCCGCGACGCGCGGCGGCGGCGACGCGCAGAAGGTGCGCGGGATGCGCGAGGGGATCGCGAGCGTCCGCACCCAGCTCGAGATCGCCGAAGCGAAAGTGCTCGAGAAGCACTCGGTCGAGGACAAGAAGCACGCGGAGAGCAGCGCGGACTGAACGACGGGGCCAAGGGCCAGGCGCGAGGAACGGCGTGACCGCAGTCAACGCAGTGCCTTCCGCCTGACCCTGGCCCCTGGCCCCTTCGCGCGTCAGGCAATGCCCGACAGCAGGGGCCGTCGTCGGTGAATCAGCGACGCCGTTTCCTTGATTTTCCCTCTGGCGCGCTGGTAGCTTCCCTCGACTGCACACCACATCCGCGAGCGCCGCTCAGGCGCTCGGCCACTCCAGTCTCCAAGGACTTGGCATGACTGCGACCCACCGCCCGCGCCGGCGACTGCATGCCGCGCTGACGGCCGCTCTCGCCTTCGCGATCTCCGCGTGCTCGGGCGACAAGTACCCAAACACGATCTTCGAGCGGCACACCGAGTTCAATCGCGAGGTGCTCTCGATCTTCAACACGATGTTCTTCTGGTCGGCGCTCGTCTTCGTGCTCGTCGAAGTCGCGCTGCTCTGGGTGCTCTGGCGCTATCGCCGGCGCGAGGGTCAGCCGGAACCGAAGCACGTGCACGGCCACACGACGCTGGAGATCGTCTGGACGCTGATCCCGGCGGTGATCCTGATCTTCCTCGCCGTGCCGACGGTGCGCGCGATCTTCCGCACGCAGGCGAAGGCGGTGCCGAACGCGCTGCAGGTGCAGGTGATCGGCCACCAGTGGTGGTGGGAGTTCCGCTATCCGCAGTACGGGGTGATCACCGCGAACGAGCTGTATCTGCCGATCGGCCGCACGGTGAACTTCGAGCTGAAGACGGCGGACGTCATCCACTCCTTCTGGATCCCGCGGCTCGGCGGCAAGCGCGATCTCGTCTCGAACCACACGAACTACCTGTGGTTCACGCCCGACAGCGCGGACGAGACGGCGTGGAATGGCAGCTGCAACGAGTACTGCGGCGCGAGTCACGCGAACATGCGCTTCCGCGCGTTCACCGTGACGCCGGCGCAGTTCGAGGAGTGGACCGCGCACCAGAAGACTCCCGCGGCGTTCGGCGCGGTCGCGCCGGCGACCCCCGGCCAGCCGGCGACGCAGCCCGCGACGACGCAGAGCGCGACGACACAGACCGCGACGACACAGACCGCGACGACGCAGAGCACGACCCCGGTCACCGCGGCGAGCTTCACGGGGTGGCCCGCGGACCGGATGCCCGCGTACACCGAGCCCACCAAGCCGATCCCCGCGGGGATCAGCTTCAACGCGCAGCCCGGCGATCCGGCGCGCGGCCAGCAGATCTACTCGCGCAGCGCCTGCATCGGCTGCCACATGATCAGCGGCAACCCGATGTCGATGGGGCAGATCGGTCCGAACCTCACGCACGTCGGCTCGCGCCTGACCATCGGCGCCGGACTCTACCCGAACGACGACCAGCATCTCGCGCTCTGGATCAAGAACACGCGCGCGATGAAGCCCGGCTCGATCATGCCGACGCTCGGCAAGGGAGAGTACGATCCGATCCTCGCCACGACGGTGACGTCGGGGCTCACCGACCAGGAGATCGCGGACATCGTCGCGTATCTCCGCGCGCTGAAGTAACCCGCCAGGCACTGGAGACCGAAGCATAATGGCAACCATCGCCGCCACTCCCGCCCACGCGCACGAGAGCCACGCGCACCCGACGGGGTTCATGAGCTGGATGAGCACCGTCGATCACAAGCGGATCGGCACGCTCTACCTCTTCACCGCGCTCTTCTTCTTCCTCCTCGGCGGGCTCGAAGCGGAGATCATCCGCATGCAGCTGCAGGGGCCCAACGGGACGCTCGTCAGCGCGGAGACGTACAACCAGCTGTTCACGATGCACGGCACGACCATGATCTTCCTCGCGATCATGCCGCTCAGTGCCGCGTTCTTCAACTACCTGATCCCGCTCCAGATCGGCGCGCGCGACGTCGCCTTCCCGCGGCTCAACGCGTTCAGCTACTGGGTGTACGTGCTCGGCGGGATCTTCATCAACCTGTCGTGGCTGCTGCACGCGGCGCCCGACGGCGGGTGGTTCGGCTACGCCCCGCTGACGACGCGCGCCTACTCGCCCGGGATGAACATCGACTTCTGGGTGCTCGGCCTGCAGATCCTCGGCGTCTCGTCGCTCGCCGCGGGGTTCAACTTCATCACGACGATCATCAACATGCGCGCGCCGGGGATGAACCTGATGCGCATGCCGATGTTCACCTGGGCGGCGTTCGTCGTGCAGTTCCTCATCGTGCTTGCCTTCCCGGTGATCACGATCGCCCTCGTCTTCCTGATGTTCGACCGCTTCTTCGGGACGAACTTCTACACGACCGCCGCCGGCGCCGACCCGCTGCTCTGGCAGCACCTGTTCTGGATCTTCGGCCACCCCGAGGTCTACATCCTCATCCTTCCCGCGTTCGGGCTGGTGAGCGACGTCCTCCCGGCGCACACGCGGAAGCCGATCTTCGGCTACCCCGTGATGGTGTTCTCGCTCATCCTCATCGCCTTCCTCGGCTTCGGCGTGTGGGCGCACCACATGTTCGCTGTCGGGATGGGGCCGATCGCCGACACGGTGTTCGGGCTGACGACGATGCTGATCGCGATCCCGACGGGGGTGAAGATCTTCAACTGGATCGCGACGATGCACGGCGGCTCGATCCGCTTCACCACCGCGTGTCTCTTCTGCATCGCGCTCGTCGCGTTCTTCACGATCGGCGGGCTCTCGGGCGTCATGCACGCCTCGCCCCCGGCCGACCTGCAGCAGACGGACACCTACTTCATCGTCGCCCACTTCCACTACGTGCTCTTCGGCGGCTCGATGATGGGACTCTTCGCGGGAGTCTACCACTACTTCCCGAAGATCACCGGCCGCCTGCTCAGCGAGCGGATCGGGAAGTGGCACTTCTGGCTGACCGCGATCGGGATGAACCTCACCTTCTTCCCGATGCACATGAGCGGGCTGCTCGGCATGCCGCGCCGCATCTACCGGTACGACGCGGGCCAGGGCTGGGACGGCTTCAACCTCGCCAGCTCGATCGGCGCCTACATCCTCGCCGTCGGGACGCTCTTCCTCGTCTGGAACATCATCAAGAGCCTGCGGAGCGGCACGCGCGCGGGGAACGATCCGTGGGGCTCCCCCACGCTCGAGTGGGCGATCCCGTCGCCGCCGCCGGAGTACAACTTCGCGCGCATCCCGACCGTGACCTCGCGCTACCCGCTGTGGGACATGAAGCAGCCGGCGCTCACGAGCGAGGTGCCGCACTCGCACCGCGGCGACAAGGAGATGGAGGTCGCGGTCGGCGGGAAGACCGTCGGGCATCCGCACCCGGGGCCGGCGGCGCAGTCGACGCGCGTCTCCGAGTCGGAGATGCACATCGAGACGGAGACGTATACGCCGGCGCAGGTCGGCATCGTCCTCCCCGATCCGACGGTCAAGCCGTTCTTCGTCGCGCTCGGGATGGTGATCATGCTCGGCTCCCCGCTCTTCATGCACGAGGCGCAGATCCGCGAGATCGCCGGCAACGCCGCCGGACATCGCACGGCGATGACGATGTTCTGGATCTTCGTGCTCGGCGGCGCCGCCCTCATGGTCGGCTCGCTCTACAACTGGCTGCTCACCCCACTCGAGTCCGACCACCACTAGCCGCCGACCGCCAATGACCTCCGTTCCTCTCACGGCCGGACACGTGCCCGACGCGCACGATCCGCACGCCACGTCGACGGGACTCGACAACAAGAAGATCGCGATCTGGGCCTTCATCGGCTCGGAGTGCATGCTCTTCGCCTCGCTGATCTCGACGTACCTGATCTACAAGGGCCGCTCGAAGGTGGGGCCCTTCCCGCACGAGACGTGGACGGATCCCTCGACGGGTCACAAGTTCGGGGCGATCCTCAACATCCCCGTCACCTCGGCGTCGACGTTCGTGCTGCTGATGTCGTCGCTGGCGATGGTGCTCGCCCTCGCCGCGGTGCAGAACAAGAACATCCCGAAGCGCACCACCAGCGAGCGGATCCTCGGCTCGTCGCAGCTCTGGCTCCTCGCCACCGCGGCGCTGGGGATCACCTTCCTCGGCTTCCAGGCGTACGAGTTCACCTCCTTCGTCCACGAGGGGCTCTCGATCCGGACGAACCTCTTCGGCTCGAGCTTCTTCACCCTCACCGGGTTCCACGGCGCGCACGTCACCGCCGGAGTGATCTGGCTGCTCACGCTCTTCGCGATCGACCGCAAGCGCGGGCTCGGACCGCGCGACGAGGTGAACGTCGACATCGCCGCGCTCTACTGGCACTTCGTCGACGTCGTCTGGATCGCGATCTTCACCCTCGTCTACCTCATCAAGTAGCCCCATGACGCACTCCACTCATCCGGCCGCGGACGCGGCGGTCGCCGATCATCACGGGGCGGGGATCGAGCATGCGCACCCCACGTGGTCGACGTACTGGAAGGTCGCCACGATCCTCACCCTGATCACCGCGGTCGAGGTCTGGGTCTACTACGTCCCGGCGATCGTGCAGTCGCGCTGGTTCGTCCCGGTGCTGCTCATCATGTCGGCGGTGAAGTTCGCGATCGTCGTCCTGTTCTACATGCACCTCAAGTACGACCATCGCCTCTTCCGCGTCCTCTTCACCGGCCCGCTCATCATCGCGATGACCACGATCGTCGCGCTGATGTTCCTCTTCGGAAAGCTCGCGGCGCGAGTCGGCGCGGTCGGCTGAACGACGGGGGCCATGGGCCAGGCGTGAGGAACGGCGTCAACTGCGGTCGACGCATCTCCCTCCGCCTGGCCCCTGGCCGCTACAAGGAGCAGTGACAATGGCAGCACCGCTGTACGCTCTTCTTCACCCCATCGCGCAGCTCTCCTGGACGAGCTTCACCGTCCACTGGAGCACCGTGATCGGGCTCGTCGCCCTCGGCGGGTTGTACGAGTGGCGCTCGCGCGCCGCGGCCGCGGACCGGTCGCTCGGCGCGCCGCCCACCCCGGCGCAGAGGGCGCGCTTCGTCACCGGCCTCGTCGCGATCTTCCTCTCGCTGAACGGGCCGCTGCACGACCTGAGCGACTCCTTCCTCTTCAGCGCGCACATGGTGCAGCACCTCGTGCTCACCCTCGTCGTCCCCCCGCTGCTCGTCTCGGGGACGCCGGCGTCGCTCTTCCGCTGGGGACTGCGCTCGCGCGCCGTGGCGCGCGTCGCGCGGGTGATCACGAAGCCCGCGCTCTGCTTCGCGATCTTCAACGTCGTCCTCACCGCGTGGCACTTCCCGGTCGCCTACAACCTCGCGGTCGCCTACCACCCCGTGCACATCGCCCAGCACCTGATGTTCATGGTCGCGGCGACGCTGATGTGGTGGCCCCTCCTCAGCCCACTCCCCGAGCTGCCGCGGCTCTCCTACCCGCTGCAGCTGCTCTATTGCTTCCTGATGACGATCCCGATGTCGCTCGTCGCGGTCTCCATCACGTACAGCGACGGGATGCTCTATCCCGTCTACGCGAGCGCGCCGCGCCTCTGGGGGATCTCGCCCATGCAGGACCAGCTGCTCGGTGGGCTGATCATGTGGATCCCCGGCGGGCTGTTCTTCGTCGGCGTCATGTCGGTCATCTTCTTCAAGTGGGCGGCCGCGAACTCCGACTCCGTCGAAGGCGCGCAGCTCGCGAAGTACTGACGACGGCGCCCTAGCGCACTCGCCCGCTCAACGCGTCGTCGAGCTCCCGGCCGAGCTGGGGGTGCATGCGCCAGAGGTACCATCCCATCACCAGCGCCGCGAGCAGGTTGCCGATGAGCACCTGGTACCACGCGACCTGGCCGAGGATGTTCGGCTCGGAGAGCATCCCGACGAGACCATAGAAGCCGATCTCCACCGCGACGAACAGGATCACGAAGCCGGCGAGGATCGACGGCTCGCGCGCGGCGAGATGCACGATCACCGTCGCCAGCACCCCGACGATCGCGAAGACGAGATAGTGGAAGACGGTGTACGCGGCGACGAAGGTCATCGCCCCCTCCCCTCCCGGCGGGCCGAGGACGCTCACCAGCGCGCGGCCGAGCACCTCGGGAGTCCGCAGCGGATGCCCGGCCACGACGTCGATGCCGAGGAACCAGACCGCCACCACGCTCGCGCCGAGTATTCCGGCGACCACCCCTTCGCGGATCGCACTGTGATGGACGATGGTGCGGGGCGCGGTCTCGACGCGTGCAGTGGTGGTCATGCGAGCCTCCGGATGAGCGAGCCGACGTACGTGACGTGCGGAGCGAAGGAAGCGTCGAACAGGCATGCCGGGCCGGGCGCGCGAGCGCGTCCGCTCTCGACAGCACTATTCACCTGCAACAGCTTGTAGCCCATGAAACCCCTCGTCCAGCCCCGCATCTTCCTGGCCGCGTCCGTTCTCATTCTCGCCGCGACCGCGGCGTGCTCGAGCGGCGGCTCGGGTGGGTCGAGCGCCGGCGCGAGCTGCCGTCAGTCTCCCGACAGCGCGACCCGGCAGGCGGTCCTCGCCTACATCAAGGACGCGAACCCCTATCCGCAGCGCTTCCTCAGCCCCGCGCTCACCGACACCGCGCTCCCCGACGCCGGGGTGGAGACCCTGCAGGAGAAGGGGCCGACCTACTTCTTCCCGCCGGACTCGGCCGGGCGCGCGAAGGTTCGCGCGAAGATGATCGACGTCGGCCCGTACACGTCGCTCATCGTCGCCTGGCACGGGATGCGCCGTGAAGCGGACACCGCGCTCGTGATCCGGCTGAGCGGGCGCTATGTCGGCGGGAAGTACGAGGGGACGGTCGCGGCGCCGAAGAACTTCCGCTTCCGCTGCACCAACGGGCGCTGGGCGATGGCCGGCGCCGCTGACGAGAAGAGCACATGACGACCGCGGCGCGCGCCGGCGACGGCATCAGCCCACTCACATCCGACGTCACGCCGCCACCGGCGGCGGTGGCGCCGAAGCCGACGCGCGAGCGGTTGCTCTCCCTCGACGTCTTCCGCGGGATCACCGTCGCCGGGATGCTCCTCGTCAACGACCCCGGCTCGTGGGCGCACATCTTTCCGCCCCTCGAGCACGCGGAGTGGAACGGGTGGACGCCGACGGACCTGATCTTCCCCTTCTTCCTGTTCATCGTCGGGATCACGACCGAGCTCTCCCTCGGCGCGCGGCGCGCCCGCGGCGTCGCGGATCGCGACCTGGTGAAGGCGATCCTCCGCCGCGGCGGGATCATCTTCCTGCTCGGATTCCTGATGTCGCTGTTTCCCTTCTTCCAGTGGGGTAGCAGCTTCGGCGACATCGCGCATCCGACGGTGTGGGACCGCATCGCATACCGGTGGGAGCACGTGCGCATCATGGGCGTGCTGCCGCGCATCGGCGTCGCCTACGCGTTGGGCGCGCTGCTCACCCTGCGGACGACGCTCAAGCAGCAGATCGTGATGCTCGCCGTGATCCTCTACGGCTATTGGGTGGCGATGACCCTGCTCCCCGTGCCCGGCACGGGGCTGCTCGGCGACTGGATGCTCGACACCCACGGGGGGAACCTCGCGGCGTGGGTCGACCGCGCGGTGCTCGGGATGAACCACATCTGGGTGGGCGGGGTCGTCTTCGATCCCGAGGGACCGCTGTCGACGATTCCCGCGGTCGGCACGGTCATCCTCGGCGTGATCGCCGGGCGGTGGATCGCCTCGCCGCGGCCGCTGCTCGACCGGATCGCCGGCCTCTTCGCCGCGGGCGCGCTCGCGTCGATGGTCGGGATGATGTGGAACTGGTCCTTCCCGATCAACAAGTCGCTCTGGACGTCGAGCTACGTGATGTTCACCGCGGGGCTCGCCTGCATCACGCTCGCCACGTGCATGTGGCTGATCGACGTCCACCGGGTGACGGGGTGGACGAAGCCCTTCGTGGTGTTCGGGATGAACCCGATCGTGGCGTTCGTCGGGTCGGGGGTGATGGCCCGGCTGATCTACACGCTCCTCAAGGTGACGGTGAACGGTCGTTCCGTCTCCGTCCAGCAGGCGTTCCACGAGGCCGTGTTCGCGAGCTGGCTCCCGCCGCGCGTGGCCTCGTTGTGCTTCGCCCTCACGTTCGTCCTCTTCTGGTACGCGATCCTGCTCGTGCTGCACCGGAAGCGGATCTACGTGCGCGTCTGAGGGTAGAGCCACTGCTGGTGTGCTCCGGCACACCGGCAGGATGGCCCGTGAGTTGCCTTTTCACCGTCCCATGATGCCGCTTTCCAATCGACCCGGGCCGAAGCGCCCGGGCCTTCGGCTCGTCGTCGCGCTCGGCGCCCTCGTCGGCGCCTTGTTCGTCTCCACCCCCACGCAGGCCAGCGCGCAGGGGGACGCGAAGGGCGATCCTGGCACCCCCGCGGTCGGCGCGGCGAAGCGCGGCGCGAAGTCTCCGGCTGCACGCCGGCGCACCGCT
>JABFXC010000031.1 GCA_013361935.1 Gemmatimonadaceae bacterium
GCAGCTTGGTCGACCCTGGAATCGGGACGACCCAGGGCTTCTGCGCGAGCCAGGGCGATGTGTGCCGGCGTCGCCCCCTTCGTTCACCGACGCCAGCGCTTACGGACCAATCAATCAGGCCAGCGGGATAATGGTGTGCGATCAGCAAAACGACCTACTGCGTCCACAGACGCAGTAGGTCGTTGGCACTTCATCACTTGTATCGGGACGGCGGGATTTGAACCCGTGACCCCCTGAACCCCATTGTGACGCGATAGAACTGTCAAGACAGGTAAAGTCGTGTGCTTTCGCAGCTTAGCGCACCTGACTACCTAGAGCATCGCCGAGGTTTTCGCGCCGATTAAGGCGCGAAACATACACCAACATACACCACCGAGCCGCGATCCAGCTGCGGCGTTGGCGGAGCTCGAGCGGCGAAGGGGCAGCGCGGTTGCGGCGAGCGTGCATTGGGCGACGGCGGCGATGGCACGCAGTAGTGCGGAGCGTCGATATTTCGAGAAGCGCAACCGGGGTGGCGAGTGAAGGCTACGCCCGCGAACGTGGTAGTTCAGTAGCGGGGACGCGCCACGGTGGCGTGCCGCTTCTGTTGCTCTGGCGCCCGTTGCGTCGGGCATTCTCCGTCTGGCGCTTTTCGCACCGGGCGATATGCTTCTTTCCAGCATGCGGCACGCTCGCTGGGTCCGCGCCTTCGCGGTCGTTTTCGGAGCCTGGTTCGCCGTCGTCCTCGCCGAACCGGCAGCGCTCCACGCATGCCCCCAGCATGGCGCGGCCCATGGGCGCGATACTGGCGCGCACGACGGGGCCGCTCACCACCATGGCGCCGACAGCGCTGCCCCGTCGTCGGCTCCGACGTCGCATCACCAGGGTTGCACCTGCATCGGCTTCTGCTGCGCGCCGGCGGTGACGGTCATCCCACCCGGGGTGACCATCGCGATCCTCGAGACGACGACGCATCGGCCCGAGACGGTGCGTCCTGCCCTGGCAGGATACCACCCCTCCGAGCCCGAGTACGCCCGCCCACCCTCGCAGGGCCCACCGCTCTCCCTCGCCTGACGACTTCGCGCGCAGCCGCCTGACAGGCCGCGTGCGCCGGCTCGCACGTCGCGGGCCGGCCCAACGTCTCGCCAAGAGAGCCCTGTGCCAACCCTTCGATTTATTCCAGGATGCGCGTGTGTCGCGCTTCCACTGTTCGTTCCCCTGCTTCTCGCCGCCCAGACCGCGTCGTCGGACGCGCGGCGCGACTCGCTGACTCGCGCGGACTCCGTCGCCCGGCTCGCGGCTGTCACCGTCGTCGCCACCCCCGTCGACCGTGCGGCACCCGGCGCCGCCACTCACGTGGACGCGGCGACCATTCGTCTCGTGCCGGCGCGCAGCCCCTACGAACTGCTCCGCCAGGCGGCCGGTGTGGAGGTCCACGAGCAGGGACAAGGGCCCGGCTTCGCCTCGGACGCCTCGTTGCGCGGCTTCTCGAGCGACCACTCGACCGACCTCGCCCTCTGGGTGGACGGCGTGCCGATCAACGAGCCGGTGAACGGCCACGCCGAGGGCTACAACGACTGGGCGGTGCTGTTCCCGGGCGGTGTGCAGGACATCGACGTGCTCCGCGGGCCAACGAGCGCGCTGTTTGGCAACTTCTCGCTCGCCGGCACCGTCAACGTGCGGACGCTGGAGCGCCTTCGCGGCACCGAGCTCACGCTCTCGGGCGGCTCATACGGGCGCGCCGAGCTGATGGCGCTCACCGGCATTGACCACGGGGCGGACGGCGGCGGTGTGCTGGGATTCCGGTACCAGCGCGAGAACGGCTTCCGGCCGAATGCGGGTTACGACGTGGCGCAGGGACACGGGCGACTCGTGCGCGACCTCCGACCCGGCGTCACGCTCGACGGGGGCGTCGAGCTGTACGGCGGCAACTGGAACTCCCCTGGGTTCCTGAGTGAAGACGAGTTCGCCCAGCACGCATATGATATTGTCTCCAATCCGACGGACGGCGGCTACAAGCGTCGCGCCCAGGAGCGCGTGAGCCTGCGCGTGCTGACGGGCGACATGCTGTGGCGCACGACGGCCTACGCGACCCAGGGCCGCTGGCAGCTCTTCCTCACCATCCCGCCGGCGGGCGGCATTTTCGAGGGATCGGGCAGTCAATCGGAGGAGGAAGATTCGCGCACGGGCTATGGTGTGACCAGCGCACTCACCTGGTCGCGCCTGAACGCGGCGGTCACGATCGGGGCGGAGTCGCGGTGGGACCGCTCGTCGTACGAGAGCTACTTTACGACGGCGCGTGCCCGCGACTCCGTGGCGACGGTCGTCACCGGACGCCAGCTCTCCGGGGCGCTGCTCGTGCAGTCGTACGCTGACGTGTCGGACCGCCTGCGACTCGACGCCGGTCTGCGGTACGACGCCCTCGGGACACGGTCTGCGCCGGACGGCGGCGACGTCGTCTCCGCAACCCACGGCGTGGTATCGCCCAAGCTCGGCGCGCTGGTGCATCTCACCTCCGCGCTCGGTGTCTACGCCAACGTCTCACGCGGCTTCCGTTCAGCGAATGGCGTGATCAGCGACCCGACGCTCACGCCGATCACGGCGTGGGCGTACGAGACCGGGCTGAAGCTCGAGGCCGATGCGGCGAGCGCGTCGGCCGCGCTGTTTCGCACGGATGTCAGCGATGAGCAGACGCTGAACCCGGTCACCCTCGTCGCGACGAATGGTGGATCGAGTCGCCGCCAGGGCGTGGAGCTCGACTGGCACGTACCGCTGGCCCTGTCGACGACCCTCTCGGGCGACTGGACCTTCACCGACGCACGCTATCGGAGCCTCGCTGCCGCGCCGGCGGATGGCGGCGGCGCCCCGGTCGTGCTCGATGGGCTGCGCGTCTTCAACACCGCGAGCTATGTCGGTGCGGCCGCGCTCGATCTCGCGCCGGCCGCGGGATCGTGGCGCGTTCGTGCGAGCGGCAACTGGGTCGGCCCCTATAGCCCCTTCGACGAGCCGGGTACGATCATTGGGGGTTACGGGCTCATGCACCTCAGTGGCATGGTTCCGGTGGGTGGTATCGAACTGGATGCTGGCGTGCGCAACGTGTTCGACCGCGCGTATGCAGAGTTGGTGGCGGGGCACATCGTGTCGCCTGGATCGCCGCGCACGGCGTACGTATCGGCGCGCGTGCGGATGTAGCGGAGGAGAGTGCGGGGCGGTGCGACGCCGTATTCCAACCGGCTCGCAATCGTCCGGAGAGTGTGTGTAGGCAAAAGCGCACCGCGAGGTCCCAGCTTCGGCCGTGGAGGACTCATGAGACTTATCCTCACCATCGCGATCGTTGCTCCGATCGCTTTCGCACCCGCACTGCGTGCGCAGCGGACCGATACCTCAACAGCGCCGGACACGACATGGCGCGTCCGCGTCCGCAACGAGGTGAACGCCGCCGAGCACCGTCGACGGGCGGCGCTCCTCGATCACGACGCAAATGCACTCGCGCACACGCTCGCTGAGGATTTCGTGGAAGTCACCCTGAACGGTGACCGCACGCGCGCCACCAACCTCGCCGACACGCGCGCGGGCCGCGTGAAGTGGATGCGGCTCGTCGTAACGGACGAGACGGTGACCATCTTCGACTCGCTCACGGCCGCAGTCGCCGGCGTTCTCGATGGCGGCGGGACATATGACGATCGGCCGTTCGCGCGCTATTCGCGCTTCCTTCGCGTCTACCTCAGGCGCGACGGGCAGTGGCGGAACATCGCCGCGGCCAACGTGCCATTGCCGCACGATTCAACGGGGGCGCCCAACGGTCGCAATGTCGCGGACACCTGCCGAGCTGCATCGAAAACGCCGTGAGCAGCCCAGCTCTGGAGACAGGCATTCTCCAGTCGCGACTAGGATCGTGTGCGTTGTCGATCGATGAGCGTACGCGTCATGAATAGCGGTGCCATCGCTCTCGCGAGTCAACAGCGACGCTTCGGGAATTACAACGGCCCCAGACGTCGAACGTCGTGGGGACCATTGCGGGACCGCTGCAACGCGAAAAACGGGCTGCCGAGCTCGGCAGCCCGTTTCCGCAACTATGATAATCACAGTGACTTCGTGAGCGGGCGACCGGACTCGAACCCGCGACGTCCAGCTTTGGAAGCTGGCCTGCGTCCGCGCCTACTTGCGGCTCTCCCGCGCCTTCTTGCCGAAGCAACGTGGGAGACCTGACCTGCGTTCAGGTGCGGCCGCGTTCAAATCCATCGTCATCGACGTACGCGATTGGTCTGCAACGTCTTGCGAGCCGCGCTGCACGCGTCGTGGCTCGCGCACGTCGCTCTCTCCGCCGCGAAATGGCGCAGAACATACACCAGAATTTGCGCGTCAGGCGGCCACGAAACCTGAGTATGCAGTGGTCATCGCCGCAAGCGCCTGCCGATCAATCAGTTATGTCGGCAGACCTGTGGTGTATGATTAACAAAACGACTTACGGCGTCCGCAGACGCGGTAAGTCGTTGTCGCTTCATCACTTGTATCGGGACGGCGGGATTTGAACCCGCGACCCCCTGAACCCCATTGTGACGCGATAGCGCGGTCCAGACGGCTAAGGTCGTGTGTTTTCGCAGCTTAGCGCGCCTGACTAGGTGCAGACTCGCGAACGGTTTGGCGCGGATTGAGGCGCGAAACATACACCAACCTACACCATCTCGGGTGCCGACCGCTCACGAGCTGGTGGCGCCTGCTCGCGCGCGCGTTAGGCGGCGAGGAGCGA
>JABFXC010000157.1 GCA_013361935.1 Gemmatimonadaceae bacterium
GGCGCCGCGCGCGCCGCCGGCGCGGCCTCCGCGCCGGACAGCCTGCGCAAGTTCTACGTGCTCGGCAGCCTGGACGGGAACTGCTTCGTGCAGACGCAGGCGCGGCTCCGGTACAGCGGCTCGCGCGTCTACATCTACGAAGACACCGGCGTGCGGGACAGCCTGACGACGAGCGAGTACGGGAGCTTCGGGAAGCTGTTCGACGACGTGCTCTACGCGATCGACACGGCGGCATTCGGGCAGCCGTCGGACGTGGACGGCAACGGGCACATCATCGTCCTGCTGTCGCAGAAGATCAACCAGCTCACGGACTCGGCGAGCTGCCGGAAGCAGGGCTACGTGGCGGGATACTTCTTCGGCTACGACCTGACGAACGGAAGCGGATCGAACAGGAGCGAGGTGTTCTACTCGGTCGCGCCCGACTCGACCGCGCGCTTCAGCTGCGCGCATTCGCGGAGCCAGGTGAAGCGGGGAACGCCGCCGACGTTCATCCACGAGTTCCAGCACATGATCTCGTACAACCAGCATGTGCTGCTGCGCGGCGGGCAGGGCGAGGTGACGTGGCTGAACGAGGGGCTGAGCCACATCGCCGAGGAGCTGGGGTCGAAGTACTACGAGGCGAAATATCCCGCGCCCTCCGGACGAACGGATCCGGCGCAGCTCTTTCCCGACTCGTCGCAGGGATTCATCGTCCCCGACTTCGAGAACGCGTACAACTATCTGCGCGCGTCGCAGAAGCACTCGGTGACGACGTTCGCGGGGATGGGGACGCTCGAGGAGCGCGGGGCGGCGTGGCTGTTCCTGCGCTGGCTCGGCGACCAGAAGGGCGAGCAGATCTACAAGCAGCTCGTGCAGACGAACCGGCGAGGCATCGACAACGTGTCGGCGGCGGCGGGCGAGCCGTTCCCGGCGCTGTTCGGCGACTTCGGGATCGCGACGTACGCGGACAGCATCGACGGCGTGCCGCGCAGCGCGGTGCCCGCACGCTATCGCTTCATCTCGCGCGACACGCGAAAGATCTTCGCGCGCGTGTGCGGGACGGCGCTCTTCCCGAACCAGACCTGTCCTCCGCCGATCGTGCCGGTGGCGCTGGGCTGCGCGAGCTCGTCGACGCGGTCGATGGTGCAGGGGACCTCGACGTACTACATCGTCGGCGGGAGCGCGGGATGCACCTCGACGCGGATCGACATGACTGCGGCGGGGGGCGCGCCGCTCCCGTCCACGCTCCAGCCACAGATCGCGATCTTCCGTCTGCCCTGACGACTCCCGTCGCCGTCTCGAGCCGGTTGACCCGCGCGCGCCACCGTCTGCGACGGTGGCGTCGCCCGGTGCTGCGGACGCTGGCCTGGATCGGCGCGACGATCGTCGTCCTGCTCGTCGCGCTTCCGACCGGGCGCTATCTGCTTCGCGCGGCGTGGGAGGAAGGGCTGATCCTCGCGCGCCGGCGGGCGATCACCGACGTGATCGGCGACCCCGACACCGACGCCGGGACGCGGGTGAAGCTGCGGCTCGTGCTCGCGGCGCGAACGTTCGCGTCGGACTCGGTGCAGCTCGAAAGCGGGGACAGCTTCACGATGTACAGCCGGCTGCGGCGCGATACGCTGGTGCTGGTGTTGTCCGGGGCGTATCGCGACGAGCTCAGACGGTACACGTGGTGGTTCCCGATCGTCGGGCGCGTGCCATACAAGGGCTACTTCGACTTCGGCGCGGCGCGCAGCGCGCGTCAGAAGATGCGCGACGACGGCTTCGACAGCTCGCTGCGCCCGGCATCGGCGTTCAGCACGCTCGGCTTCTTCAACGACCCGATCCTCTCGACGACGCTGGCCGCGGACTCGATCGAGCTGGCGAACACGGTGATCCACGAGCTGACGCACAACACGTTCTACGCGCCGGGTCAGGCGGTGTTCAACGAATCGTTCGCGAACTTCACCGGCGGCAGGGGGGCGGAGTGGTTCTTCGCGAGCCGGAGCTCGACGGACGCGGCGGAGGAGGCGAGCGCGCGCTGGGAGGACGAGAAGACGCTGGGCCGGTTCTGGAGCGCGCTGCACCACACGATCGACTCGGCGTTCAAGGCGCACCCGGGCGACGGCGCGGCGGCGCGCGAGGCACGGCTCGCCGCGCGCGACACGATCTATCGCCGGGCGCGAGTAGAGCTCGTCGACAGCCTCGGCCCGAAGCTGCGCACGGTGGGGCCGCAGTATCTGGAGCGCGTGCCGCTGGACAACGCGGCGCTGCTGGCGCGGCGCGTCTACCTCACCGACCTCGATCTCTTCGACAGGGTCTACGCGCGCGAGGGAGGGAGCCTGCCGCGCGCGATCGCGCGTATCGTCGCCCTCGCGCGGAGCCGGCCGAAGGATCCCTACGGCGCGCTTCGCGACTGGCTGGGAGGCCGCGCTCCGCGGACGCCGGCGGAGCGTTAGGCAGCGTCAGGGAGCGAAGCGGCCGCGGAGCAGGGCGCGGAGGTCGAGAAGGGGCTGCTGCGTCGGCTGGGCCTCGGCCGGATCGGGCGCGGGCGGTCCCAGCACGACGCGCTGCATGTGCTCGCGGACGCCGCGGTCGAGGAAGCGCGAGAGCTGGTCGATCGAGTACTCGGAGCCGCGCTGGGTGGCGTACGCGTTGAGGGGATAGACGATCGCTAGCTCGTTCCGCGCCCTCGTCATGGCGACGTACATGAGGCGCCGCTCCTCCTCCAGCTCGTCGTCGTCGCCCAGCGCGCGCGACGAGGGGAACCAGCCGTCGACGGCCCAGATGACGAAGACGGCGTCCCATTCCTTTCCCTTGGAGCTGTGGGCGGTGCTGAGGACGAGATGGTCGTCCTCGCTGTCGGCGCCGGCGCCGAAGTCCTGGGTGCTCGACGGCGGCTCGAGGGTGAGCGCGGAGAGGAAGGCGCCGCGCGTCGGATACGCGGCGGCGATCCCCTGGAGCTGATCGAGATCGGCGAGGCGCGGGTCGGGGCGGTCGTAGCGCTCGCGGAGGATGTCGTCGTAGAGGACGCGGATGCGGGCGATGTCGCGAGCGACGGCCCCCTCGTCGGCGCCCCCGGTGGCGGCCTCGCCGGTGAGCCCGGAGGGATCGTCGCGCATCGCGCGGAGCATCGCCGTCAGCGCCGCGTGCGCGGCACGGGCGCGCGGCGGCGGGACGAACTCGTCGAGCGCGGTGGCGTCCCAGCCACGCGCGAGGAGCGCATGGATCGCGTTGTTCGCCGTCACCTCACCGACGCCGGGGAGGAGGGTGAGGATGCGGAACCAGCTGATCTCGTCGCGCGGATTGTCGAGGACGCGGAGGAAGGACAGGACGTCCTTGATGTGCGCGGCCTCGAGGAACTTGATCCCGCCCCACTTCTCGAAGGGGATCTTGCGGTTGGCGAGCTCGATCTCGAGATCGGCCGACATGTAGCCGGCGCGGAAGAGGACGGCGATCTCGCCTAACGGCGTGCCGTTCTCGTGCAGCTCGAGGATGCGGTCGACGACGAAGCGCGTCTGCTCGTGCTCGTCGCGCGCGGTGACGAGCCAGGGCTGCTCCCCGCCGCCGCGCACGGTCCAGAGGGTCTTGGAGAAGCGCTCGGCGGCGCGGGAGATCAGCGTGTTGGTGACGTCGAGGATCGGCTGCGTGGAGCGGTAGTTCTGCTCGAGAGTGACGACGGCCGCGCCGGGGAACTGCTTCGGGAACTCGAGGATGTTGCGGAAGCTGGCGCCGCGGAACGCGTAGACGCTCTGCGCGTCGTCGCCGACGACGGTGAGGTTCCGGTGCGTGCGGCACATCCCGCGGAGGATCCGCGCCTGGAGGATGTTGGTGTCCTGGTACTCGTCGACGAGGATGTGGTCGTAGAGCGCGGAGATGCGCTGGCCGAGCTCCTCCGACGCTTCGAGCATCAGCGCCCAGAAGAGGAGCAGGTCGTCGTAGTCGAGGAGGTTCCGCTCCTGCTTGCGCGAGGTGTACTCGGCGAAGATGCGGGTGATCTGGTCCGAGTACTCGGCGAACTGCGGGAGCTCCTCGCCGAGAATGACCTCGAGGGGCTTCTCGGTGTTGATGTGGCGCGAGTAGACGTAGTGCAGCGTCTCCTTCTTCGGGAAGCGCTTCGCGCCGGCGCCGAAGCCGAGCTGCGCGCGGGCGCGTCCCATCAGCTCCTCGGCGTCGCCCTGGTCGATGATGGAGAAGTCGCGCGGAAGCGCCGCGGACTCGCCGTAGGCGCGGAGAAGGCGGTGGCCGGTCGCGTGAAAGGTCCCGCCATGCACGCGGCCGCTGGCGCTGCCGACGAGCCGCTCGGCGCGGGAGAGCATCTCCTGCGCGGCGCGGCGGGTGAAGGTGAGCAGGAGGATCCGCTCGGGGCGGACGCCGCGCTCGATGAGGTGCGCGACACGATAGACGAGGGTCCGCGTCTTCCCGGTTCCCGCGCCGGCGATGATGAGCAGGGGCCCGTCACCGTGCGCGGCGGCGGCGGCCTGCTCGGGGTTCAGTCCGGAGAGGAGCGAGGCGCGGTCGCTGGGCGAGGTGATGCGCTCGCGCGGGGGGTAGAGGCGGGGGATCTCGTCCATCGTCCCGAAGTATAGCTCGCGACCGAAGAACGGGCGAAACCCTCATGCCGGGCGCCCGGAGTGACGACAGCGCTCCTACGTCGGTTGACGGATGGGGTGGCCGCGCAGGGAGGCGCATGATGAGGCGTAGCGCACCCCGAGCGGAGATCGTCCAATGGTACGAGTCGGCATCCTGTCCCGCCGCGCCCCGAGGCGCGCCCCCGAGCCATCTCCGGACCCACGCATGTCCATCGATCAACGACAAGCGGCAGCGACGCTCGAGCGGCTGCTCGCCGGGAAGAACGCCGCCGAGCTCGGGGCGCGACTCGCGGCGAAGGACGGCGCGCCCGTGCTCCGGCTGGCCGGAGGATCGGGGGTCGATCCCGAGACGATCGAGCGGCGCTGGGCCTCGGTGGGCGCGAGCGCGGAGTGTCGCGAGGCGCTGCTCGACGCGCAGACCGCAGCGCAGGCGGAGCGCTACAAGGGGAGCATCGAGTCGTTCCTCGGCACGGTGAAGGTGCCGGTGGGGATCGCCGGCCCGCTGCGCGTGAACGGTACGCACGCCCAGGGGGACTATCTGATCCCGCTGGCGACGACCGAGGCGGCGCTGGTCGCGTCGTACTCGCGCGGCGCGAAGCTGATTACCGAGGCGGGAGGTTGCGCGGCGGTGCTGGTGAACGAAGGGGTGACGCGCGCGCCGGCGTTCACGTTCGCGACGCTGCACGAGGCCGGGCAGTTCATCGCCTGGACCCTCGCGAACCTCGACGCGCTGCGCGAGGTGGGCGAGGCGACGACGCGGCACGGGAAGCTCAAGGATCTCCGCGTCTCGCTCGAGGGCAACCACGTCTACCTGATCTTCGAGTACACGACGGGCGACGCCGCGGGACAGAACATGGTGACCATCGCGACGCAGGCGATCTGCGACCACATCATCGCGAGCTGTCCGGTGCAGCCGGAGGCGTGGTACGTCGAGGGAAACCATTCGGGGGACAAGAAGGCGAGCGCGCAGTCGTTCCTCTCGGTGCGCGGCCGGAGCGTGACGGCGGAGGTGCTGATCCCGGGGGCGATGGTGGAGCAGCGGCTGCACACCACGGCGCGGGCGATGGCGGACTACTGGCGGGTGTCCGCGGTCGGGGGAGTGCTCAGCGGGACGATCGGCGTGCAGGGGCATTACGCGAACGGGCTCGCGGCGCTCTATCTCGCCTGCGGGCAGGACGTGGCCTGCGTCGCGGAGTCGGCGGTGGGGGTGACGCGCTTCGAGCTTCGCGGAGACGATTTGTACGCTGCGGTGACGCTGCCGAACCTCATCGTCGGCACGGTGGGCGGAGGGACCGGGCTGCCGAGCCAGCGCGCGTGCCTCGAGATTCTCGGACTTGCCGGGGCGGGGAAGGCGAACGCGTTCGCCGAGGTCGTCGCGGCGATCTCGCTCGCCGGCGAGCTGTCGATCGTCGGGGCGCTGGTGGCGAACGAGTTCGCGCGCGCGCACGCGCGTCTCGCGCGAGGGGCACGATGACGACGAGCGCGCTCCAGCCCGCGCGCGGCGTGGGGCGCTGGTGGACGTACCAGCGCGAGCGCTTTCCGCTGGTCGCGCACGTGCCGCTCATCGCGGCGTTCTCGGGGGCGGCGGTCTGCTTCTCGGCGATGCTTCGCGGGCCCGGCTCGGTAGTGGCGGCGAGCTCGCTGGTCGTCGCGTTCGCGACCGCGCTCCTGTTCTTCTTCCAGCTGCGCGTCGCCGACGAGCTGAAGGATGCCGAGGACGACGCGCGCTATCGCCCGTATCGTCCGGTGCCACGCGGGCTGGTGACGCTGCGCGAGCTCTCGATGCTCGGCGCGACGGGCGCGGCCATCCAGCTCGCGCTCGCGCTCTGGCTCACGCCGCGGCTGGTGCCGCTGCTGCTGCTCGTGTGGGCGTACATGGCGCTGATGACGCGAGAGTTCTTCGCGCGCGAGTGGCTTCGGAAACGACCGGTGGTCGTGATCCTGACGCACATGCCCGTCATGCCGCTGATCGACCTCTACGCGTCGGCGTGCGACTGGATGCCCGCGGGGGCGCCGATGGCGGCGGGACTCCGCTGGTTCCTCATCGCGAGCTTCTTCAACGGTGTGGTGGTGGAGGTCGGGCGGAAGATCCGCGCGCCCGAGCGCGAGGAGCACGGAGTCGAGACGTACACGGCGCTGTGGGGCGCGCGCCGCGCGATCGCGACCTGGCTGGCCGCGATGTCGGTCGCGCTGCTCTGCGCGACGGCGGCGGCGCGCGAGATCGGCGCGGGAGCGCTGACGATCGCGGTGCTCGGCGGGATCTGGCTGCTCGCCGGCGTCGCCGGAGCTGCGTTCGTCGCGCGACCGACGGTGAGCCGCGCGCGGTGGATCGAGCCGCTCGCCGGCAGCTGGACGCTGGCGATGTACATCGTCGTGGGGATCCTGCCCCTCCTGCTGCGCCGATGAGCGACGCGATCGTCTGGCCGGGCTCGGCGGTGGGGCGCGAGGTGCTCGGCGGAAAGGCTGCGTCGCTCGACGCGCTCATGCTGCACGGCTTCGACGTTCCGGGATGGTTCGTGGTACGGGGCGACGCGGGCGACTGCTGGGAGAACGGGTTGCGGGAGGCGCTTCTGCGGCTGGCGCCACGTGGCGAGCGTGTCGCGGTGCGCTCCTCGGCGCGGGAGGAGGACGGCGCGGCGCACTCCTACGCCGGCCAGTTCGAGAGCTACCTCGGCGTCGCCCATGAAGACGTCGCGGCTCGGGTGCGCGACGTGTGGCGATCGGCGGAGAGCGCGCGAGTGGAGCGCTACCGCAGCGACGTGGCGGGGCGCGCGGAATCGACGCGTCCGGCGGTGCTCGTGCAGCGGATGGTGCACGCAGAGGTCGCGGGCGTCGCGTTCAGCGCGGATCCGACGACCGGCCAGCGCGGGGTCGCCGTCGTCGCGGCGACGCCCGGACTCGGCGCCGCGCTCGTCGGCGGAGAGGAGGACGCGGACAGCTGGCGCGTCGCGCGCGACGGGGCGGTGCTCGACCGGCGGATCGCGACGAAGCGCGTCCGCCAGGAAAGCGGCGTCGACGGCGTGCGCGAGGTGGCGATCGCCGCGGAGCTGGCGAGCGCGCCGGCGCTCGAGGACGACGACGTGCGTCGCGTGGCGGCCCTCGCGCGCCGCGCCGCGGCGGCATTCGGCGCGCCGCAGGACATCGAATGGGCGATGGAAGGCGGGCGCCTCCATCTGCTGCAATCGCGGGCGATCACCTCGCTCGCCGCGCTCGCCGACCCGGACGGTGCGCTGGCCATCTGGGACAACAGCAACATCGCGGAGAGCTACGGCGGCGTGACGACGCCGATGACCTACTCGTTCGCGCGCTATGCGTACGAGCACGTCTATCGCCAGTTCCTGCGCATCGTCGGAGTGAGCGACGCGAAGATCGAGGAGAACGGCGGCTCGCTGCGGACGATGATCGGACTGGTGCGCGGGCGGGTGTACTACAACCTGCTCAGCTGGTACCGCGCGCTCGCGCTGCTTCCCGGCTTCCGGCTGAACCGCCGGTTCATGGAGCAGATGATGGGCGTTCGCGAGGGGATGCCCGAGGAGATCGTGCGCGAGCTCGGCGTCTCGAGCCGGGGTGAGAAGTGGCGCGACACGATCGCGGTGGCGCGGATGGCGATCAGGCTCGCCGTCGGGAACGCGCGGATCGCGCGCAGCGTGCGCGAGTTCCATGCGCGGCTGCACCGCGTGCTCGACACCCTGCCCCTGCCGCTGAGCGAGCTGCGCCCGGATGAGCTGGCGGCGCACTATCGCGAGCTCGAGCGCGAACTGCTCACGAGCTGGGACGCGCCGCTGCTGAACGACTTCTTCGCAATGATCCATCACGGCGCACTGCGGCGACTCGTCGAGAAGTGGGGGAGCGCGGAGCACGCGTCGATCCACAACGATCTCGTCGCGGCGGACGGACAGATCGTGAGCGCGGAGCCGGCGCGGCGCATCCGCGAGATGGGACGCACCGCGTCGCACGAGCCGGCGCTCGTCGCCGCGCTGTCGACGGGGACGCCGGCGCAGGCGCAGGCCGCGGCGCGCGCGAACGCACGGCTGCGCGCGGAGCTCGACGACTATCTCGCGCGCTTCGGCGACCGGTGTCTCGAGGAGCTGAAGCTCGAGACGGAGACGCTCGTCGACGACTCGATGCCGCTGCTGCGGGCGATCGGACGCGCGGCGCAGGCGCGACTGCGGGAGAAGCCGCCCGCGCACGCCGTGGACATCCGCGCCGACGCCGAGCGGCGGCTGCGGGCGATGCTCGCGGGTCGCCCTCTGCGCCGGTGGATCGCCGGACGGGTGCTCTCCCAGGCGAGGGCGCGGGTGCGCGATCGGGAGAACCTGCGTTTCGAGCGCACGCGAGTCTTCGGGCGCGTGCGGCGGATCGTCCTCGAGCTGGGCCGACGTCTCGCCGCGATGAAGCTGCTCGACGACGCGCGCGACGTCTTCTACCTGCAGATCGACGAGCTGCTCGGCACCGTCGAGGGGACGGGGACGACGGTGAACCTGCGCGGGCTCGTCGCGCTGCGCCGCGCGGAGTACGAGGGCTGGCGCCGTGAGCCCGCGCCCGCCGACCGCTTCGAGACCCGTGGCATCGTCCACGGCCCGCACGACCACCGCGGTGCGCCGAGCGCGCCGGAAGAAGCGGTGACGGGGGAGAGCCGCGTGGGGACGGGCTGCTATCCCGGAACGGTACGGGGACGAGCGCGCGTCGTGCACGACCCGCGCGAGGCCGAGCTGCAGGCGGGGGAGATCCTCGTCGCCGAGCGCACCGATCCGGGGTGGGTGATGCTCTTCCCCGCCGCCGCGGGGCTGCTCGTGGAGCGCGGAAGCCTGCTCTCGCACTCGGCGATCGTCGCGCGCGAGCTCGGGCTCCCGGCGGTGATCGCCGTGCCGGGGCTGACTGCGTGGCTGCGCACGGGCGACGAGGTGGAGCTCGACGGCCGCACGGGCGTGGTGCGCCGTCTGGCGCCGGAGACCGCCGATGCGCAGTGAAGCCGCAGGTCGCACCGACTGGTCGATCCTCCGCTACGCACAGTGCTGGGAGGACGCCGACGTCCTGCTCGGCGCGCTCGAGCCCCGGGCGGACGACAACTGCCTCTCCATCGCGAGCGCGGGAGACAACACGCTGTCGCTGCTGGCGAGCGGCGCGAAGCGCGTCATCGCCGTCGACCTGAACCCCGCGCAGCTCGCGGCCGTGCGGCTGCGCGTCGCGGCGTACCGCGAGCTCTCGCACGCGGAGCTGCTCGAGCTGATGGGATCCCGGCCGAGCGCGCGGCGCTACCGGCTGTACGAACGCTGTCGTCCGCTGCTCGATCGCGGGGCGCGCGAGTTCTGGGACGCGCGCCGCGACGCGATCGAGGCCGGCATCGGCGGGGCAGGAAAGTTCGAGCGCTACTTCGCGATCTTTCGCGAGTGGGTGCTCCCCCTCGTGCACGGGCGCGGGACGGTGGGCGCGCTGCTCGAGCCCCGCGATCGCGACGGCCGCGAGCGCTTCTTCGCCGAGCGATGGAACTCCCACCGCTGGCGGCTGCTGTTCCGCGTCTTCTTCTCGGAGACCGTGCTCGGCCGGCTCGGCCGCGATCCGAGCTTCTTCCGCTACGCGGAGCAGAGCGTCGCCGACCATCTGATGGGGCGCGTCAGACACGCGCTCGTCGAGCTGGAGCCGTGGGAGAATCCCTATCTCCACTGGATCCTCCGCGGCACCCACGGCGAGGCTCTGCCTCACGCGCTGCGCGCGGCGAGCTTCGAGGCGGTCCGCGCGAACATCGACCGGCTGGAGCTGCACGGCGTCTCGATCGAGGAGCTCATCTCGTCGGGCGACCTCGATGGAGTCGATCGCGTCAACTTCAGCAACATCTTCGAGTACATGTCGAGCGACGCGCACCGCGAGCTGCTCGAGCGGGTGCTCGACGTCGCGCGGCCGGGGGCGCGGATGGCCTACTGGAACATGATCGTCCCACGCCGGGGCTCGGACGTCTGTCCGGACGGGGTACGCCCGCTGACCGATCGGGCGCGCTGCCTCTTCGCGCGCGACAAGGCGTTCTTCTATTCGGCGTTTCACGTGGACGAGGCGCGATGAACGGACGCGAATGGGCGCTGGTCGCCGCCATCGCCGCGTTCCTGATCGCGATGCTCGCGCTGCTGCGCATGGCGCGAACGCGCGTCGCGCTCGACGCCGAGCTCTCGCGCAAGGGGATGCACCTCGCGCTGGGGCTCAGCACCGTCGCGTATCCGTGGGTGTTCCGGAGCGCGCTGCCGGCGTTCGTACTAGCGGCGGCGACGGTGGCCGTGCTCCTCACGCTGCGCATGTCGCGGCGCGCCCATGCCGTGCTCGGCGGCGTCGTGGACGGAGTGCGGCGGGCGAGCGAGGGAGAGCTCTACTTTCCAATCGCGGTCGCGCTGCTGTTCTGGATGAGCCGCGGCGACCCGATCCTCTTTCTGGTCCCCGTGCTCACGCTCACGCTCGCCGACGCGACCGCGGCGGTGATCGGCGTACGCTACGGGCAGACGGCCTTCGTCGCCGACGGTCACGCGAGGAAGAGCGCCGAGGGATCGAGCGCCTTCCTGCTCGTCGCCTACTTCACCGCGCACGTTCCGCTCGCGGTGCTCTCGCCGGTGGGGAAGGTGGAGGCGCTGCTCATCGCAGCGACCTTCGCGCTCGTGGTGATGCTCCTCGAGGCGGTGTCGTGGCGCGGACTGGACAACGTGTTCATCCCGCTGGGTGGATATTTCCTGCTGCGCGGATATCTGCGGATGACGGCGTCGGCGCTCGTCGTCGTGCTCGCCGTGACCGCGGCGATGCTCGCGCTGGTGGTCCTGCTGCGCCGGCGGCGAACGCTCACCGATGGCGCGGGGCTGCTCGCGGTGCTCTTCGGGTACGCCGCGTGGACGCTGGGCGGATGGCGCTGGATCGTCCCGCTGCTCGTGCTGTTTCTGACCTACACGATCCTCTGGCCGCGCGAGGAGCAGGTCCGCGACCGGCCGCACAGCGCCATCGCGATCGCCAGCGTGGTCGGTGTCTCGCTGGTGTGGCTCGCGGTGCGTCCCCTTTTCGGCGGCGAGGTCGCACTGCTCGGCTTCTGCCTGACGCTGGCGGCGCACCTCGCGTTCATCGGCTTGAACTGGTTCCGCGCCGCGCGTCCGGAGCTGCCCGGGCGCAAGGCCATCCCGATCGCGGCGACGGCGGCGTGGACGACGATGCTCGCGACGTACGTCGCGTCCGCCGGAACGGAGCGCAGCGGGTACTACGCGCTGCTCTCGTTTCCCGCGGTGCTGATCGGCACGATGGCGTTCGCGTACGTGGCGCGCGCGGCGGAGGACGGCTATGCGCTCGGCTGGGTGCGGCAGGTGTTGCTCGCGCTCACCACGGCGATCCTCGGCGCGGGCGCCGCGGCGGGCGCATGAGCCCGCGCGCCGAGCGGGTGAGCGACCCCGGCGAGCTCGACGCGCTCACGGCTCCGAAGGACTGGCCGGCGATCGGTAGCCGGGAGGTCGCGCAGAGCGCGCCCGACGCGACGTTCGTCGTGCGTGCGGGCGACTCGCTCGTCGCGCGCTGCTCGGCGTGGTGGCGGTCGACGCCGCCGCTCGGAGCGGAGCGCGTCGGCGTCGTCGGGCACTTCGCGGCCGCGAAGGAGAGCGCAGCGCGTCTGGTGCTCGACGCTGCCGTCGACGCGCTGCGCGAGGCCGGTGCGACGCTCGCGATCGGCCCGATGGACGGCAACACCTGGCGGCGCTACCGCTTCGTCGTCGACCGCGGAACGGAGCCACCGTTCCTGCTCGAGCCGTGGAACCCCGCGGAGTGGCCGGAGTGGTGGCGACTCGCGGGATGGCGCACGCACAGCGAGTACATCTCGGCGGCGAACGAGGACCTCTCCGTCCGCGACCCGGGCGCCGCGGAGAAGGCGCGCGCGATGGAGGCGCGTGGGGTCACCCTGCGCGCACTCGACCCGCTACGCTTCGACGAGGAGCTCGGGCGCATCTACGACGTGGCGCGGGAGAGCTTCAGCGGGAACTACCTCTACACGCCGCTCGACGAAGCGTCGTTCCGCGCGCAGTACGCGGGCGCGCGCGCCATCGTGCGTCCCGAGCTCGTGACGCTCGCCGAGCACGAGGGGCGCTGCGTCGGGTTCTTCTTCGCGCTGCCGAACGTGCCAGAAGCTCAGCGGGGGGAGACGATGCGGAGCGCCGTCGCGAAGACGTTCGCGGTGCGGCCGGGGTTTCGCGGGCTCGGGGCGGTGCTCGCGCAGCACACTCACGACCGCGCGCGGGAGCTCGGCTTCCAGCGGATCATCCACGCGCTCATCCACGTCGGGAACGACCGCTCGCGCGCGTTGAGCGAACGAACCGCCCGCGAGATCCGGCGCTACGCGCTCTTCGAGCGGCGGCTCGTGACGCCGTGAGCGAGTCATCGGCGTCGAACGTCGCGATGACCTTCGTCGCGACCGCGCGGACGCGGCCCGACGACGCTGCGATCATCGATCGCGTGGGGAAGCGCGATCGGCGCACGACCTTCGCGGAGCTCGACGACTGGTCGGCGCGGCTGGCGACGCTGCTGCGGGAAGCGGGCGTCGAGTCGGGCGACCGCATCCTGCTGCTCCATCCGCCGACGGCGGAGCTGTACGCGTTCGTGATCGCGCTGCTGCGGGTCGGCGCGGTGGCGACGGTGCTCGAGCCGTCGGCGTCGCGCGCGCAGATCGCCGCGGCACTCGACGCGGGCCGGCCGCGGGGTCTGTTCGCGAGCCGGCTCGGCGCCCTGCTCGCGGTGAGCATGAGCGCGATGCGGCGCGTTCCGGTGAAGTTCACGACCACGCGCTGGATACCCGGCACGATCTCGATCGGGCGGGCGCGCGGTCTCGCGGCCACGCCGATCGTCGAGGCGGTGCGGGGCGACCATCCCGCGCTGCTGACGTTCACGAGCGGCAGCACGGGAGTCCCCAAGGGAGCGATCCGGACCCACGACGTCCTGCGCGCGCAGCACGTGGCGCTGCGGTCGGTGGCGGCGGCCGCGGGCGAGACCGATCTCGTGTCGCTGCCGATCGTCGTGCTGACCAATCTCGCCGCGGGCGCGACGAGCATCCTGCCCGCCGCCGATCTCCGCCGTCCGGGAGCGATCGATCCGGTGCCGGTGCTCGCGCAGATCGAGCGTCTCGGCGCGACGCGCATCACCGCGTCGCCGGCGCTGGTCGATCGGCTGGTGAGCGCGCCGGGGGCGGCCTCGATGCTCCGCGGCGTCAAGCGCATCGTGACCGGGGGCGGTCCGATATTTCCGGATCTCATCGCGCGCGCCCGGGCGAGCTCCGACGCGGAGGTGGTCGCGGTCTACGGCTCGACCGAAGCGGAGCCGGTCGCGCATCTCGCCGGGAGCGGGCTGTCGAGCGCGGACGTCGCGGCGATGCGCGGGGGCGCGGGGCTTCTCGCCGGCCGGCCGGTTCCCGAGACGCAGCTCCGCATCGTGCCGCGCGACGCGCCCCTCGCCGCGTCGCTCGACATGCTTCCCGAGCCCGGGACGATCGGCGAGATCGTCGTCAGCGGCGCACACGTGGTCCTGGGCTACCTGGACGGTCGCGGCGACGCGGAGACGAAGATCCGCCACGCGGGACGCATCTGGCACCGCACCGGCGACCTCGGCTCGCTGGACGAGCGCGGGCGGCTGTGGCTCTTCGGCCGGGTCGGCGCGGCGATCGAGGACGAGCGGGGGAGGATGTTTCCCTTCGCGGTGGAGTGCGCGGCGCGACTCGTGGCGCCCGGCCGCACGCTCGCCGCCGCGTCGGCGGAGGGAAAGCGCGTTCTGCTCGTGCGCGAGCGACTGGCGCCCTCGGAGCACGAAGCGCTGGAGCACGCGCTGCGCTGGGCGTCGATCGACACCGTGGTGGACGAATGCCCGATCCCGCTCGACCGCCGGCACAACTCAAAGGTGGACTACCCGGCGCTGCGGAAGCTGCTCGGCGGCCGCGCCATGGCCCGGCGCATCCGCGGCGGCCGTTAGGCGCGTCGCGTCAGGCGGGAGCCGGCGCGTCCAGTTGCAGCGCGTCCGCGGAGACGTCGCGCGGCTCCAGGGAGAAGACCCTCCCGAACGCCGCGGCGACGTCGCGCTCCACGTCGCGCATCTCGACCGGCGCGCCGAGCTCCCGGGACATCGAGGTCATGTCGACGCCGGCGATCCCGCAGGGGACGATGAGGCCGAAGTAGGAGAGCTCGGTCGTGACGTTGAGCGCGAAGCCGTGCCAGGTGACCCAGTCGCGCGCGTGCACTCCGATCGACGCGACCTTGCGAGGCGGATGGCTCGCGGCGTCGACGAGCCCGCGCGTCCAGACGCCGGTGTAGCCCTCGCTCCGCTCGCCGGCGATCCCGCGTGCCCCGATCGCGACGATAAGCGCCTCCTCGACCTGGCGGAGATACCAGTGGAGATCCTGCCGGTGCCGCTTCAGGTCGACGATGGGATAGCCGACGAGCTGGCCGGGGCCGTGATACGTGACGTCGCCGCCGCGCTCGACCTCGAACAGCTCGACGCCGCGCGCCGCGAGCAGCTCGGGCGACGTCGTGAGATTCTGCTGCTTCGCCGTGCGGCCCATCGTGACGACCGGGTCGTGCTCGACGAGCAGGAGGACGTCCTGCGGCACCGCGCCGCTGATGCGTGCCCGCGCCACCGCGCGCTGCAGCTCGAGCGCCTCCGCATAGGCCATGCGGCCCAGGCGGACGACCCAGAGCTCGCGCGCGGCGTCGGGTGTCACGCGTGAATCATCTTCCCCAGCGAATCCAGCGCCGCCTCGGCGATCGCCTCGGAGAGCGTCGGGTGCGCGTGGATGGCGAGGTCGACCTCCTCGACGGTGAACTCGTTGGTGCGCGCGACGACGAGCTCGTGGATCATCTCCGTCGCGTGCGCGCCGACGATGTGCGCGCCGAGAATCTCACCGTACTTCGCGTCGCGGATGATCTTGACGAATCCCTCGGTCTCGCCGGAGGTGCGGGCGCGCCCGTTCGCCGAGAAGGGGAACTTGCCGACCTTGTAGTCGAGCTTCTTGTCCTTGCAGGCCTGCTCGGTGAGCCCGATCGACGCGACCTCCGGGTGGCAGTAGGTGCAGCCCGGAATGTTTCCATAGTCCATGTCGTGCGCGTGCTTCCCGGCGAGGTACTCGGCGAAGACGACGCCCTCGCGCTCGCCCTTGTGGGCGAGCATCGGCGGGCCGGCGACGTCGCCGATGGCGTAGATGCCGGGCACCGACGTCTGCATCTTCTTGTCGATCTTCACGAAGCCGCGCTCGGTGAGCTGCACGCCCGCTTCCTTGAGGCCGATGTTCTCGATGTTCGGGGCGCGGCCGGCGGCGACGAGCACCTTCTCCGCCTCGATCTGCGACTTCTGGCCGCCGGACTCGATGGTCATCGAGACGCTGTTCTTGCCGACCTTCACGTCGCTGATCTTCGCGCCGGTGAGGACGTTGATCTTCCGCTTCTTGAAGCTGCGCTCGACTTCCTTCGAGCAGTCCACGTCCTCGACGGGGAGGATGTTCGGCATCACCTCGACGAGGGTGACCTCGCTGCCGAAGGCGTTGAAGACGTCGGCGAACTCGCAGCCGACGGCGCCCGCGCCGACGATGACGATCGACTTCGGCGCCTTCTCGAGGACGAGCGCCTCGTCGGAGGAGATGACCGTCGTCTTGTTCAGCTCGAGGCCGGCCTGTGGCAGACCCTTCACGCGCGAGCCGGTGGAGACGACGAGCGCCTTCTTCGCGTCGTGCTTCTCCTCTTTCCCGTCGGCCTTCACCGTGAGCTGGTTCTTTCCCGTGATGCGCCCTTCGCCGCGGATCCAGGTGATCTTGTTCTTCTTGAAGAGGAACTCGACGCCCTTGGAATTCTGGGTGCTGACGGCGCGCGAGCGCTTCATCGCGACGGAGTAGTCGAGCTTGACGTCGCCGACGTTCACGCCGAACTCGGACGCCTTCTTCACGTGGTTCGCGTAGAGCGACGCCTCGAGGAGCGCCTTGGCGGGGATGCAGCCCCAGAGCACGCAGGTGCCGCCGAGCCCTTCGCGCTCGACGACGCCAACGGAGAACCCGAGCTGGGCGGCGCGGATCGCGCCGACATATCCGGCGGGACCGCCGCCGAGGAAGAGAACGTCGAAGCTTGCCATGGTTGCGAAGTTCCGAGAGAAGGAGTGTGTCTCGAGCTTCCGAAAGCTAATCCGAGCGCCAAGCGGGCTCCAACCGGCTGGCTATCGGCTGGCCGCGGGCTCGAGCTATTGGCTTTTCGCAGGGAGACGGGGAGGAGGGGAGGTCGCGGGGATGACCCCCCGAGGCGATGTGCTGATGCGGCGCAAGGTCGGAACTGATTTGGGGCACGCCGGGAGAGATGGAATCACCCGGCGTGCCCCAAATCAGTTCACATTCTTCGAGGCAACCGCGCGGCCACACAGGCCGTCCTCCCCGTGCGGCTCTCCCCGGCTCCCGGTCTCCCCGCTAAACAAGCCACCCGCTGAACAAGCCGCCCGCTGAACAAGCCACCCGCTGAACAAGCAACCGAAAGTCGCTCAGAAAACGAGCATCAACGGGTTCTCCAGCATCCGCTTCAGCGTCTGCAGGAACCGCGCGCCGACCGCGCCGTCCACCGCGCGGTGATCGCAGCTCATCGTCAGGCGGAGTTTCTTCCGCACCTCGATCTCGTCGCCGACGATCACCGGCTTGTCCTCCGCGGCGCCGATCGCGATGATGCCGACCTCGGGCGGGTTGATGATCGCCGTGAACTGGTCGATCCCGAACATGCCGAGGTTCGACACCGAGAACGTCGAGCCCGTGTACTCCTCGGGCTTCAGCTTCCGCTCGCGCGCCTTCTTCGCCAGCGACTTCGCTTCGGCGCTGATCTCGCTCATCCGCTTCTGGTCGGCGTCGAAGATCACCGGGACGATGAGGCCGTCGTCGGTCGCCACGGCCATGCCGAGGTGCACGCGGTTGTGGTAGCGGATCTTGTCGCCGAGCCAGTGGGCGTTGACCTCGGGGTGCTGCGCGAGCGCGGTGGCCGTCGCCTTCAGGATGATGTCGTTGAAGGAGACCTTCCATTCGTCGCCCATCTCGAGCATCGCGTCGCGCAGCTCGCTCGCGCGCGTGAGATCGATCTCGGTCGTCAGATAGAACGTCGGGATCGGGCCGATGGACTCGGAGAGCCGGCGGGCGATGGTCTTGCGGATCTGCGTGAGCGCGACGTCCTCGAAGTCGGCGCCGCTGCGCGGGCGGATCGCCGGCGCCTGACGCGCCGCGGCCTGCTGGCCGCCGCCCGCC
>JABFXC010000196.1 GCA_013361935.1 Gemmatimonadaceae bacterium
GCGGGCCACCGCGAGCCCGATGCCGCGCGAGGCGCCGGTCACGATGGCGACCCGCCCGGCGAGCGCCTGCCCCGCGGCGGAGGGCGCCGTCACAGCGCGCTGACGCTGCCGTTGTGGGCGAGGCGCAGGAACTCGTCGCGCGTGCGCGCGTCCGAGCGGAAGACCCCGCGCAGCGCCGAGGTGATCGTCTTCGACGCCTGCTTCTCGACGCCGCGCATCATCATGCAGAGGTGCGCCGCCTCGACGACGACGCCGACGCCCTTCGGCTTCAGCACGTCGTCGACGGCGCAGGCGATCTCCTCGGTGAGGCGCTCCTGGACCTGGAGCCGCCGCGCGAACACCTCGACGAGCCGCGGGAGCTTGGAGAGCCCGACGATCTTGCGGTCGGGGATGTAGGCGACGTGCACGCGGCCGAAGAAGGGGATCATGTGATGCTCGCACAGCGAGTAGAACTCGATGTCGCGGACCATGATCATGTTCTCGCTCTCCGACTCGAAGACCGCGTTCCCGACGACGCGCTGCACGTCGAGCGTGTAGCCGCGGGTCAGCCAGCGCATGGCGCGGGCGACGCGGACGGGGGTGCGGACCAGTCCCTCGCGCGACGGATCCTCGCCGAGGAGCTCGAGCTGCCGCGCGACCATTCGCGCGTACTCGGGGTCGTAGAGCGCGTCGGCGGAGCCAGTGCGGTCGGCCTCGGTGACGAGCACGCGGCCGTCGACGTCCGGCTGGTCGGGGCGCCGCGCGCCCGGATCGGCGGCGCGGCGCGGCGGCTTACTTCCCTTCGTATTCGACATGGTTGTTCTCCGTCTCCCAGAGGCGCAGCCGCGTGAGCCGGGCCGGGCGGATCGCCGGCTCGAGCACGCGCCAGCAGGCGACGACGATGTTCTCGGTGGTGGGGATGACGCCGCGCATGAAGTCCACCTCGAGATTGAGGTTGCGGTGGTCCATCCGGTCGACGACGCTCTCGTTCACGATGCGCTTGAGGGCGCCGAGGTCGATCACGTACCCGGTCTTCTCGCTCACCTCGCCGGTGACGGAGACTTCGAGGACGTAGTTGTGCCCGTGCCAGTTCGGGTTGTTGCACTTCCCGAACAGGGCGTTGTTCTCGGCGTCGCTGAGCGCGGGGTTGTGAACGCGGTGCGCGGCGTTGAAGGTGAGGCGCCTCGTAACCGTGACTTCTGGCATGATGCGGGTACCTGGGAAAACGCGATGCGGGGGGGCCTTTGCTGCGCTCGGCGATACTGCGATGCGGGATGCGGGATGCGGGAGATGGTGCGGGGTACCGGGTACCGGGTACCGGGTACCGGGTACCGGGTACCTGGCACCTGGCACCTGGCACCTGGCACCTGGCACCTGGCACCTGACCCCGGCCGCCGGCGCGGCTGTTCCAAAGTTACCCTAAAAAGGCGAGCCCCGCATCGCTGCGGGGCTCACGGGTCGGAACGAAGAGGTTTTTTGAAGCCCAGTCGAATGTATGAGGTCCTCACCACACCTTCCGTCTTCCCCCGCACTGGAGGCGTGACGTCAGTATAGATTATCGAACCCACCCGGTGGACTTGTTGGCTCAAAAAAGTGAGCTCTCCGTCCCTCGTGCTGCTGCACTGTTCCTGAAACGCAACCTACGAGCCAGAGCTGGACACGTCAATGCGAAATTTCCTGACCGGATCCGCGATCCCGATCGCGCTCGTCGTGCTGGTGCTCTGGGCAGTGGGCACGTTCTACTTCGAGGCGCCGGGATGGTTCCACGGGCTGCTCACCGGCGGGATCTTCCTGCTGCTCTGGGGCATCGTCGCGCGTCCGAAGCGAACCGCGCCGCGCCGGCCGCAGTAGAGACGCGCAGCGAACGGGTGCGTAACGCGGGTTCGTCGCACGTCACGCGCCGCACGTCCCACGTCACGCCGCACGAGTCGAGGTTTCACACCTCACTCGTCGTCCCTCAGATCTCCCAGTTCGAGATCACCACGCCCGTCCGCGGCATCCGCTCCTGGAAGTCGACGAGGGACATGCGGAGGTCGCTCCAGCGAACTCGGCCGCCTAACGCGACGATCCGGCGGTAGACCGCCTCGTACTCCCCCTGCACGCGGATCGCGACGCGCCGCGTCCCGCTCCGCCGCGCGACGTCGCCGAGCGCGCGCAGCATCTCGTCGACGTCCGTCTCGCTCTCGAGCACGAGCTTGAGCACGCGCAGCTCCTCGCGCGCTCGCCCCTCGACCAGCGGCACGGAGTGGCAGATGGCGAAGCCGGCGAGCTCGCGGCCGCGCATCAGCAGCACGGTGTCGCCGAGCGCGAGCGAGTCGGTGAGCTCGATCTCGCGGCTGTAGTCGTAGCCGGGGAGCATGCGCTGGACGAGCGCCGCGCAGGCCTCGCGCACCGGCCGCTTCTCGCTCTCGCGCAGGCGTCCGTAGAGCACCGGCGTCCGCTCGGCGATGCCCGCGTCGAGGGTCAGCGTCAGCGTCAGCCTTCCCGGGACGAAGCCGAGCATCGAGTAGAAGCCGATGTTGTCGAGCGTCCTCGGCATCGTCTCGAGGCCGATCACCCGCGCGCCCCTGGATCGCACGAAGTCGATCCCCGCCTGCACGATGCGCTTGCCGAGCCCCATCCCCTGCGAGTCGGGGCGCACGGCGAGAGGGCCCATCCATCCCTCGGCGCCGCTGACGTGGGCGACGTTGAATGCGGCGATCTCTCCGCGCTCGTCGCGCCAGAGCATCGCGCCGCCCGCGGCGTCCTCGATCGCGTAGCGCCATACCGAGGGGTTGAGCATCGGGACGCGGACGCCGACGAGGCCATCGCGGCGATAGCGATCGGTGAATGCGTCGCTGAACACCTCGTTCAGCGGACGGATGTCCTCGACGCGGATCGGGTGCGGACCGCTGACGTCGGCGCCGCGGCGCCAGCTTCGGGCGGTGGCCATGCCCCTAACCTAACGCTGCGGCGAGATCGCCGGCGGCGTCGATCCGGCCGACGACGCTCGAGGCCGCCGCCGCGGCCCCGCCGTCGCTCACCGCGACGCGCGACGTGCCGCTCGTCTCGTCGTAGCCGACCTCGATCACGCGGTCCATCCCTTCGCGCACCGACTCGATGTGCGTGATCACGATGACCTGCTCGAAGCGGTCGCCGAGGCGGCGGAGGAGCTCGACGACGTTCTGGCGGCGGGACTCGTCGAGCGACCCGAACACCTCGTCGAGGATGAGCAGCGAGAGCTCCTGGCCGGCGCGCTCGGCGATCATCTGCGAGATCGCGAGTCGGAACACGAGGTTGGCGAGATCCTCCTCGCCACCGGAGATGACCGGCTTCGGCACGCCTTCCTCGAGAACGGTGAGCCGGTACTGATCGTCGAGCTCGAGCTCCGAGTAGCGCGCGTCGGTGAGCTCGACGAGGAAGGAGCTGGCGAGCTCGGAGATCTCGGGACGGAGCTGGAGATTGAGGTCGGTGCGAATGTCGGAGTAGGCGCGATCCAGCTCGTCGTGGAGGCGCTTCGCGCGCAGGACCTCGTCGAGCTTGTCGCGGGTGCGCTTCAGCTCCGCATCCGCGTGCTCGGCCATCTTGTACGTCGCCTGCGCCGCCTGCACGTCGCCCTGGGCGGACATCGCCGCGAGCTCGGCGGCGCGCAGCTCGGAGAGCGCGCCGTCGAACTCCTCGCGCATCTGCTCGAAGCTCGGCTGCGAGAAGCCGAGCACCGCGGCGCGCGAGCGGAGCGTGGCGAGGGTGTTGGCGATGCCGGTCCGGCGATGAGTGATGGCGTCGTGCTCGCGGCGGAGCTGCGGCTCGCGCGCGATCTGCGCGTCGAGGCGGGCGGCCTTCGCGTCGAGCGGGGCGAGGCGGTCGACCTCGGCCTTGAGGAAGGCGTGGCGCTTCGCGTCGTAGCCCGCGGGGATGGCCTCGAGGTCGCGGCGGAGCACGGTGATGCGCTGCTCCTTGCCGGAGATTTCGCGCGTCACCATCGAGAGCTCCTGCACGCCGAGCTGGCACTTGGCGAGGCGGCGCTCGAGCGCGCCGGTCTCCTGGGTCAACGTGCGCCGCCGCTCGTCCTCGACCTTCACGGTCTCCGGCATCTCGCCGAGCTGCTCGATACGGTTGCGGTAGTAGTTGCCGTCGACGCGCAGCGTCTCGATCTGCTCGTCGAGCAGCTCGAGCACCTGGCGGTAATGGCCGCCGAGCGGGCGCGCGCAGGTGGGGCAGGCGCCTTCCTCGCCCGCCTTCACGAGACGCTCGCGCTGGTCGCGCGCCTCGGCGTACTGCGCGCGGAGCGCCTGGAGCTTCGTCTCCGCTTCCTGGCGGTCGCGGACCCACTCGGTGCGCACCGCCTCGAGCCTGCCTAACGCGTCCTCGAGCTCGCGCCGCTTCTTCTCCAGCTCGAGGGTGATCTCCTCCTCGAGCACGGGCGCCTGATCGAGGCGCGTCTTCCGCTCGCGCAGCCGCGCCAGCTCGTCCTCGAGCTGGCGTGCCGCGTCGAGGAGCGCGATGCGGCGTCCCTCCTCGCGGGCGAGCGCCTCCAGCCGCGTCAGCTCGACGTGGATCTCGACGAGCGGCGCGATCTCGGTCTGGACGCGCCCGAGCTCGGCGCGCGCGGTGTCGATCTCGGCGAGCTCGCGGCCGATGCGGTCGAGATCGCGCGCCGTCCCCTGCTCCTCGAGCTCGGCGACGCGGAGGTCCTCGCGCACGCGCTGCGCCTGGTCGCGCTCCGCCTGCGCGCGCTCGAACCGCGGCCCG
>JABFXC010000198.1 GCA_013361935.1 Gemmatimonadaceae bacterium
CGGACGATCGCCGGCGCGGCTTCCACCGCGGCGCCGAGCTTCGACGCGTCCGGGATCCCCGCCTGCGCCATGTGCGGCTTCCCTCCGCCCTTCCCGCCGGCGACCGCCGCGACCTCGCGCACGATCGCGTCCGCCCGCGTCCCCTTGTCGCGCAGGTCGTCGGTGACGACGACGAGGATGGTCGACTTGCCGTCGGCGAAGGATGCGCCGAGCACGCCGACGCCGGTCCTGAGCTGCTCGCGCAGCGCGTCGCCCATCGCCTGCAGCTCCTTTGCGTCTCCCGCACCGACCACCGACGCGACGACGCGCGCCCCGTCGATCGTTTCGGCGCGCCCGAGCAGCGACTGGATCTGGTCTCCCCCGCCCTTCATCGCCTCCTCGAGGCGCTTCTCGAGCGCGCGGCGCTCGTCGAGCAGCGCGCCGACGCGGCGCTCGACCGTCTCCGGCGTCGCCTTCACCGATTCGGCGACGCGCGCGAGCGTGCGCTCGCGGTCGCGGAGCAGCTCGTACGCGCGCTGTCCCGTCGCCGCCTCGATGCGGCGCACGCCAGCGGCGACGCCGGTCTCGCTGATGATGCGGAAGAGACCGATCTGCGCCGTGTTGCGGACGTGCGTGCCCCCGCAGAGCTCCGTCGAGAAGCCGGGGACGGAGACGACGCGCACGACGTCGCCGTACTTCTCCCCGAAGAGCGCCATCGCTCCGGACGCGACGGCCTCCTTGTACGGCATCTCGCGGAAGCCGACGTCGACGCTCGCCCAGATCCACTTGTTGACGAGGCGCTCGATCTCGTCGAGCGCCGCGGCGCCGACGGGCCCGTGGTGCGTGAAGTCGAACCGCAGCCGGTCGGGGGCGACGAGCGACCCTGCCTGGTGCACGTGCTCGCCTAACGCCTGTCGCAGCGCCGCGTGCAGGAGGTGCGTCGCGGTGTGGTTGCGCTCCGTGTCGCGCCGCCGCTCGGTCGGCACCGTCGCGACCGCGCGCCCGAAGCGGATCTCGCCGGAGAGCTTTCCGACCGCGGCGACGCGCCCTTCGATCTTCTTCACGTCGTCGACGTCGACCTGCCAGCCGTCGCCGGTGATCTGTCCGTGGTCCGAGACCTGGCCGCCCGACTCCGCGTAGAACGGCGTCTCGCGGAGCATGACCGCGACGCGGTCCTCGTCGAGACGGCGAACCGCCGACACCTGCGTCTCGATGCTCACCGTGTCGTAGCCGACGAACTGCAGCGTGTCCTGGGCGTCACCGGCCCGCTCCCACTGCGCGAGGTCGGCGAGGACGTCCGCGCCGACGCCGAGCTTGCGCGTCTTCCGCTCTTCCTTCGACTGCGTGCGCTGCGCCTCGAGCGCGCGCTCGAACCCGGGGATGTCGACGGAGTAGCCGCGCTCCCGCGCCATCAGCTCCGTGAGATCGATCGGGAAGCCGAAGGTGTCGTACAGGCGGAAGGCGTCCTCCCCGCTGATCGTGCGCTCCTGCGTCGTGCGCGCGGGCGCGAGCTCCTCGAAGCGCGACATCCCCGCGTCGATCGTCGCGAGGAAGCGTTCCTCCTCCGCGCGCGTCGTCTGCGCGATGTGCTTCGACTTCGCGCGCAGCTCGGGATACGCCTCGCCCATCGACTCGATCACTTCGCCGACGATCTCGACCAGCGTCGGCTCGGCCCGGCCGAGCAGCCACGCGTAGCGGACAGCGCGCCGGAGGATGCGGCGCAGCACGTAGCCGCGGCCCTCGTTCGAGGGGAGGACGCCGTCGGCGAGGAGGAAGGCGACCGCGCGCGCGTGGTCGGCGAGGACGCGGAACGCCGCCGGGTCGACGGGGACCTTGCCGTCCTTGACGACGGACGAGCGCGGGCCGCGCGCCGGCGGGAGCGTCACCTCGTACGGCGCGATCGCGGCGCGGTCGTAGTGGATCCCCGTCACCCGCTCCACCGCGCGGATGAGCGGGGTGAAGACGTCGGTGTGGTAGTTGTTGGTGACGCCCTGCAGCACGGCGGCGATCCGCTCCAGCCCGGCGCCCGTGTCGACGCTCGGACGCGGCAGCGGCTCGAGCTTCCCGTCCGGCTGCCGGTCGTACTGCATGAACACGAGGTTCCAGATCTCGAGGAAGCGGCCGGCTTCGGCGCCCTCGACGAATGCGTCGAGCGAGAACTCCTCGCGCGAGGCGTCCGTCCATTCGCCGCTCGCGCCCTCGGGAAAGCGCCAGTCCGACGCGAGCGCGGCGAGGTCGACGTAGATCTCCGTGCACGGTCCGCAGGGGCCCGTGTCGGCCATCTGCCAGAAGTTGTCCTTGTCGCCGAGGCCGTAGATGCGCGACTCGGGGAGGTCGGCGATCTCCCGCCAGAGGGCGCGCGCCTCGTCGTCGGTGTGATGGACGGTCACGCGCAGGTGACGCTTCTCGATCCCCAGCTCCTCGGTGACGAACTCCCAGGCGAAGCGGATCGCGTCGCGCTTGAAGTAGTCGCCGAAGGAGAAGTTGCCGAGCATCTCGAAGAAGGTGTGGTGCCGGGCGGTGTGCCCGACCTGCTCGAGATCATTGTGCTTTCCGCCCGCGCGCACGCACTTCTGAGCGGTCGTCGCGCGGCGCCGTCCCCCAGGGGGCTCCACCTGTCCGAGGAAGACGCGCTTGAACTGCACCATCCCCGCGTTGGTGAAGAGAAGAGTCGGGTCGTCCGCGGGGACGAGCGAGGAGCTGGGGCGGACTACGTGCTCCTGACGCTCGAAGTAGGCGAGGAAGCGCGCGCGGATGTCGGAGGCGTGCATAAGCAGAATATGACGGGTCGACGGCGTCTTGCGGAAGCCGCGGGAGCGCGCCCGCGACTAAGTTTGACCTGGCGCCGCGATTGCGCTCGGCAGCAGGCGTCTCCACCGAACCCATTGTCCGTGTCCCGAACACCCGATTCGTCGTTGCACGTCGGCATCACCGTCGACCCGAACTTTCCGGTCCCGCCGACGCTCTATGGCGGCATCGAGCGCATCGTCGATTTCCTGGCCCGAGGACTCGTGACACGCGGGCATCGGGTGACCGTCTTCGCTCACCCTGAAAGTCGAACCGCGGGGGAGCTCGTGGGATACGGTGTCCCCCCGCACACCGGCGTGTGCGCGCGCGTCACCGAGCTCGCGCAGGTCGGGGCCGGATTGTGGCGCCGCCACCGGGAGCTCGACGTCGTGCACAGCTTCGGCCGGCTGGCGGCGCTCGTACCGGTCCTTCCGTACAGGCGGCTGGCCAAGCTGCAGAGCTATCAGCGCGACCAGGTGCCCTGGCGAAGCATCGGCATCGCGTCGCGGCTGGCCGGTCGATCGATCCGGTTCACGGGGTGCTCGACGAGCGTGTATGCTGGGGGCCCGGCGGGCGTCGGGCGCTGGCACACGGTTTTCAATGGTGCGGATCTCTCGAAGTATCATTTTTCCGCCTCGGTCGATCCGGATGCGCCCCTCGCGTTTCTCGGGCGTCTCGAACGGATGAAGGGCGCGCACTCGGCGATCGAGATCGCGCGCCTCGCCGGGCGGCGGCTGGTGATCGCCGGCAACAAGGTGACGGACGGACCGGAGCCGGACTACTTCGATCGCGAGATCGCGCCGCACGTGGACGGCGACCGCGTGCGGTACGTCGGACCGGTGAACGACGAACAGAAGAACGAGCTCCTCGGCTCGTCGGCCGCGTTCCTCATGCCGATCGAATGGGAAGAGCCGTTCGGGATCGTGATGGCGGAGGCGCTCGCGTGCGGCACGCCGGTGATCGGGTTTCCGCGAGGGAGCGTGCCGGAAGTCGTGCGCGACGGGGTGAACGGCTTCGTCTGCGGGGGGGTCAGCGACGCCGTCGCCGCGGTCGGTCGCATCGCCGCGATCAGCCGCGCCGCGGTTCGTCGCGACTGCGAGGAACGCTTCAGCGATGATGTCATCGTCGATGCGTACGTGGCGCTCTATCGCGAACTGCTCGACGACCTCATTTCCTGACGCACCGCACCGATGCCATCTGCGCTGTTCATCTACCACACCGGACACCTCGACAGCAACGGGGGCGGCGTCCAGGCGTGCTCGCGCGAATACTTCGCCGAGCTGGAGGTCGCGGGCTTTCAGCTGACGCCCGTCGAGATCCCGAGCGATCGCCGGCTGCTGACCAGACTCCGGCGCCGGATCTGGGCCGATCCATACTCGAGCTGGACCGACTTCGACGACGCCGTCCGCCGGGTGCTCGCGGCCGATCCGCACCCGGAATGGGTCTTCATCAACCAGCATTATCTCGGACCTCTCGCGCCGCTGCTGCAGCGGGTGCTTCCCGCGCACACGCGGTACGTCATGCTCTCGCACGGTCTCGAGAGCACGGACTACCTGCACGAGATGCGCGAGATCGGCGAGGGGCCGGGAGCGTCGGCGACCGCCGCGCGCAAGCTTATGCTCGGCCAACGACTGGTTCAGGAAGCGCGGCATCTCCGCGCGTTCGACCACGTATTCTGCCTGTCCGATTTCGAGCGTGGGATCGAGCACTGGCTCGGGGCCTCGCGCGTCACGATGATCCCGCGGACCGTCACGCCGGCGCCGCTCGATTGGCGGCCCGAGGGCATGCGGCTCGGCTTCGTCGGAACGATCGACCACTACCCGAACCGCGAAGGGCTCCTGCTCTTCCTTCGCGAGTACGGGCAGCTCGGTGGTCGCGGCGAGGTGCGCGTCGTCGGAGGCCCGGCGTCGTCGGGAAAGGCGCTCGCAAGCGAGCATCGGTCCGTCCGGTATCTGGGACCCCTCTCGAACGAGCTCCTGGAGCAGGAGGCGAGGACGTGGTCCTGTTTCCTCCACCCGATCTTCTGCTATGCGCGAGGCGCCAGCACCAAGCTGGCCACTCCTCTCGCGTGGGAGATCCCGGTCGCCACCACGACCACGGGACAGCGCGGCTACCGCTGGACGGAGGGGCGGCTGCCGACCGCGGATACGCCGCGCGACTTCGCGCTGCTCGCCGATTCGATGCTCGAGCCGAGCCGCGCCGCCGAGGCACGCGAGGAAGTGCGCAAGGTCGCGCGATCGTCGCCGACGATCGAGGAGATCGGGGCGCTCATGCGTTCGGCACTCGGGATCGGGTGAAGGCTGGACGCCGGGACGCCGGCCGTCGCATACTCGATCCGGACCTCGCGCACCACGACGGCCACGCTCGCGCCTCCCGGGAGCACCTGTCATTCCCGGGTCTGCAAGTTGCTCTTCCACATGACGACCGCTGCACCGATTCAGTCCATTCGATGAAGCCATGAGGACCGAGGCCACACCGACCGACATCTCGCCCGCGCGTCGGAGCTCCCGATCCGCGGACAGCCGAACGCTGAAGCAGCGTCTGGGCGCGGCCGTCATCCCGCGACTGCCGATCACACGCCACGTTTTCAACCACATCCGCTGGGAGTTGAACGCAACGTGGGTCCGGTTGAACAACGCGCTCAACCCCGCCTACATCGCGAAGCGGTCACGCATCAGGGCGGGTACCGGGTTGTCCGTCAACGTCGGATGCGGCCCGTTCGGGGCGCCGGGGTGGGTCAACCTCGACCTGGCGGACATGCCCAATCTGTCGCTTCGCTACGACACGCGACGGGCGCTCCCGCTGACCGACGGAAGCGCCGATCGGATCCGCTGCGAGCATTTTTTCGAGCACCTCGATCCGAGCGAGGAAGCGCCGGCGTTCCTTCGAAGCTGCCATCGCGCGCTCCGCCCGGGCGGCATGCTGCGCATCGTCGTGCCGGACGCGGGGCGCTACCTGCTTGCCTACGCCTCGCGGGACAACGCGGCATGGCGGGAGCTGGGGTGGGATCTGGACAATCTGCCGCCGGACCTCGGCTCGCCCATGGGAATCATCAACCATGTCTTCCGCCAGGGCGAGGAGCACCGCTACGCGTACGACGCCGACACCCTCATCGAGTTCGTCCGCAGCGCGGGGTTCTCGGATGTCCGGCAGACGGCGTTCGGCGAGTCCGCGGACCCGCTGCTTCGCGACGATCGTCCGAACCACCGCCCGTACTCGCTCTACGTAGACGCGACGAAGTGAGCCGCGGATGGCACGCCTCGGGTGGCGCGCCTATTCCTCGTCGAACGATTCGCCGTCTGACGCGCCGACCCGGTCCAGCGCTTCGTTGATCACGTCGACGGAGTAGCCCCTGCGCGCGAGATAGGCGTACAGACGCCGGCGGGTCGCGCGCGGGTCCGCGTCGCGGAGGGTACGGCTGCGCTTTCTCGCGAGCGCCTCCGCCGACGCCGCCTCGTCGCGCTCCTCCTCCTCGAACACCTCGTCGATCGCCTCGGCGACTACCGCGCGGTCGACGCCCTTTCGGCCGAGCTCCTGTTCGAGCCTTCGCCGCGCGAGCCCCGCACCGCTCGATTTCGAGCGCACGAACGAGCGGGCGTAGACCGCGTCGTCGAGAAACCCCTGCGCCGTCAGGCGTTCGACCGCCTTCCGCGCGAGCTCGGGCTGCTCGCCCTTGCGCACGAGCATCTTCTCGAGGTCGCGAGCCGCGCGTCCGCGCGCGGCGAGCATCGTCGCGGCCCGGTCGTAGACGCGGAGCGCTTCCGCTTCGTCGGCGACGTCCTGCTCGCGTCCGAGGGTCGATCCGCCGACCACGAGATGAAGCCGCTCGATCGCCTCGAGGCCGAGCGTCGGCCCCGACTTTCCGTCGACCATCACCGTGAAGCGCCCGGGCGCGCGGGGCGAGGCCACGATGCCCGTGATGGTGCCGCCGCGTGGAAGCGGGCGATCCTCCTCGGGCCGCCTTCTCTGGTTTCTCATACGCACACCGGTAGAAATACGATCGCCGGAGACCAGCGCTGCGGGATCGGGGATTTCCGGGCCCCTACCCTTCGCGCTGTTCCCCGGCGATCACCGACGCCCCTCTGCCAGTGAGTGACGCCGATCGGAGAACCTCGGTGACCCTCAGTCCTCCTGCCCGTCGCCGTCGCCGGCGCCGGTCTTCGGTCCCACTCCGAGAACGACCTTCACCTTCTCCTCGATCTCGGCCATCATCGCCGGGTTGTCCTTCAGGTACATCTTCGCGTTCTCGCGACCCTGGCCGATCTTCTGGCCATTGTAGCTGTACCAGGCGCCCGACTTCTCGATGATCCCCGACTCCGCGCCGATGTCGACGAGGAGCGAGGTGTGGCTGATCCCTTCCGCGTACATGATGTCGAACTCCGCCTGCTTGAACGGCGGGGCGACCTTGTTCTTCACGACCTTCACGCGGACGTGCGAGCCGATCACGTCCTCCTTCTCCTTCACCGGGCCGATGCGCCGGATGTCGAGACGGAGCGAGGCGTAGAACTTCAGCGCCTTGCCGCCCGTCGTCGTCTCCGGATTGCCGAACATGACGCCGATCTTCTCGCGGAGCTGGTTGATGAAGACCACCGACGTCTTCGAGCGGGCGATGGCGCCGGTCAGCTTGCGGAGCGCCTGGCTCATGAGCCGCGCCTGCAGGCCGACGTGCGAATCACCCATGTCGCCCTCGATCTCCGCCTTGGGCACCAGCGCCGCGACCGAGTCGACGACGACGATGTCCACCGCGCCCGAGCGCACGAGGATCTCGCAGATCTCGAGCGCCTGCTCGCCGGTGTCCGGCTGCGAGATGAGGAGGTTGTCGACGTCCACCCCGAGCTTGCGCGCGTACTCGGTGTCGAGCGCATGCTCGGCGTCGATGAACGCGGCGACGCCGCCCGCCTTCTGCGCGTTCGCGACCACGTGGAGACAGAGCGTCGTCTTGCCGCTCGACTCGGGACCGTAGATCTCCGTGATGCGGCCGCGGGGCTCACCACCGACGCCGATCGCGGCGTCGAGGTTGATCGCTCCGGTCGGGATGAAGTCGACGCGGATCTTCTCCGCATCCTTCCCCATCTTCATGATGGAGCCCTTGCCGCAGCTCTTCTCGATCTGCGCGATCGCCAGGTTCAGCGCTTTCTTCTTGTCTTCCGATACGCTCGCCGTTGCCATTTTCTCTTAAGTCCTCTCGTTTTCTCGTCCAAACCGTGGCTATCGCAGGCTGAAATCTACCGGCCGCCGAGGTGCGTCCGATACCCGAACAAAATACGAAGAAAGGGGCTGGATTTCAAGCCGAACTTCGCTCCGGATTCAGGCCCGGGAGGGCAGGCTGAAGGCGTCCTCGACGTGCCGGACCCTCACCCGATCGCCGCTCACGATTACCCCGACGACGTCGAAACGATACGCCTCTCCGGGCCTCCCGTGGCGGTCGATCCAGACGCGGGCGGATCGCGACAGCTCGATCCGCTTGCGCCAATGAACCGCCTCGATGGGTCCGCCGAAGCGGTCGTCGCGCCTCGCCTTCACTTCGACGAAGGCGACCGTCCCCCCGCGCTCGACGATGAGGTCGATGTCCCGATGCCCGTTCCGGAACCGCCGGCTGATGGTCCGCCAGCCATGCCGGCGAAGCCACCGTTCCGCGATCCTTTCTCCGATCTCGCCAAAGGCCTGCGTGGCCGCTGACATGGGGGCAACCTAGGGCAGGTCGCCACGACGGCATCACCCGCGGATCGCGGGGCGGATCGAATCAGCGCGCGAGCGTCACTCCGGTGCCGCGCGTCGCTTCGGCTGCATCCGCGGACCGAGCAGCCTGTCCCGCAGCTTCTGCGGCCAGCGCCGGTCCATGCACGGCCGCTCGACGAGCACGAAGTAGATGCTGCTGACGACGAGGAGCGGCGGGACGATGAGCAGCGCCTGCACCGCGAGGTGCAGCATCGGCGTCGTCCCCTGCGCGACCGGCAGCGTCACGTGGCCGAGGAAGGAGATGAAGGGGTAGTGCAGCAGGTAGATGGTGTAGCACATCCCGCCGATCGTCGCGAGCCATGGGTCGCGCAGAACGATCTGCGGTCCGCGCCACCACCAGGGCGCGCGCGGCTCGTGCCGCCACCGCGTCACGTAGAGATCGGCGACGAGGAAGCCCACGAGGAAGAACTGCAGGAACCCGGCGAGCGTCAGCCTCCAGCGTCCCACGGCGTTCGGCGCGATCACGAACGCGCTCACCGCGAAGATCGCGACGATGATCCATCGGCGGAGCGCCGGACGCCGGATCGCGAAGAGCATCGCCAGCAGCGGGGCGAGGCAGTAGAACTGCACCTCGATCTCCAGCGACCAGGCGACGGTGTTGATCAGGCTCCCGTCCTGGTAGATGATGTTGTGCAGGTAGAGCAGGCTCGCGCCGAGGTGCGTCGCCACCACGTCGGCGGGATAGCGATGGCGCGCGACGAGTATCGCCGCGAAGCCGATCATCACGAGCACGTACGGAGGCTCCAGCCGCGTGAGACGGCGGAGGAAGTACGCCTTCAGCGCGACGCGCTTCCCCTCGGCGAGGCGGTGCATGGCGAACGGGAGCGCCAGCACGAAGCCCGAGATCATGAAGAAGAGCTGAACGCCGTAGTGCCCGTAGCTCGCGAGGTGGTAGAACCATCCGCGACCCGCGTTCGCCACGCCGGCCAGGCGATCGTTGTCGCCGACGAACGCCGCGAGATGGTAGACGACCACCATCGCGATCGCGAAGAAGCGCAGGCTGTCGATCTCGGCGATGAACTTCCCGGACGTCGTCTGACGCCGGAGGTGGTCGAGCACGTTGAAGCCGCGCTTCGCCTCGGGGGGGGCGCCGGCGAATCCCGAAGGCTGAGGCTCCGCGGCCGCCGCTCTAGCGGATCGCATCTACTCCCCGCAGATCCGCTCCAGCTCCTCGAACCCGACGAGCACGTCGCGCGGGCGCGGCCCGTCGGCCGGTCCGAGCACGCCCGCCGCGTGCAGCTGGTCGATGATCCGCGCGGCCCGGCCGTAGCCGATCTTGAGCCGCCGCTGCAGCAGCGACGTCGAGCCCTGCTGCGCGTTGATCACGACCTCGGCCGCCTCGCGGAACAGCTTGTCGCGATCCTCGCCGCGCCCGTCCTCGCCGTACTCCGCGTCGCCGCCGCTCTCCGCCGCCTCGCGCGCGCGCACGGCCTCGAGGATGTCCGGCTCGCCCGCCGCATCCGCTTCTTCCGGCGACACGCCGCTCGCCGCGAGCGCCGCGCGGCGCTCTTCGCGCTTTCCCTCGTACCAGCCCATCAGCCGCTCGGTGTCGTCGCCCGGGAGATACGCGCCCTGCAGCCGCGCCGGCTCGCTCTTGCCCGGCGGGATGAAGAGCATGTCGCCGTTGCCGAGCAGCGCCTCGGCGCCCGCGCCGTCGATGATCGTGCGGCTGTCCACCTGGCTGGCGACGCGGAAGGCGATCCGGCTCGGGAAATTCGCCTTGATCAGGCCCGTGATCACGTTCACGCTCGGACGCTGCGTGGCGAGGATGAGGTGGATCCCGATCGCCCGCGCCTTCTGCGCGAGCATCGCGATCGGCGTCTCGACCTCGCCCTGCACCGTCATCATCAGGTCGGCCATCTCGTCGATCACGACGACGATGTACGGGAGGATGTCTCCCTCGTACGTGGACTTCTCGAAGGCGACGTCGGGACGCTTCGGCAGCTTCGGGGCGGGGCCCTGGCCGTCGAGGTGCGCCTGCACGCGCTGGTTGAAGTCCTGGATGTTGCGGCAGGCGTTGGCAGCGAGGAGCTCGTAGCGCTCCTGCATCTCCATCACCGCCCATTTCAGCACCGCCGCGGCGTCGCGATTGTCGGTGATCACCTTGTGCCGCAGGTGCGGCAGCGTGTTGTACACCGACAGCTCGACCATCTTCGGGTCGACCATCAGGAAGCGGAGCTTCCGCGGGGTATGGCGGTAGACCAGGCTCGTGATGATCGTGTTCACGCAGACCGACTTGCCGGAGCCGGTCGCGCCGGCGATCAGGAGGTGCGGCATCTTCGCCAGGTCGGCGACGACGGGCTTGCCCTCGAGGTCCTTGCCTAACGCGATCGGCAGCGCCATGCGCGCGCCCTGGAAGTCGCGCGATTCCACGATCTCACGGAAGGCGACCATCTCCGGCTGCGGGTTCGGCACCTCTACACCCACCGCGCCGCGCCCGGGAATCGGCGCGACGATGCGGATGCTCGGCGCGCGCATCGCCAGCGCGAGGTCGTTCGCGAGATTGGCGATCTGCCGGACCTTCACCCCGGGCGCGGGCTCGACCTCGAACTGGGTGACGACGGGGCCGGTGGTGCGGTCGCGGATCTCGGCGTCGACGCGGAAGGTCTTCAGCGCGTCCTTGAGCTTGACCGCCATCGCGTCGAGCTCGCGCTTTCCCGTCTCCGCGTTTCGGGCCGGGGGCGGCGTCAGCAGGTCGGTCGGCGGGAGCTCGTCGCTCCCCGGCCCCGGCTCGGCGCGCGCGTCGATCGCCGCGGCGATCTCGTCGTCGCGCTCGGCGCTCGCTTCCGCCTTCGACTTGCGCCGGGACTTCTTTCCGTCCCGCGCCGGCGCCTCGTCCGCCGCGAGCGGATCGGCGTCGAGCAGCGAGGGATCGACGGCGGGCATCTCCTCCGGGGTCGGCTCGAGCGCGGCCGGATCGACGGCGGCGTCCTCGTCCTTCTTCCGGCGGCGGCGCTTCGCGGGAGCGGCTTCCTCGGCGCCGACAGATTCCGGCGCGATCACCGCGGCACCCGCGTCGCGGTGAAGCAGGACGCGGATCGGGTTCCAGGCGAGCGTCGCGGCAGTGAGCGCGCACCCGGCCATCGCGACGACGATCCACGCGCCGACGGTGCCGAAGCCACGCACCATGTAGAACGAGGTCAGCGCGCCCCAGATACCCGCGGCGCGGCTCGCCTCCGCGCCGACGTGCAGCGCGAGCCCGGCGGCGACCGGCGCGAGAAAGGCCAGCCCCGTGAGGAAGACGAGCCACGAGCGGTCGGTGCGCTGCTCCATCCTGCCGAACAGCCGCAGAGCGTGCACGGCGGGGAGCAGGGGGATCCACACCGCCCCCGCCCACCCGAGCAGGCTGACGAGCAGCACGAGGATCGTGCCTAACGCTCCGAAGCTGCTCCCGACCTCACCGCCGTAGCGGAGCTCGTGGAGCCCCTGGGCGGCGAGGACGCCGCCGAGGAAGATCGCGAGGAGGAGGAGCCCGATGCCCGCGAGCTCCCGCCGGACCTGCGGCGACAATCAGCGCTCCCGTTCGGGGCCGACTTTCGTGATCTGCCGGTCGGAATAGACGGGCACGACCGGGTATGCGTCGACGCTCCCGCAGATCACCAGATCCTCGGCGTACCCGGCTTCGGCCAGCGCCACTCCGTGCGTCGCCTCCTGGAAGAGGCGCGTCAGGTTGTCGCCGTAGCGGCGGTCGATCATCGAGCAGGCCAGCGCCGCGTCGTTCATCGCCGCCTCGGGGAGGCGGCGGGCGATCCCGCGCGCGAAGCGGCCGGCGCACGCCGAGTCCTCGAGCGAGAACTGCTTCTCGCGGCCGGCGCAGATGATCGACACGTCGGTGCCCGAGCGCGCCGCGGCGCGGAGCATGGCGAGGACGGCGGAGAAGTTCACGTACGAGCCGACGACGACGTCGCGCGCGCCCTGCACCGCGGTGAGCGCGGCCGTGCCGTTGGTCGTCGTGAGGAGGATGGTCTTCCCTTCCACCGCTTCGCGGGTGAACTCGCGCGGCGAGTTCCCGAGGTCGAAGCCGGGGATGGCGTGCATCTTCCGCTCGCCGGCGAGGCGGACGAGCCCGCGCTCGAACTGCTTCGCGCGGTTGACCACCTCCTCGGAGCTGTCGAAGGGCACGACGGCCTTCGCGCCGTTGGCCAGCGCGACCGCGATCGAGGTCGACGCGCGGAGCACGTCGATGACCGCGACGACGCGGCCCGCGACGTCCGAGGTGCCGAACTGCGATGGTCCGAAGAAGACGTCTACCCGCACTTACGCTGGCTCCTTGAACAGGTCGGTCTCGCGCTCGAGGAACTTCGTGTCGACGTCCCCGGCGCGGAACTTCGGGTTGCGCATGACGCGCGCGAGGAAGGGCATCGTGGTGGTGACGCCCTCGATGATGAAGCTCTCGAGCGCCAGCTCCATCCGGCGCAGCGCTTCCGCGCGGTCGCGCCCCTGGCAGATGACCTTCGCGATCATCGAGTCGTAATACGGCGGCACGCGATAGCCCGCGTAGGCGTGCGTGTCGAGCCGCACGCCGGGGCCGCCGGGCGGATGGAAGACGTCGATGCGGCCCGGGCTCGGCTGGAAGTTCCGCGAGGGATCCTCGGCGTTGACCCGGCACTCGATGACGTGGCCGCGCCGCTCGGGGAGCTCGAGGAACGAAAGGCGGTCGCCCGCCGCGACGCGGATCTGCTCCTTCACGAGATCCACGCCGTAGAGCATCTCCGTCACCGGGTGCTCCACCTGGATGCGCGTGTTCATCTCCATGAAGTAGTACGAGCCGTCCTCGTCGAGGAGCATCTCGATGGTGCCGGCGCCGACGTAGTCGATGGCCTTCGCGCCGGCGACCGCCGCGGCGCCCATCTTCGCGCGCAGCTCGGGACCGACGGCGGGGCTCGGGCTCTCCTCGATCAGCTTCTGGTGGCGGCGCTGCACCGAGCAGTCGCGCTCACCGACGTGGATCACGTTGCCGTGCTTGTCGCCGAGAATCTGGAACTCGATGTGCCGGGGCCGCGTGAGGTACTTCTCGACGTAGACGTCGCCGTTGCCGAAGGCGGAGAGCGCCTCGGAGCGCGCGAGCTGGAAGGAGCGTGCGAACTCGTCGGCGTCCTTCGCGACGCGCATCCCCTTCCCGCCCCCGCCGGCGGCGGCCTTGATGATGACCGGGAAGCCGATCTCCTTCGCGAAGCCCAGCGCTTCATCGACGTCCTCGACCGGCCCGGGGGTGCCGGGCACGATGGGCACGCCGACCTTCGTCATCGCCGCACGGGCGGCGGCCTTGTCGCCCATGACGCGGATCTGCTCCGCGGTCGGCCCGATGAAGGCGATGTTCGACGCGACGCACGTTTCCGCGAACTCCGCGTTCTCGGCGAGGAAGCCGTAGCCCGGATGGATCGCGTCGGCGCCGGTGATCTCGGCGGCCGCGATGAGGCGCGGGATCTTGAGGTAGGAGTCGCGCGCCGGCGCGGGACCGATGCAGACGTCGTCGTCGGCGAAGCGGACGTGCAGCGACTCGCGATCGGCCTCCGAGTACACCGCGACCGTCTGGATCCCGATCTCCTTGCAGGCGCGGATCACGCGGAGCGCGATCTCGCCCCGGTTCGCCACGAGTACTTTCTTGAACATTGAGACGGCGTTACGCGGTGGAATCCTTCTCGAAGCCGCTCCAGCTGGCGTCGCTCGTCCCGGCGACTCCCTGGACGCGCAGCGCGAACTCGCTCGGGTTCGTGGCGTAGAACACCGCGCTCTCGTACGAGATGATCCCCTTCGAGTACCAGTGCATGAGCGACTGGTCGAAACTCTGCATCCCGTACTGCACGGTGCCTTCCTTGATCAGGTCGGGGATGCTCAGCGTCTTCGTCATGTCGCGGATCTGGTCGCGCACCGCGGCGGTGTTGATGAGCACCTCGGCCGCCGGGATGCGCCCCGGCTTGTCGGCGCGCGGCACGAGCCGCAGCGAGACGACCGCCTGGAGGGCGCTGGAGAGCGCGAAGCGGACCTCCGCCTGCTGGTGCGGCGGGTAGAACGAGAGCACGCGGTTGATCGTCTGCGTCGCGTCCGTCGTGTGAAGCGTCGAGAAGACGAGGTGGCCCGTGTCGGCGGCCTTCAGGGCGACGTCGAGCGTGTCGATGTCGCGGATCTCGCCGATGAGGATGACGTCGGGATCCTGGCGGAGCACGCGCCGCAGCGCCTGCGTGAAGTTGGCCGTGTCCGTGCCGACCTCGCGCTGGTTGATGTGGCAGTTGATGTCGCGGTGGAGGAACTCGATCGGGTCCTCGACCGTGATGATGTTCGCGTGCCGCTTCTCGTTGATGTGCTGGATCATCGCCGCGAGCGCGGTCGACTTTCCGGAGCCGGTGATCCCCGTGACGAGGACGAGCCCGCGCGGGCGGAGCGAGATCTCCTCGACGACCTTCGGGAGGTTGAGCTCCTCGATGGTCTTGGCCTGGTAGGGAATCGAGCGCAGCGCGTAGGCGATCGTGCCGCGCTGCTGGTAGACGTTGACGCGGAAACGGCCGATGCCCGGGACGCCGATGGCGAAGTCCGCCTCCTTGTTGTCGGCGAACTCCTTGACCTGCTTCGGCGTCATCACCTGCTCGGCGAGCGACTTGAGGTCCTCGGGGCGCATCGGCGGGAGCTGCAGCGGCGAGAGGTCGCCGTTGATGCGCAGCGTCGGCGGGCGCCCGACCTTGAGGTGGAGGTCGGAGGCGTTCTGCTGGATCATCTGCTGCAGGATCGCCTTGAAGTTGAACGGGGCGCCCTGCGCGGTCGCGTTCAGCGGTGCGGCCGCTGCTGCTGTCTGGTTAGCCATTAGGATCGATGCGGAAGAGGACCTGTCCGTACTCGACCGGGTGCGCGTCCGTCATCGTCGTTTCCTTGATGACGCCCGCGAACTCGGATTCGATCTCGTTCATGATCTTCATCGCCTCGATGATGCAGAGGATCTGGCCCTTCTGGACCCGGCTGCCCACCGAGACGTACGGCTTGGCGCCGGGCTCCGGAGCGGAGTAGAAGGTCCCGACCATTGGAGACTTCACTTCGAGCAGCGGGGTCACAGCCGCCGCGGGCTTCGGAGCCTCGCCCTCGCCGATCGCGGGGGTACCGTCCACCGGGGTGAGCCGGGCGGCCGGCGCGGGCGCGGGAAGGAGCGCGGGGAGCGGCGCGGCCACCTGCACCGCTCCGCGCTGCGTCGGGCTCTTCGAGATGCGGATCTTCATCCCCTTGTCCGACGAGATCTCGATGGAGTCCACCGTGGACTCGTCCAGGATGTCGATGAGCTTCTTGACGTAGCGGAGGTCGATCATGGCTTGTCGTGGCGCCCGATGGTCACCCGAGCTCGATCAGCTCGCGCGGAAAGCGGGTGAGCAGTTGCGGGCCGCGTGCCGCGAGATGCACGTCGTCCTCGACGCGCACTCCGCCCCAGCCCGGACGATAGATGCCCGGCTCGATGGTCACCACCGAGTCGAGCGGCAGAACACCTTCTGCGGTACGCGCCAGCCGCGGCGCTTCGTGCACCTCGAGTCCGATCCCGTGACCGAGGCTGTGCCCGAACAGCGGGCCATGACCGCACCGCTCAATGTAGTCACGAGCGAGCGCGTCGGCATCCCGCCCCTTCATCCCGGCTCGTACGGACGACGCCGCCAGCCGGTTGGCCTCGCGCACGATCTCGTAGATCTCCCGCTGCTCGTCGCTCGCGCGCCCGATGACGAAGGTGCGCGTGATGTCCGAGCAATAGCCGCTCACCTCCGCGCCGAAATCGAGCAGGAGGAAGTCGCCCCTCCGCAGCTCGCGGCTCGACGACCGCGCGTGAGGCAGCGCCGAGCGCTCGCCGCTGGCCACGATCGTCGGAAACGGGAATCCCTCGCTGCCCGCTTCGCGCAGGCAGCGCTCGAGGACACCCGCCACGGCGAGCTCCGACATCCCCGCGTGCAGCTGCGGGACCGTCGCCTCGAGCGCGTCGCAGGCGGCGTCGGCGGCGCGGCGGATGAGCGCGAGCTCCCCCGCGTCCTTCTGCTCGCGCAGCGTCTCGACGAGATCGACGGTCGGCCGCCACTGCCAGCGCGTCCCCGCCTCGAGGAGGCGCTGAAAATCCCGATGCTCGATGTGCGCCGACTCGAAGCCGAGCACCTCGAGACCGGATAGCGTGGGGAGCAGCGCCCAGAGTCGCGACCAGAGGCTCTGCGCCTCGATGTGCACCTGCGCGAGCTCGCCGACCTCCTCGGCTGCCTGCGTCTCGTACCGGAAGTCGGTGAGGAAGAGCGTGTCGCGCTGCGAGACGAAGAGCAGCGCGCTCGTTCCCGAGAACCCGGTGAGGTAGCGGATGTTCGCGAGCCCCGTGAGCAGCAGCCCGTCGAGGTGGGCCTGCTCGATCGCGTTGCGCAGCGCCTCGAGCCGCAGGGAGCGCGCGTCGCGCCCGGCGTCGCGCGCCGTGGCCTCAGCCACGGGGCTTCAGCGTCGCGACGAGTCCCCGCAGCGCGAGCTCGTAGCCGTGCGTGCCGAAGCCGCAGAGCACCGCGCGCGCCGCGGGCGCGAGCATCGAGTGGCGCCGCTCGGGCTCGCGAGCGTAGATGTTGGTCACGTGCACTTCGACGAAGGGTACCTCGACCGCGGTGAAGGCGTCGCGGATGGCGAGGCTGCTGTGCGAGTAGGCACCGGCGTTGATGATCGCGCCGTCGCTCTTCCCGCGAAGCGCGTGAATCCGCTCGATCAGCGCGCCCTCGCTGTTCTCCTGGGCGAAGCTCACCTCCGCGCCGAGCTCGGACGCCACCGCGCGCAGCCGCGCCTCGACGTCGGCGAGCGTGTCGCGGCCATAGATCGCCGGCTCGCGCGTCCCGAGAAGGTTGAGGTTCGGACCGTTGAGAACCGCGATCCTCACTTCTTCTTCAGCCCGGACAGCCAGTCGTTGAACTGCGCGACGTCGTCGTCGGGCGCGAGGTCGGGACCGCCGACGCTCTTCGCGCTCGGGTCGGTCGTGCGGTTGTTCGCGCTCGGCGCGTTCCCTTCGGAGAAGAACTGATCGAAGGAGAAGGTGCCGCTGGCGCGCGCGCTCCGCCGGTCGGCCTCGCGGAAGACGTGATCGAGGGAGAGCTCGTCCTTCGCCCGCTCGGCGGGCCGTCCCGCCAGGCTTCCGCTCGCCACCGTCGGGAACGCGCCGGAGAGCACGCTCGCCGCGCGCTCGTCCTCGCTCGTCCCGCCCGTTCCGCCGAAGAGGGTGTCTTTCGTCCCGTCGTTCGGC
>JABFXC010000136.1 GCA_013361935.1 Gemmatimonadaceae bacterium
CGGTGGGCTCGCGGGGAAGGGTGTCGCCGAAGCGATCGATCCCACCGTCGAGGACGCGTACTGGCGCGAGAACTATCACACGCGCCCCTACGTCACCGCCGACCGCGGCTACGAGTACTACCAGCCCGCGTATCGCTTCGGCTGGGAAGCGCGCGCGCAGTATGGCAACCGGCAGTGGGACGAGGTCGAGAGCGACCTCCAGCGCCACTATCGCGAGACGACGCCGACGAAGCTCGAGTGGAACGAGGCCCGCAGCGCCATCCGCGACGCCTGGGAGCGCCCGGTGGGCGGGCTGTCGAGCGATCTCACCTCGGACGCGGGGCTGTGAACTGAGGGGGCCAGGGGCCAGGCGTCAGGAGCTGCGTTACCTGCAGTCGCGCAGTTCCTTCCACCTGGCCCCTGGCCCCTGACCCCTTTCTTACATCCGCGATCCTTGCGACGCGCCTGACGCCCGGTAGAGTAGAGCGCGGTATCCATCCGCTCCCTCCCGCCCGCACAATGCGCCTCGCTCTCGCACTCGCCGCGGTCATCGCCGCGGCGCCCGCCACCGCCGTCGCCCAGCAGGACACCACGAAGACCCCGAAGCCCGATTCGTCGATGAAGCCGACGGGGCTGCCGCTCGTTCCGACGCGCAACGTGAAGTTCACGACGCGCGAGGGGACGTGGGTCTCCGTCGACGTCTCGCCGGACGGGAAGACCCTCGTCTTCGATCTCGTCGGTGACCTCTACACGATGCCGATCGGCGGAGGAACCGCGACGCGCATCACCAGCGGCACCGCCTTCGACGGGACGCCCACCTGGTCGCCCGACGGAAAGTCCATCGCCTTCGTCAGCGACCGCAGCGGCGCCGACAACGTCTGGGTCGTCGACGCCGACGGAAAGAACGCGCACGCGATCACCACCGGCGACAACACGCAGTACCTCTCGCCGCGCTGGATGCCCGACGGGAAGTACGTCGTCGTGTCGAAGGCGACGCAGCTCTTCGATCTCTGGCTCTACCACAAGGACGGTGGCAAGGGGATCAAGATGACGCAGTCGACGACGACTCCGCCGAACCCCAACGCGCCGCCCATCCCGAACAACTACGTCGGCCCCGCGCCCTCCCCCGACGGACGCTTCGTCTACGTCGCCGCCAAGCGCGGCGGCTGGGGCTACAACCTCACCTCCTTCGACTGGCAGATCGCCGTCTACGACCGTGAGACCGGCCGCGTCTACGAGCGCACCAACGCGTTAGGCGGCGCCGTCCGCCCGACGGTCAGCAGGGACGGACGCTGGATGGTCTACGCGACGCGCGACGACAGCGTCACCGCGCTCCGCCTCCGCGACCTCACCACCGGCGACGAGAAGACCCTGGTCCACAAGGTGCAGCGCGACGACATGGAGTCGCGCTTCACCCGCGACATGATGCCGGGGATGTCCTTCACCCCCGACTCGAAGGCCCTCGTCGCCGCGTGGGACGGAAAGATCTGGCGCGTCGACGTCCCCTCGGGGAAGACCACCGAGATCCCGTTCACCGCCGAGGTCGAGCAGTGGATGGGACCACTCGCCCGCTTCGAGTACTCGATCAACGACACGACGCTCCTCGTCCGCCAGATCCGCGGCGCCCGTCCCTCCCCCGATGGAAAGCGTCTGGCCTTCACCGCGCTCGACAAGCTCTACGTCATCGATCTCCCCTCCGGCGGGGGGAACGCGAAGGGGACGATCGCGCCGGGCGCGCCGCGCCGTCTCACGAAGAGCGGCGCCGGCACCGGCGAGCACTATCCGGTCTGGTCCCCCGATGGGCGGTACATCACCTACGTCACCTGGACGGAGAGCGGGGGCAACCTCTGGCGCGTCCGCACCGACGGGAAGGGCGACCCGGAGAAGCTCGCCACGCGCGCCGCGTACTTCGACGCGCCCAACTACAGCCCGGACGGCAAGCGCATCGTCGTCGCGCGCGGGCCGCGGCGTCCACGCATCGAGAACGAGGAAGCGAACGGCGACCCGATGAGCGCCGGCGTCGAGCTGGTCTGGTTCCCCGCGAACGGCTGCGGGAAGAACGGCTGCGAGCCGCAGGTCATCGCGCCCCTCACCTTCTACGGCTACCCGCACTTCACCCGCGACACGACGCGCGTCTACATCGACGACTACGTCGAGGGGCTCGTGTCGATGCGCTACGACGGCAGCGATCGCAAGCAGGTGCTCAACGCCACCGGCTGGACGAACCCGCTCGCGCCGATGCCGCGCCCCTCGCCGGCCGACGAGATCCTCATCTCGCCCGAGGGCGACCGCGCGCTCGTCCAGGCACAGAACAACGTCTACGTCGTCGAGCTCCCGCAGATCGGCGCGACGGCGCCGAGCATCAACGTCGTCAACGCGAGCGCAGCGCCGGTACCGGTGCGCAAGCTGACGAAGATCGGCGGCGACTTCATCGGCTGGGCGCGCGACGGACGGCACGCGTACTACTCCATCGGCCACTCCTTCTTCACCTACGACCTCGCGACCGCGGACTCACTCGTCCGCGACTCGACCATCAAGGCCGAAGCGAAGCGCGCCGCCGGCGACACGAACAAGAAGTCGATCGCCGCCACCGATTCCGCGGCACGGAAGCTCGCCGCCGCCGACACGACGCAGAAGAGCGATACCGCGAAGGGGAAGCCGCTCTACGAGCCCGCGCGCGTCGACGTCACCATCACCACGCGGAAGGATCGCCCGACGGGCGTCGTCGTCCTTCGCGGGGCGCGCATCGTCACGATGAAGGGCGACGAGGTCATCGAGAAGGGTGACGTCGTCGTCCGCGACAACCGCATCGTCGGTGTCGGCGCGACGGGGAGCGTCAACGTCCCCGCGGACGCGAAGATCGTCGACGTCGCGGGCAAGACGATCATCCCCGGCTGGATCGACGTCCACGCGCACATGTGGCCGGCGTGGGGCGTGCACCGCACCGAGGTGTGGGAGTACCTCGCCGAGCTCGCGTACGGCGTCACCACCACGCGCGACCCGCAGACCTCGACCACCGACGTCCTCTCCTACGGCGACCTCGTCGAGACCGGCGACATCATGGGACCGAGGATCTTTTCCACCGGCCCCGGCGTCTTCGCCAGCGACGACATCAAGAGCCTCGACGACGCGCGCGACGTGCTCCGCCGCTACTCGGAGTTCTACGACACCCACACCATCAAGCAGTACATGGTCGGCGACCGGAAGGTGCGGCAGTGGGTCGTGATGGCGGCACGCGAGCTCAAGCTCACCCCGACGCTCGAGGGCGGGCTCGACTTCAAGAAGAACCTCACCGAGGCGATCGACGGCTACTCGGGGAGCGAGCACGCGTACCCGATCGCCCCGCTCTTCGACGACGCCGTGAAGACGATCGCCGCCAGCCAGATCACCTACACGCCGACGCTGATCGTGCAGTACGGCGGCCCGTGGGCGGAGAACTACTGGTACGAGAGCTACGACATCACCAAGGACCCCAAGCTCGCGCGCTTCGTGCCGAGGACGGAGCTCGACCGGCGCGGGCTGCGCCGCCCGGGCTGGTTCCGCGAGGACCAGTACTCCTTCCCGCTCATCGCCGCGCAGGCGAAGAAGATCGTCGACGCCGGTGGCCGCGTCGGGCTCGGCGCCCACGGCCAGCTCCAGGGGCTGGGCACCTACTGGGAGCTCTGGTCGTTAGGCATGGGCGGGATGTCGCCGCGCCAGGTCCTGAAGATCGGCACCATCAACGGCGCCGAGTCGATCGGCCTCGGCCGCGACATCGGCTCCATCGAGCCGGGCAAGCTCGCCGACCTCCAGGTCCTGGACGCGAACCCGCTCGACGACCTGCGGAACATCAAGTCGATCCGCTACGTGATGAAGAACGGCCGCCTGTACGAGGCCGAGACGCTGAACGAGATCTGGCCGCGCCAGCGCACGTTGCCGCAGGGGTGGTGGCAGAAGGCCGAGGATTCCTGGATGGAGACGCAGTAAGGGGGGGGTCAGCCTCCAGGGGCCAGGTGGGAGGAACTGCGTTGACTGCAGTTGACGCCGTTCCTCACGCCTGGCCCCTGACCCCTTTTGTAAGAGCCGTGCAATAAACACCCGTAGCAAGCAAGCACTCACTTGCGTGCCCGGCCGGGGGCCACTAGCCTTCGGCCCCATGGAAAGTCCGAGTCGCGACAGGATCCTCGAGGCCGCGCAGCGCGTCTACGCCGAGCACGGCTTCCGCGGCGCGACCACGCGGCGCATCGCCGAGGCGGCCGGCGTCAACGAGGTCACCCTCTTCCGGATCTTCGGCGGAAAGGAGGCGCTCCTCGCCGCGGCCATCCGCCCCGGGGCGCAGCGCCAGGATATCGTCGCGCTCCCGGACGAGCCGGCCGACCCCGAGCGGGAGATGACCGCCTGGGTCGCCGCCAACCTCGCCTTCCTCCGCGAGCGCCGCTCGATCATCCGCAAGACGATGAGCGAGATGGAGGAGCGCCCGCAGTTCGCCGCCTGCGTCCGGGAGGGCCCGCAGTACGCCCGCGAGGCACTCGGGGTCTACCTCGCCGCGCTGCGCGGGCATGGATGGGTCGACGGCGATGTCGACGTCCGCGCCGTGATCGCGATGCTCATCGGCGTGGTCTTCTCCGACGCGATGGGGCGCGAGCTGATGCCCGACCACTTCCCGCCGCTCGCCGCTGCGCCGCGGTCGTACGCGCGACTCTTCCTCCGCGCGATCGGCCTCCGCGAGCGCCCCCCGAAGCGCGCCTCGAAGCAGGAGAACGAGACCAGTGCGGCCGACGGCCGCCCTCCCCAAGTCAGACCGAGCAACTCACGATGAGATCAGTAACCAGGCGTGGCGCGCGAACGCTCGCCGCGGTCGCGCTCTGCGCCGTGGCCGGCCGCGCACTCCCCGCGCAGATCGCGACTCCCGCCGCGCAGCCCGCGTCGGCCGCGGCCCGTCCCCTCTCCCTCGACGAGGCGCTCCGCATCGCCGAGGACCGCAGCGAAGGCGTCCGCATCGCGCGCGCCGGCGTGCTGCGCGCGCGCGGCCAGCAATACCAGGCGCGCGCGCAGTACCTGCCGCAGCTCAACGGATCCGTCAGCTTCCAGAAGACGCTGCAGTCGCAGTTCGAGGCGATCAGCAGGCAGGCCGCCTCGCTGTCCGGGCCCGCGGGTCCGGCGACCTATGGCGTCTGCACCACCCAGCCGATCCCCGACACCGCCAGCGCGACGACGCGACAGAACGCGCTCAACACCGCGCGGACGAGCTGCGGCGGCGGGGCGACCGACCTCGCGAACAGCCCGCTCGCCAAGATCTTCGCCGCAAAGCAGACGTTGACGTTAGGCCTGCAGGGCTCGTGGACGGTCTTCGCCGGCGGTCGTCTCCTCGCCGCGAATCGCATCGCCGGCGCGGCGCGCCGCTCGGCCGAGATCGGGCTCGCCAGCGCCACGGCGTCGCTGCGCCTCCAGGTCACCGAGGCGTACTACGACGCGGCCCTCGCCGAGCAGCTCTCGAGCATCGCCGACTCCTCGCTCGCGCAGAGCGAGCGCACGCTCGCGCAGGTGACGCTGGCGCGCAACGTCGGCAACACCTCGGAGTTCGAGCTGCTGCGAGCGCAGGTGACGCGCGACAACCAGCGCCCCGCGGTGATCCAGAGCCGCACGCGCCGCGACCTCGCGATGCTGCGTCTGAAGCAGCTCCTTGATTTCCCAGCCGATCAGCCGCTCACCCTCGTCAGCGCGTTCGCCGACTCGACGATGCACGCCGCCGCGCTCGACGACTCGAGCTTCGTCGCGGCCGCGCGCGCCGCGATCGCCTCGGACACGAGCGCCGAGGGACGCGCGCAGGTGCGCCAGCTCGCGCAGGCGGTGCAGGTGCAGGAGAACCAGTTCCGCATCGCGCGGGCGCAGCGCATCCCCGCGCTCACCCTGAGCACGCAGTACGGCCGCATCGGCTATCCGACCGGCGGCAGCGTCCCGGGTTGGGACGCGTTCTATCCCAACTGGACGGTGACTGCCATGCTCTCGGTTCCGCTCTTCACCGGCGGCCGCATCACCGGCGACGAGATGGTGGCACGCGCGAACCTCATGGAGGCGCGCGAGAACTACCAGCAGACGAAGGAGCTCGCCGCGCTCGACACGCGCTCGGCGATCGCCGACCTCGAGCAGGCGATCGCCGCCTGGAACGCGAGCGCCGGGACGGCGGAGCAGGCGTCGCGCGCGTACGGCATCGCCGAGGTGCGCTACCGCGAGGGGATCTCGACGCAGCTCGAGCTCTCCGAGTCGCGGCTGCTTCTGGAGCAGTCGGCGGCGAACCGGGCGAGCGCGGCGCGCAACCTGCGCGTCGCCGAGGTCCGGCTCGCGCTCATCCACGACCTGCCGTTAGGCACGGTGACGCAGGGGGCGGCCGGCGCGGCCGCCGGCGCGACGCAGCAGCAGTCGACTCCGCAGCAGACCACGCCACAGCCGCAGAACGCGGCGGGCGCGACCAATACGAACTCGTTCGGGGGGCAGCAGTGATGATCGTCCACACCTTCGCGCCGCGGCGTGCGGCGCTCGGCGCGGTGCTGCTCGCCGCAACCGTCTCCGTCGGTGCGTGCCGGAAGGGCGACGCCGACGCGGCCACCGCCGCCGCCGACAAGGTCGTCATGGTCTCGCCGCAGGAGACCTACGTCGTCGGCGAGCGGCGCATCGAGACCGGTCCATCGATGTCGGGCTCCCTCGCCCCCGACCAGGAGGCGACGGTGCGCGCCGAGGTCAGCGGCACCGTGCTCCAGACCTTCGTCGATCAGGGGACGCGCGTCGGCGTCGGGACCGTGCTCGCCCGCCTCGACGACACCGCCATCCGCGACATGTACCTCTCGGCGCGCTCGGGCGTGACCGCGGCGCAGACCGCGGCCGACGCGGCGGCGCGCAACCTCGAGCGCGCGCAGAAGCTCATCGCCGCCGGCGCGATCGCCGACCGCGACGTCGAGACCGCGCGGACCCAGAACGTCGCGGCGCAGTCGCAGCTCGCCGACGCAAAGGCGCGCTTCGCCTCCGCCGAGAAACAGCTCGACAAGACGACCATCAAGTCGCCGATCGCCGGGGTGGTCAGCGTCCGCTCGGTGAGCGCGGGCGATCTCGCCTCGCCGGGCGCCGCGCTCTTCACCATCGTCGATCCCTCGAGCATGCGCCTCGAGGGAAGCGTGCCGAGCGAGCAGCTCTCGTCGGTGCGACTCGGGATGCCGGTCAACTTCACCGTTCAGGGCTATCCCGACCGCACCTTCACCGGCCGCATCACCCGCATCAATCCCGTCGCCGATCCGGCAACGCGTCAGGTGCGCATCCTCGCCTCGATCCCGAACACGGGGAACACTCTCGTCGGCGGACTCTTCGCCCAGGGGCACGTGGCGAGCGAGGCGCGGACCGGCATCGTCATCCCGTCGAACGCGGTGAACCAGAAGGACTTCGTCCCGACCGTGACGCGCATCCGCAACGGCAAGGCGGAGAAGGCCGCGGTCACGCTCGGCCTCGAGGACAGCGGGACGGAGACGGTGGAGATCACCAAGGGGCTCGCGGTCGGCGACACCGTGCTCGTCGGCGGCGCGCAGGGAATGACGCCGGGCACCAACATCCGCGTCCGTGCGGTGAGCGACAGGCCCGCGCAATCAGAGTGAGGTAGCGACTCCATGTTCATCTCGGATTTCGCGATCAAGCGGCCGCTCGTCACCGTCGTGGCGATGGTGGCGCTGGTCGTCTTCGGTCTCGTCGCGCTGTTCAAGCTGAAGACCGACGAGTTCCCGGAGGTCGTCCCGCCGTACGCGTCGGTCGGCCTCATCTATCCCGGCGCTTCGCCCGAGGGCGTCGAGAAGGAAGTGCTGAACCCCGTCGAGGAGCAGATCACCGCGATCAGCGGGGTGAAGACGGTGATGGGCAAGGCCTACGACGGCTATGGCTCGATCATCATCGAGTTCAACTTCGGCACGAACATGAGCGACGCGACGCAGGAGATCCGCGACAAGATCTCCGCGATCCGCGCCGACCTGCCGACGGAGCTGAAGGAGCCGGTCATCACGAAGCTGAACGACACCGACCGGCCGATCGTCTCGCTCGCGCTCACCTCCTCGAACCTGTCCCAGGCGGATCTGACGCGGCTTGCCGATCCGAAGATCACCCGTGAGCTCCGTTCGCTCAGCGGTGTCGCCGAGGTGCAGGTATTCGGGAAGGTGGAGCGCGAGCTGACGGTCGAGCTGCAGCCCGATCGCCTGCAGGCGGCGGGAATCAGCGTCGGTCAGGTCGTGCAGGCGCTGCAGGCGCAGAACCTCGCGGCGCCGGTGGGCCGCGTCACCGGCGCGCTCGACGAGCGCTCCATCCGCCTCAAGGGACGTCTCGACGGGCCGCAGGACTTCATGCAGATGGTCGTCGCCGAGCGGAACGGGCAGCTCATCCGACTCGGCCAGGTCGCGCAGGTGCGTGACGGCACCGAGGAGCCGCGCTCGCTCGCGCTCTACAACGACGGCGAGGCGGTCGGCATCGACATCAAGAAGTCGCCCGGCTACAGCACCACCGACGTCAGCGACCGCGTGCGCGCGAAGGTCAATGACCTCCAGCGCGACCTGCCGGACAGCACGCACATCGTGCTCGTGAAGGACTCGGGCACGCGCGTCACCGCGGCGGTGACGAACGTGAAGGAGGCGCTGCTCGAGGGCGCGCTGCTCACCGTGCTGGTGGTGTTCCTCTTCCTGAACTCGTGGCGCTCGACGGTGATCACCGGTCTCGCGCTGCCGGTGTCGGTGCTCGCCAGCTTCATCATGGTGTGGGTGCTCGGGTTCAAGCTCGAGACCATGTCGCTGCTCGGCCTGTCGCTGGCGATCGGCATATTGATCGACGACGCGATCGTGGTGCGCGAGAACATCGTGCGCCACGTCGAGATGGGTAAGGATCACCTGCGCGCGGCGCACGAGGGGACCGACGAGATCGGGCTCGCCGTGGCGGCGACGACCTTCTCGATCCTCGCGGTGTTCGTGCCGATCGGCTTCATGCCGGGGATCGGCGGGCAGTGGTTCAAGCCCTTCGCGCTGACGATCGCCAGCTCGGTGCTCGTCTCGTTGTTCGTCTCCTTCTCGCTCGATCCGATGCTCTCGGCCTACTGGCCCGACCCGCACCGGCCGGAGAACGAGAAGTGGTGGATCACGAAGAAGCTCGACCAGTTCAACCACTGGTTCAACCGTCAGGCGCAGAACTACAAGAAGGTCATCGCCTGGGCGCTCGACCATCGCGCGGCGATGATGGTGATCGCGATCGGCAGCTTCCTCGCATCGTTCACGATCCCCGTGAAGGGGCTCATCGCGCTCGCCGGCGCGCTCGCCGGGATCCTCGTGGCGGTCTGGCTGATCAACCGGCGGTCGAACGTGGTGCTGCACATCCTCGGGATGCTGCTCTACCTCGCCATCGTCGGCGGCGGCCTGATGCTCGCCGCGGGGTCGTTGCGCGGCGCGATCACCTTCGGCGCGATCTTCGGCGCGCTGATCATGCTCGCGATCGCCGCGGGCGCGGGATGGGCGCTGTGGAACGCCTTCCGCGACTTCTCGCGCGGAGGGCGCGAGTGGTCGGCGTCGACCGCCGGCGGGATCCTCGTCGGCGTGGCCGTCGCGGCCGCGCTCGTCTGGCTGTCACCGGTGTGGCGGAACGTCGGTCCGGGCTTCTTCCCGGTGGACGACCGTGCGGAGTTCATCGTCGCGATCGAGACGCCGCCCGGCTCGAACCTCGCCTACACGCGCGAGAAGGCGAGCGAGATCTACGGTGTGCTGCGCCGGCATCCGGAGGTGAAGTACACGTACGCGACGATCGGCAACCAGGCGACCGGGGAAGTCGGCGTCGGCAACATGTACGTGCGCACGGTGCCGAAGAACGAGCGCAGCATCAGCGTCGAGGACCTCACGGCGGAGCTGCGCGGGGAGCTGAAGGAAGTCGGGGGTGCGACGCTCTCCGTGTTCACCAGCGACTTCGGCGGCGGGCGCAAGCAGCTCCAGTTCCAGGTGCGCGGGAGCAACGATCTCCCGACGCTGACGCGCGCCGCGGACATGGTGATGGCCGAGGTGCAGAAGGTGCCGGGAGCGGTGGACGTCGGGCTGTCGACGAAGGGCCAGAAGCCGGAGCTGACGGTCGAGCTGAACCGCGGCGTGGCCGGAACGTTAGGCATCACCGCCGGACAGGTGGCGCAGTCGCTCCGCCCGGCGTTCGCCGGGCTCGAGGCCGGCTACTGGGAGGATCCGAGCGGGGAGACGCGGAAGGTGCAGGTGCGCCTCGCCCCCGAATCGCGGCGCAACACGGCGGACCTGGAGCAGCTGCCGCTCGTGATGCAGGGGCCGGCCGGCCCGCCGACGACGATCCCCCTCGGCCAGGTGGCGACGGTGGAGAAGGGCGAAGGCCCGGCGATCATCGACCACCTCGACCGCGATCTCGTCGTCACCGTCGAGGCGAACGTCGCCGGCCGGGCGAGCGGCGACGTCACCAACGACATCATGGCGCGCGTCTCCAAGCTCGTCCTTCCGAACGGCGTGCACGTCTCGCTCGGCGGCGAGTCGAAGGACCAGAACGAGCTGTTCGGGCAGATCTACATCGCGCTCGGCACCGCCGTGCTGCTGATGTACCTCGTGCTCGTGCTGCAGTTCGGGTCGTTCGTCGATCCGCTGGCGATCCTCGTCTCGCTTCCGCTGTCGCTGATCGGGGTCATGATCTCGCTCTCGATCGCCGGGATGACGATCAACATCATGAGCATGATCGCGATCATCCTCCTCGCGGGGATCGTGGCGAAGAACGCGATCCTGCTCATCGACTTCGCGAAGTGGGCGCGCGAGAAGGCGGGGATGCCGCTGCGCGAGGCGCTCATCGAGGCGGGCGCGATCCGTCTGCGTCCGATCCTCATGACGACCTTCGCGCTGATCGCCGGGATGATCCCCGTCGCGCTCGGGCGCGGCGAGGGCGCGCAGTTCCGCGCGCCGCTGGGCGTGGCGGTGATCGGCGGCGTGCTGACCTCGACGCTGCTGACGCTGATCGTGATCCCGACGGTCTACGAGATCATGGACGGCTGGCGGGCGCGCGTCGCCCGGCTGCTCGGACGCCAGCCCTCGCAGAAGACCGCGGAGCACCGCATTCCGCTCGGGGAAGTCGGCGGGGCGCACGAGACGGCGGATTGACCACTCGGGCCCGCGGGCAATGAATGTGGCGGGAGCGGTGGCTCATCATGCCCGCTCCCGTGGCATCGCGGGTCGCGTCGGGGCTCGTCGTGTATCCGGGCATCGCGCGGTTTGGGCAGGAAGCACGGCGGAAGAACTGCCCTGTTCAAGAACGGCGGAAGGGTTCCTCTCGGGGGCATCATCCAAGTGCTACGAGCCCGAAAGCTGTGTTGGGGCATGCGGGGCGAGGTGGTCTCGCCCCGCATGCCCCAAATCAGATCCCGGCTCGTACGAGTAGAATCTTCCGCCGTTCTTCCGCCGTGCTTGCGTCGTTCTTCCCACAAAAACCGCGCGACCTTCCCGCCAAGACAGACCACCACGCGACCCGAGAGAATGCCGCCGAGAGTCCCCGCGAGCGCCGCGGATTCTTTTATCTGCTGCTCGGCGGTGAATAACAGGGAGCCGGGGAGCGACGGGAGGTGGCGCTCGTGAGGAGCACGCAGCCCCTGCGAACTCCTCCCCCGGCCTCCCCGGCTCCCTGTGAAAACAAAGCCAGGCGTGATGGTACCCCGGGTCCGGCGCATGACCGGGCCGGCCCCCGGCCAACCTTCGTGGCATGCCGAGTGTAGTACTCTGAGCGCCGCGCGCCGACTTACGGTCCGCGGCGCTCACCAGCTTTCCTCAGGATCCATGTCGATGCGGCTCTTCCCGGGCGCGCCGGTTCGTCGCGCCGCGATGCATTTGCTCCCCGCTGGCCTGCTCTTCCTCGGCGGTTGCGCCCACTTCAAGGAGTGGTTCCCGAGCCACGAGGACGTCTTCACCCCGATCGAGCCGAACGTCGGGGTCGCCCACATCGCGGGGACCGATACGACCTGGACCCTCGACAGCACGGGCTACGAGATGACGAGCACCCGCCGCTCCCTGCTCGCGGTGGCTCAGACCGCGCTCGACGGCGTCGCGTCGGACTATCGCGGCTACTTCGGCGACGACCCGCCGAAGGTGCGGGTCGTGGTCATCCAGGCGCCACGCAGGGGACAGCGTCCCGACACGACGAAGCTCCGGCAGATCACCGAGAGCGGGGCGACGCCGCTCTTCGTCCGCACCGCCGACCAGGAGCGTGGACGCTACGGGCCCGGACAGGACTTCGTCGTCGTCTCGCCGGTCGTCCGCGCCTGGGTGAACGCGCTCGCCGTGCGCGCGCGTCCGGACTCGGGGCGCGCGGCGGGGGCGGGCAGGGCGGTTCCACGCTGGCTCGCCACCGCGATCCCGGCGCTCGTCATCGGCAACCCCGATCCGGACATGGTCTCGCTCCAGGTCGCGAAGTACCCCGACCGGATCATCGGGCTGCGCTCGGTCTTCTCCGGCGATCGCCCGATGCCGACGGCGGAGCAGGCCCGCGACAGCGCCGCGCGCGACAATCCCTTCGACCCGAACGGTGGCCAGCTCGGTCGGCGCTCGGGGCGCGGTCCCTTCCCGATGAGCCGCGGCGGCGAGCTCACCGCGCTCAGCGGCGCGCCCCTCTGGGACGCCGAGGCGATCAGCGTCGCCTACTACCTGGGCGCGAAGGAGGGCCACGCGTTCCTCGGCCAGGCGCTGCGGACGCTGCTCGGCGGCGGATCGATGGACGACGTCCTCGCCGCGGCGCGCAGCGTTCCGCGCGACGTCGACGCGCTCGACCGCGCCTGGCGTGAGTGGCTCGCGCAGCAACGCCAGGCGGACGACCGCGCCTCGCGCTGATCCCGGCTCCCAACGGCGTCCGCCTTCGGCCTGTATGAGCACGTGACGGCGATGGAGCCGTTCGCCTCGTGATCGGGGCGTCTTCAGGAGAAGGGGGACCGCCGGCGCGGGCCGAGGACGAATCGGCCCTCGTCGAGCGGGTTCGCGGTGGCGACGTCGCGGCATTCGACGAGCTGGTGCAGCGGCACATGAAGCGAGCCTACGCGGTCGCCTACCGGCTGCTCGGACATCGGGAGGACGCGGAGGATCTCGTGCAGGACGCCTTCATCCAGGCGCTGGACAGGATCGACACGTTCGAGGCGGGCCGTCCGTTCGCGCCCTGGTTCTTCCGGATTCTCACCAATCGCGGATTGAACGCGAGGCAGTCGCGGGCGCTGCGGACGATGTCCGAGCTCCCCGAAGACGTGGCGGGTGCGCTGGTATCGCCGGAGCGCGCCGCCGAGCGCGCGGATCTCGCCGAGCGGCTCCGTGACGCGGTGGCGAAGCTGCCCGAGCGGCAGCAGTTGATCGTCCAGCTGTTCGAGATCGACGGCTGGACGAGCGCGGAGATCGCGGCGACGTTGGGGATCGCGGATGGAACGGTACGCTGGCACGTGCACGAGGCACGACGCGCGCTGCGCGCCGAGCTCGAGCCGTACAGGGACGAAGCGAGCAGAGGGAAGTGATGAGCGAGGATCGCGAGTCGACGATCGAGCCTGAGCGTGATCCGCGGCTGCGCGCCGCGCTCGCCGATGCCTTCGGCGAGCAGCCGCGCGACGTGGACTGGAGCGCGCTGGCGCATCGCGCGCGGAGCGCGGCGCGCTTCCGCCTGCGCGCCCGCGCGCGTCAGACGCCGTGGTGGGAGCTGGCGGCCGGCTGGTCGCGGCGCGCGCTTCCGATCGGTGTCGTCGCGGCCGCCGCGGCGATCCTGCTCGCGTTCTTCACGCCGCGGGCGAGCGACCCGGCGCCGGCCGCCGGCACGTCGCTCGCCGGCACGTCCGTCGCCGAGATCGTCACGAGCGCGAGCCCCGCGCAGGCGGTGCAGACCGTGGCGGCGAGCCCGATCGACGAGACCTGGCTGTGGGGCGCGACCGTCGGCACCGATGCCGCGAACTCGACGACCGGGGCGCAGTGAGCGAGCGCGAAGGCGTCGACGAGCCGCCGACCGGGGGACGGCGCATCACCCGCGGACGCGCGCTGGTGCTCGCGGGGGTGGTGCTGCTGCTCGCCTTCCTCGCCGGCGCCGCGACCGGCGTCGTCGTCGAGCGGCGCGTGCTGCACCCGCAGTGGCGCGAAGCGCACGGGATGCGGGGGGACCGCGGGGGAGGCGAGCGCCCCGAGCGCAACGCGATGCGCGCGCGCCTCGCGCGCGAGCTCGGCCTCGACTCCGCACAGTCGGCGAAGATCGACTCGATCTTCACGCGTCACCGCCCCGCGCTCGATTCCGTCCGCGCGACGATGGAGACGCGCCTCTCCGGCGTCATCGAGCAGACGCGGCGCGAGATTGACTCCGTGCTCACCCCCGCGCAGCGCGCGAAGATGCACGAGCGCTGGGAGCGAGAGAACCGCGAGCACCGCGGGCGCGGAGAGCCTGCACCGCCCAGGGACTGAGCGCCTCGAGCGAGTCGCTACTCGGCGCCGTCTGATAACAGGGAGCCGGGGAGTTACGGGAGGTGCTCTTGTGAGGAGCAAACAGCTCCCCTGAGGACGGCTCCCCCGGGCTCCCCGGCTCCCTGTTATTCCCAGCTAGAGCAACACCACCAGCTCACCGCGCCGGCGGAGTCCCGGCCTGGCCGCCGCCCATCCCTCGCCCGCCGCGGCGCGCGCGCATGTCGGCGACGTTCCTGTCGAACACCGCCTGCTGGTCGGGGGTGAGCACCGCGCGAATCTCGTCCATCCGCGACTGCATCAGCTGACGCATCTTGTCCCGGTCGCCCGGGTTGTTGCGCGGGTCGAGCCCCTGCATGTCCCCGCGATGGCGCGCCTGGATCGAATCGATCTGCGCCTGCTGCGCGCTCGTCAGCGTGATGCCGTTGAACAGCATCTGCTGCATCTGCTGCATGCGGTCGCCGCCTCCGCCCATCCCCCGTCCCATGCCGTCGCCCATCCCCTGGCCCTGCGCGACGCTGGTCTGCGGCGTCGTCGTGGGCGTCGTCGCCGCCTTCGGGTTGCTCGCGCAGGCCATCAGCGCGCCGCCGAGCGACAGCGCGGCGATCATCGTGCGGTTCATCTAACTCCTCCTCTCTGGATTGCTGCCTCACGGCACGGACGACCCGCGCCGTGAGGAATACACCCTCCGCCTGATCTTCGTTGGACCTGGGCACCGACATTGCCCACCCAGCGTTTTGCCCGTTTCGGGCGTACTAGCAGACGTGACCCGTACCCTGACGACATTGCCCAGCAGCCGCATCCCCGGCCGCGCGCTCCGCGCGTGCGCCGTGTGCACCATCTTCGCTCTCGCGCCCGCGCTCGACGCGCAGGACACGACGAGCCCGACGTTTCCCGCCGCCGTTGCGCCGGCAATCCCGATCGACTCGGCGATTCCGATCAGCATCGACGAAGCCATCCAGCTCGCCAATCGCAATTCGCCCCAGACGATCGCGGCGCGAGGCACCGAGCGCAGCAATCGCGCGGCTGTCCGCTCGGCGTACGGGGCGCTGCTCCCGAGCCTGAGCGTGAACATGGGCGCGGTACGCCAGTTCCCCGCGGGACAGTCCACGCGGACCAACTCGTCGGGCGAGACGATCCTGCTTCCGTCGCAGCCCTGGTCGTACAGCAACGGGCTCTCCTTCAACATGACGCTGTTCGACGGCGGGCAGTCGCTCTACGACATCCGGACCGCCCGCGCGAACACAGTCGCCGGCGAGGCGACGGGGATCGCCGCGCAGTTCGCGGTTGCCCTCAACGTGAGCCAGCAGTTCTACAACGCGCTCGCCGCCCGCGAATCGGAGGCGGCCGCGCGCCAGCAGCTCGCGCTCGCCGAGCAGCAGCTCCGCTACTCGGCGACGCGCGTCCGCGCCGGCGTCGCGACCAAGTCGGACTCCCTGCGCTCGCTCATCCAGGTCGGGACCGCGCAGCTCGCGCTGCTCACCGCGCAGACCAACCTCCGCTCCGCGAACGCGGCGCTCACGCGCCTCGTAGGCTCCGACCGTCCGGTCACCGCGGCCGTCGCGGACACGGCGCAGCCGCCGCTCGACGCGATCGTCCTCGACACCGCGGCGCTCTCGCGTCTCGCGGAGAGCGGTCCCGCGGTGCGGCAGGCGCAGTCGGCGTACGACGCGGCGCGCATCACGCGCCGCGCCGCGCGCGCTCCCTACCTGCCGACGATCACGGCGGGCTACTCGCGAAGCGGCGGCGGCCAGTCGATCTTCGGCTTCACGAACGACCCGTACAGCTACGGCGGCAGCTTCCGCCTCGGTCTCTCGTATCCGATCTTCGACCAGTTCGCGCGCGAGGAGCGCGTCGTCCGCGCCGGCGTCGCCGAGGACAACGCGAGCGCCGCGCTGCGCGACGCGCGGCTGGCCGCGCGCGAGCTCCTCGTCCAGAACATCGATCTGCTCCGCACGGCGCAGGAGCGGGCGCGCGTCCAGCAGATCTCGGTGCTCGCGGCGGAGGAGGATCTCCGCGTGCAGCAGCAGCGCTACACGGCGGGCGCGTCCACGCTGCTCGACGTCCTGACCTCGCAGAACCAGCTCAGCCAGGCGCAGACCGCGCTCATCCAGGCCCGCTTCGATGCGCGTGTCGCGCGTGCGCGGCTCGAGTCGCTCATCGGCCAACGCCTCGCGCCGGCCGCGCGATGAGCGGCCGCCACGATCCTACCCAGCTCATGATGCCACGCCCAACGCAGGCGCGTCGCGCCGCAACGGTTCTCCTGCTCGTCCTCGCCGCCGCCTGCGGCAAGAAGCAGGAGAGCCAGATCGCGATCCAGACCGCCGCGGTCGAGCGCCGGAACATCACCGTCACCGCCGAGGCGACCGGCACCGTCGAGCCGATCAACATCGTCGAGGTGAAGTCGAAGGCATCGGGGCTGATCACGAGGATGCCCGTCGACGTCGGGACGAAGGTGAGCGCGGGGCAGCTCATCGTGCAGATCGACACCCGCGACGTGAAGAACAACTACGATCAGGCGGTCGCCGCGCTCCGCGCCGCGCAGACGAACCTGCAGGTCGCGCAGGCGCAGAAGACGCGCTCCGACGAGCTGTTCAAGCAGGAGGTCATCACCCCGCAGGAGCACGAGACCGCCACGCTCACCTTCGCGCAGGCGCAGTCGCAGGTGGTCGCGGCACGCACCAACGCCGACCTGGCGCGGCAGCGTCTCGAGGACGCGACCGTCCGCGCGCCGTCCGCGGGGACGATCATCACCAAGCCGGTGTCGCAGGGCACCGTCATCACCTCCGCGACGTCGGGTCCGACCGGCGGGACGACCATCGTGCAGATGGCCGACCTCAGCCAGGTTCGGATGCGCGCGCTCGTGAACGAGACGGACGTCGGCAACGTGAAGCCCGGGCAGGTCGCGACGGTGAACGTCGACGCCTTTCCCGACCGGCGCTTCCAGGGCGTCGTCGAGAAGGTCGAGCCGCAGGCGGTGGTGCAGCAGAGCGTGACGATGTTCCCCGTGCTCATCTCGCTCGACAACAGGGAAGGCTCGCTGCTTCCGGGGATGAACGGGAACGTGACGATGGTCGTGGCGCAGAAGAACGACGTGCTCGCGGTTCCCGCCGACGCGGTGCGCGCGATGAAGGACCTCGCGGTCTCGGCGCGCGCGCTGGGTCTCGATCCGGATTCGGCGCAGGCCGAGCTGCGCGCGGCGTTCGCGGCGCGCGGCGGGGCGAACGGCCGCACGCGCGACAGCGCGGCGGGGGACGTCAGTCAGGGATCGGCGGC
>JABFXC010000130.1 GCA_013361935.1 Gemmatimonadaceae bacterium
CCCGGCGCGCCGGGTCGCCGAGGACGCGTCAGGCCTGACGGTCTCGCTCGGCCGCGATGGGGCGCGGGTGGGAATCTCGCGCTCGCCGGTGGTCGCCGCGGTCGCGGCTCGGCACGGCGCGGCACGCATCGTCAGCGTGCGGCGCGGCGCCGAGGCGGCGTATCTCGCGCCGCGGCCGCTGTCGGTGCTGGCGACGACGCCCGGATGGTCACCGAAGCTGGCCATCGCGCTCGGCGACGTCGGCGTCGAGACCTGCGGCGACCTCGCAACGTTAGGCGCCGATGCGGTGGAGGTCCGCTTCGGCGCCGAGGGAACGGCGCTGTGGAAGCTGGCGCGCGGTGAGGACGACCGCCGGATCTTCGCGCTGACGCCGCGCGCCCTGCCCTCCGCGTCGCTCGAGTGGCTGGAGTTCCAGACCGACGATCCCGAGCGGCTGCTCTTCGTCGCCAACCGGCTGCTCGAGCGGATCTGCGAGGAGCTGCAGCAGTGGGGGGAGACGGCGCGCGTGCTGACGCTGCGCTTCACCCTCGCCGACCGGAGCACGGTGGACCGGAAGATCCGCGGCGCGCGCGCCAGCGCCGATCGCGCGTCGTGGCTGCGGCTGCTCCGCGCGGAGCTCGAGCGTCTGCGACTCCCGGACGGAGTGACCGGCGTCGCGCTGCGCGTGGAGTCGGTGCACGAGCTGGACACGCCGCAGGGCGATCTCTTCGACCAGGGCTTCCAGTCGGCGGCGGCGGCGGAGTCGGCGATCGCGCGGCTGGCCGACGACGAGATGGGACACGCGGTGCGGCTGGCGACGAGCGCGCACGCGCTGCCGGAGAAGCGGCTGCGCTGGCGGCCGATGGAGTTCCGCGAGGTCGCGGCGGTGGTGCGGGAGCCGGGACGCGAGGAGGGCGAGCGGCCGATGGGACTGTCGCTCCGCCTGCTGCCGGAGCCGCAGCGGGTGATCGTGACGACGCGGGAACGCCGCGGCGGCCCGATGCCGGTGCGCTACCGCGAGCGACTGCCGCCCAACGCGCGGGCGCGGCGGGGGCTGCCGCTGGTGGAGGTGATCGCGGCGGCGGGGCCGGACCGGGTGAGCGCGGGGCTGGAGGAGGGAACGAGGGTATCGCGGGAGTACTGGACCTGTCTGACCGAGGAGGCGCTCGTGCTGCTGTTCAGGGACCTGCCTAACGGCGATGAGGGAGGAGGAACGAGCGAAGAGAGAGAGGTGGCCGTGTCGGAGGCGCCAGCTGAGCCGGAGGAGCCGCGCGTGGAGGCGAGGGATCCGGATCAGCTGGAGCTGTGGTACGTGCAGGGGTGGTGGGATTAGACCTTCGCGCCGAGACTGGCTTGCGACACGGCGATGTGGACGAGGAAGGTGACCGGGGTCGGCGCCGCGGCGTCTGCATGAGAGCTCGTGCGACCGACTCGATCCCTCCCGCCGATGCCGCGCCCTGCCCTGCTGCTTCTGCACGAGATCTTCCCGACCTTCCCGTCCTTCTGGACCATCCTCCTCGTCGGGGCGGTGCTTGGGGGGGGGATAACCATGATCGTGCGGCGAGGTCGCCGGAGCGACGCGCGCGTGCGAGAGATCGGCGTCACGGCACGACAGAAGGCGACACGGCGGGAGGGGATCCTCGGCGTCCCGTGGGCCGTGCCCGGGTACACGTTGATCGCCGTGGTCGCCGGGGGACTCCTCGGGCTCGTCTTCCCGCCTCTCGAGCTGCTCCTCGTGCCGGGCTTCGTCGCGCTCTTCGCGATCGCCATGTCCGCGAGCGGCACGTCCCCGGATGTTCCGGAGATCTTCGCGCCGCTGATCATCGGCGGTGTGTCCTGGCTGTTCTGGACGGTCTGCGCCGCCGCGGTCTGGAAGCTCGTGGAAGGCCCGAGCGGCGAGCCGCGTCGCAGGCCGGGCGACGTGGCGCGACTCGATCTCGGGAAGAAGCGGGACTGACGTCATCCGGAGCACCCACCGGGAACGACCTCGCGCCTTGTTTTCGGTATTTCTTCGGTATAACGTCTGCATCGATCCTCATCGATGCCGACGACACCGCCCTACCTCGAGCTCCGCGCGCACAGCGCCTTCTCCTTCAACGCCGCGGCGACGTCTCCCGAGACGCTCGCCGCGCGCGCCGCGGCGCTCGGCTACCCCGCGTTAGGCATCACCGACTGCGCGGACCTCGGCGGGGTGGTGCGCCTCGCGCTGGAGTGCGCGCGGCAGGGGATCCGGCCGATCGTCGGCGCGGAGCTCATCGTCGACGGGAAGCCGCTGGCGCTGCTCGCGCGCACCGCGGAGGGCTATCGCAACATCGCGGCGCTGATCACGCGGTCGCGGTCGGGGGAGCTGCGGACGTGGGCGCGCGCCGAGGGGAGCGCGAAGAAGCGCGCGTCGCCGGAGGGTGGGCCGGCGCGCGGGCGCCCGGCCCTTGCCAGGCGCGACGTCGCCGAGCGCGCCTCCGGCGTCATCGCGCTGAGCGGGCCGCCTAACGGCCGGCTGGCGTCGCTCGTCCGCGCCGGAAAGCGCGGCGAGGCGGCGCGGCTGCTCGGCGAGTGGCGCGAGACCTTCGGGGCGGAGAACGTCGCGGTGGAGGTGCAGCATCACGCGGCGGGACGCGGCGAGGAAGCGCTCGCCGCGGCGCTGATCGAGCTCGCCGAGCGCGAGGGAGTGCCGTGGATGGTCGCCGGGGACGCGCGCTACGCGCTTCCGGGGGAGCGGCGCGCGCTCGACGTCCTCACCGCGCTTCGCCACGAGTGCACCGTCGACGAGGCGGCGCTGCGCGGCCTCCTCCTCCCCAACGACGAGTGGATGCTGCAGCCGCCGGAGCGCGTCGCCGAGCGATGGAGCGGGCGCGAGGAAGGGCTCGCGGCGACGCAGGAGATCGCGTCGCGCTGCGAGTTCTCCCTCGCCTGGGTGCGCCCTCCCCTTCCCGCCTTCCCCGTCCCGGCGTGGGCGAGCGCGGACGCGTGGCTGCGCGAGCGTACCTTCGCGGGCGCGCGCGAGCGGTGGGGCGCGACGCCGAGCGAGGCGCAGACGAAGCAGCTCGAGCACGAGCTGACGGTCATCGCGAAGCTCGGCTTCTCCGGCTTCTTCCTCGTGATGCACGACGCGGTGCGCGAGGCGCGGTCGCGGGGGATCCTCTGCCAGGGACGCGGGAGCGCGGCGAACAGCGCGGTCACCTTCTGCCTCGGCGTCACCGCGGTCGATCCGGTGAAGCACGGGCTGCTCTTCGAGCGCTTCCTCTCGGAGAGCCGCGTCGACGGGCTGACGGAGGCGCCGGACATCGACGTCGACATCGAGCACGACCGGCGCGAGGAGGTGCTCGACTACGTGTACGAGCGCTACGGGCGCGCGCACGCGGCGATCGCCTGCGTGGTGCAGATGTACAGCGCACCGACGGCAATCCAGGACTGCATGCGCGCGTACGGGATCCCCGCCGAGCAGGCGTTCGCGCTGTCGAAGCGGCTGCACTATGCCGAGCCGTCGGTGGGCGTCGAGAAGCTGCGCGAGGGGATGGCGAAGGAGTTCGGACTCGACGTGGAGAGCGCGCGCGGGAAGGCGCTGCTCGCGGCGATCGGCGCGTTCGAGGGGCTGCCGCGGATGCGGAGCACCCACCCCGGCGGCTTCGCGCTCTCGGCGGCGCCGATCGGGGAGTACTGCCCCGTCGAGCCGACGACGATGGGGCGGACGATCCTCCAGTACGACAAGGACGACCTCGACGCGGTGGGGATCCCGAAGTTCGACTTCCTCGGCCTCGGCGCCCTGGCGATGACACGTCGCGCCTTCGACGTGATCGAGGCGCGGACGGGAAAGCGCCCCGAGCTCTACGCGCTGCCGCAGGACGATCCGGCGACGTACGCGATGATCTCGAAGGGCGACACGTTAGGCACCTTCCAGATCGAGTCGCGGGCGCAGATCGCGAGCCTCGTCCACACGAAGCCCGAGCGGCTGTACGACCTCGTGGTGCAGGTGGCGCTGATCCGGCCAGGGCCGATCCAGGCGCGCTTCGTCAACCCGTACACCGAGCGGCGGCGCGGGCGCGAACGCGTGGAGTATGCGCACCCGGCACTCGAGGAGGTGCTCGCGCGGACGATGGGGATCCCGATCTTCCAGGAGCAGGCGATGCGCATCTCGCAGGTGCTCGCCGGCTACACCGCGGCCGAGGCGGACGAGCTGCGCCGGACGATGGGGAACCAGCGCAAGCAGGCGAGGCTCGTCGCCGCGCTGACGAAGCTGCGCGACCGGATGGTGGAGCGCGGGGTCGAGCAGCCGGTGGCCGAGCAGATCGTCGAGGACCTGCAGAGCTTCGCGAACTACGGGTTCCCGGAGAGCCACGCCTGGAGCTTCGCGCTCATCGCCTACGCGACGTCGTACCTCAAGGCGCACCATCCGACGGAGTTCTACATCGGGATCCTGAACGCGCAGCCGATGGGGTTCTACTCGGTGGCGACGCTGGTGCAGGACGCGCGTCGGCATGGCGTGGAGGTGCGGCTTCCCTGCCTCGCCGGCGGGAGCGCGGACTGCACGCACGAGGAGAGGGGCGACCCGGCGCGGCCGGCGCTGCGGCTGGGATGGCGGTTCATCCGCGGGATCGGCGACCGGGCGCAGTAGGCGCTGCAGGCGGGGCGCGCCGCGCGGCCGTACGAGGGGATCACCGAC
>JABFXC010000194.1 GCA_013361935.1 Gemmatimonadaceae bacterium
CCCTGGCCCCCGACCCCCCGACCCCCGACCCCCGACCCCCGGAGGACTACTGCAGGTACAGGTACAGCCCGTACAGCCCGATCCCCGCGCCGCCGACCATGATGATCGTGCCGGCGTCGCCGCCGATGATCGCGCCGGCGAGGAAGGCGGCGCCGCCGACGATCATGAGGGCGGTGGAGCTGTCGGCGCGGCGGGCCGCGACGACGACGGGGGCCTTCGTGCCCTGCTGCTCGCTCGCCTGCCGCTTCAGCGTCACCGTCGCGTTGTCGATGGTGGGACCGCTGGCGGGAGCGACCGCGGGCGCGGGCTGCGCGGCGGCGGCCGGCTCCGGAGCGGGCGCGAGGTCCTGCGCGCGCGAGGCGCGCGGAGCGATGGTCGCCGCGAGCGCGACGAGGGTGAGCGATGCGAGACGACGCAGCATTGACGAGCCTCCGAAGAGTGGTGCGAGCCGGCGCGCAGCTTTCGCATCATGCGCGCTTCGCGATTCGGCGAGGGCTGGCCGGCGCACTCGCCACGCCGCTAAGATAGCGCATCGAGGTCCCTCGCGGGACTCAACCTCCTCACGCACGGACTCGCCACATGAGAACAATCGCGCATGGTCGCTCCTTTCCGGTTGCCGGGTGCCAGCTGCCAGGCGGGAGGAACTGCGTCGACTGCAGTTGCCGCACTTCCTTCCGCCTGACAGCTGGCCCCTTCGGGCGGGCGTCGCTCGCTGCAGTCGTCTGCGCGTCGCTCGTTGCAGTCCCAATCCAGGCGCAGCAGTCGAGCGTGACGACGATCACCCCCGCGGAGATCGACGGGCACCTCCGATTCCTCTCCTCCGATCTGCTCGAGGGACGGGCGCCGGGGACGCGCGGCGGTCGCATCACCGCGGAGTACATCGCGTCGCAGCTGCGCGCGGCAGGCGTCGCGCCCGCGGGGGACAGCGGGACGTACTTCCAACGCGTGCCCATCGACATCGTCGGCGCCGACCCGGCGAGCATCAAGCTGGGCGTCGGGATGACGATGCCCTCGGCACCGAACACCGGCGGACCCGCGGTGGCGCCGCGCTCGCTCCCGCAGCTCCGCTACCCGGAGGACGTCGTCCTCTGGGCGGGCTCGGCGACGGAGAACAGCAGCGCGAGCGGGGAGATCGTCTTCGTCGGCTACGGGGCGAAGGCGCCGGAGTACCGCTGGGACGACTTCAAGGGGATGGATCTCAAGGGGAAGATCCTTCTCGTCCTCGTCAACGATCCGCCGGCGCCGGCGAGCGAGCCGGCGCTCTTCGGCGGGAAGGCGATGACCTACTACGGCCGCTGGACGTACAAGTTCGAGGAAGCGGAGCGGCAGGGCGCGGCGGGGATGCTCATCGTCCACACGACGGAGCAGGCGGGGTATCCCTGGCACACCGTCGTCGGCTCGTGGGCGAAGGAGCAGCGGATGCTCCCGCGCGACGCCAGCCTCCCCGCGCCGTTAGGCTTCCGCGGCTGGATCACCGACAGCGCCGCGACGGTGCTCCTGAAGCAGGCGGGTCTCGACCTCGCGACGCTGCGCACGCAGGCTGCGTCGCGCGACTTCAAGCCGGTGTCGACGGGGATCGACTTCAGCGCGAGCTTCCATAACACGGTGCAGCACCTGATGTCGGAAAACGTCGTCGGCAAGGTCGCCGGCCGCGACCCAAAGGCGCGCAACGAGTACGTGGTGCTCAGCGCCCACTGGGACCATCTCGGCATGGGGCCCGCGGTGAACGGGGACTCGATCTACAACGGCGCGAGCGACAACGCGAGCGGAGTCGCCGACCTGCTCGGCGTCGCCCGCGCCGCGGCACAGGGGCCGAAGCCGCGCCGCTCCCTCCTCTTCGCCTTCGTCACCGCCGAGGAGAGCGGGCTGCTCGGCTCCGACTGGTTCGCCAGCCACCCGCCGGTGCCGGCGAAGCAGATCGTCGCCGACCTGAACGTCGACGGCGGCAACATCCTCGGCCGCACGCGCGACGTCACGGTGCTCGGCGAAAACAAGAGCACGTTAGGCGCGACGATCGCGGCGATGATCCGTCCGCAGGGGATGCGCATCTCACCGGACGACCACCCGGAGCGCGGCCACTTCTACCGCTCCGACCACTTCTCCTTCGCGAAGGCCGGGATCCCCTCGGTCTCGATCGGCGCGGGCAACGACTACGTCGACCACCCGGCCGGCTGGGGCGCGCTGCAGGAGGAGGACTACACCGAGCACCGCTACCACCAGCCCTCCGACGAGTACCGCGAAGGGCTCGATCTCTCAGGCGCCGCGCAGCTCTCGCAGCTCGTCTACCGCCTGGCGATTCGGCTCGGGAACGACACGGCGTGGCCGAGCTGGGCGAGGGACGCGGAGTTCAGGCGATAGCCCTCCTGCGCGGGTCGCGTCCGGGCTAGGGGCACGTCCGGGGATCGCGCGGTTTTTTGGAGGGAGATCACCGAGGCACCGAGGTTCCCGAGAGAGCTCATGATCTCGGTGCCTCGGTGTCCTCCCCAGCTGAACCGCGCGATCTCCCCTCCGCGACGGAGTTCGACGCGACCCGCGCGAAGGCACGATCCGGCGCCGCGCGGGCCGCGTGGAACGCAGCGAACTTCAAGGCGGCAGCCTAGATTCCCCGCATGTCCGACCCCTCCATGAACGCGCCGCGCACCGGCCCCACGCTCATTCGCGCGGTCGGGCTCTGGGCGCTGGCGGCGAGCATCTTCAACGTCACCGTGGGCGCGGGGATCTTCCGGCTGCCGGGGCTCGGCGCGGAGATGCTCGGGGCGGCGGCGCCGCTCGCGTATCTCATCTGCGCGGTGGCGATGGGGCTCATCGTGCTCTGCTTCGCCGAGGCGGGGAGCAGGGTCGCGCGGACCGGCGGGCCGTACGCGTACGTCGAGGTCGTCTTCGGGCCCTTCGCCGGGTTTCTCGCCGGGGTGTTGCTCTGGCTCATGGGGACGCTGGCGATGGCCGGCGTCTCGATCTTCTTCGTCGGCAACCTCGCCAGCGTCGCGCCCGCGTTAGGCAGCGGCGTCGCGCGCGCGCTCGTGCTCGCGGCGCTGCTCGGCTTCTTCACCTGGGTGAACGTGCGCGGCGTGCGGCAGGGGACGCGGCTCATCGAGGTGGCGAGCGTCGCCAAGCTGCTCCCCCTCGTGCTGCTCATCGTCCTCGCGCTTCCCGCGGTGCGCGGCGCGAACCTGGCCATCCACGAATGGCCGGCGGCGGCGACGCTCTCGCGGGCGTCGATCGTGATCATCTTCGCCTTCATGGGCGTGGAGAGCGCGCTCGTGCCGAGCGGGGAGGTGCGCGATCCCGCGCGCACCGTGCCCGGCGCGATCGCGATCGCGATGATCGGGGTGACGGTGCTCTACATCGCGACGCAGGTCGTCGCGCAGGGAGTGCTCGGCGCCGGACTGGCGACGAGCGGCGAGGCGCCGCTGGCCACCGTCGCCGCCGCGGCGCTCGGCGGCTGGGGACGGACGCTCATCGTCGCCGGCGCGGCGATCTCGATGTTCGGCTACGTGAGCGGGATGACGCTGGCGATCCCGCGCGCGCTCTTCGCCTTCGCCGAGGACGGGATCCTGCCGCGCGCGGTCGCCGCGGTGCACCCGCGCTACCGCACGCCGTGGGTCGCGATCATCGTCCAGTCGGTGATCGTCTTCCTCGTCGCGGTGACGAGCACCTTCGAGCAGCTCGCGGTGATCGCGAACCTCTCGGCGCTGCTGCTCTACGGCGTGTGCGCGATCGCGGCGTGGGAGCTGCGCCGGCGCGGCGTGCGCATGGAGGGGACGTCGCCGCTCACGCTGCCGCTCGGGCCGACGGTGCACGTGCTCACCCTCGTCGTGATCGGCTTCCTGCTCACGAGCATCAAGTGGAACGAGTGGGCGATGGTGCTCGGCGTGCTCGCGGTCGCGTCGCTGCGCTTCGTCGTCGGCCGGCCGAGACGCGCGGCCGCGCCGGTGGTGCTGGAGAGCGCGGGATGAGCGACGCGCTCCTCCGCTTCCGCGAGCGCTTCCCGATCCTCGAGACGACGAACTACCTCGTCTCCAACTCGCTCGGCGCGATGCCGCGCACGGTGCCGGAGCGCCTGGCCGAGTACGCGCGCACGTGGGCGGAGGAAGGGGTGCGCGCCTGGGGAAGCGCCTGGTGGGGGATGCCGCTGCAGGTGGGCGACACGATCGCCCCGCTGATCGGGGCCGCGGAGGGCGAGGTGGCGATGGTGCCTAACGTCACCGCGGCGCAGGCGCTCGTGCTCTCGGCGCTCGACTTCCGCGGCGGGCGCGACACGATCGTGATGACCGCGCTCGACTTCCCCTCGGTGCGCTACGTGACCGACGCGCTCGCGGAAAAGTTCGGGGCGCGCGTCGTCGTCGTGCCGAGCGAAGACGGGGTGTCGATCGACGAGGACGCGGTGATCGCGGCCGTCGACGATAGGACGGCGCTCGTCGCGGTGTCACACGTGCTCTTTCGCAGCGCCTACGTGCTGGACGCGGCGCGCATCGTGAAGGCGGCGCACGACCGCGGCGCGCTCGTCGCGCTCGACGCGTTCCACTCGGTGGGGGTGCTCCCGGTGGACGTGAAGGCGAGCGGCGCGGACTTCCTGATGGGCGGGGTGCTGAAGTGGCTCTGCGGCGGCCCGGGGGGATGCTTCGTCTACGTCGCGCCGCGCGTGCGCGACGCGCTCGCCCCCGCGCTCGCCGGATGGATGGGCCACGCGCGTCCGTTCGCCTTCGAGGACTCGATGACCCCATCGCCGGGGATCGCGCGCTGGCTGGGCGGGACGCCGGCGATCCCCGCGCTGTACGCCGCGGCGGAGGGCCCGAAGATCGTCCGCGAGGCCGGCATCGAGCGGATCCGCGAGAAGAGCACGCGCCAGACCGCGCGTCTCATCGCGCTGGCGGACGAGCGCGGCTATACTGTGGCTGCACCGCGGCGGCCGGAGCGGCGCGGGGGTACGGTCGCCTTCGACGTCCCGCATGCGTACGAGGTGTCGCGATGTCTCCTCGAGCGGGAGATAATCGTCGACTACCGCCCCGGTGCGGGGATCCGCATCGCCCCGCACTTCTACACGTCCGACGACGAGCTGGAGCTCGCCGTCGCGGCGATCGATGAGATTCTCGCGAGCGGCGCCTGGCAGCGCCACGCAGGCCGCTCGACCGTCGTCACCTGAAGCCCGTGGACCAATGCCAGAAGCCAAGAAGCTGCGCCGCCAGTACGTGAACAACGACTACCCGCACGTCATCCTCCGCTTCGAGGACGGCCACGAGATCCAGTTCCCGAAGGGCGTGGGGAAGGCGTTCGATGCGTGGAAGGGAGAGACGGTGAAGGTGCTCGCCGTCTGGGATCCCACGTCGGGAGAGCGGGAGCTGGTGGAGTCGAAGAAGGGGGAGGAGTTCGACGAGGTGAAGAAGTAAGTACCACCCCGACGTGGGAGGAGACATGGAACGCGCTGGAGCGAGGGTGGGGCTGGGACGACTTTGAACGTGGAAGTCCTCCCCCCCGCGTCCCACGTCCCACGTCCCACGTCGTCACCGCATCCCCAACTCGCTCCAGCGCGTCCCACGTCCACTCCCCCATCCCACGTCGAGTCCGCTGATCGGGCACGCGGTATGCCTTCCTGTACGGCTAGCCACCAGGAGGCACCCAGCCAATGAATCGTCGTCTGCTCATCGCGCTCTCGGCGCTTTCGCTCCTCGCGGCTTCGTCCGCGGAGGCGCAGTTCACGACCGTCGTCGCGCCGCCGAAGAAGGCGGTCGATCAGGCGGCGGTGCAGGAGCAGCAGCGCGTCGCGCGGGCCGAGGCGGACAGCTCGCACCGCGCCACCATGCAGGAGATGTCGGCGTGGGTCGACTCCGTCGCCGGCGCGCCCGCGCTGGGCAGCGTCGTCGCGGACAGCGCGGCGGGTGCGGTGGTGATGGACAGCGCGACCGCGAGCCGCGTCAGCGAGCCCGCGACGACGCGCTTCCAGGATGGAGCGCGCGCGCCGAACACCGCGTCGCCGCTTCCCCTGCTGCTCCTCGCCGGGATCGGCGCGACCCTGCTCGGGCTCGGCGTGATCCTGACCTCGCGCCGCGCCGTCCCGGCGCCGGTGCGGCGGCGTCGTGCGCCGTAGAGCGGCACTCGGACTCTCGCTCGTGGTGGTCGGAGTCGCGCTGGCCGGGTGGGCCGGCGCGGCCTACGCGCGCGGCTGGCTCGCCCAGTCGCATGCCCGCGCCGAGTGGGAGGCGAGGCTCGCGCACGCCGCGGTTCAGCGCGCTCGCAGCTACGGCTCGCCCGCGTCGGAGAGCCTCGTCGAGGGTGCGCCCGTCGCCCGCCTCGTCGTCCCGAAGATCGCCCTCGACGACATCGTCCTCGAGGGGGTGACCGGCGAGGTGCTCAACGGCGGGCCGGGGCATCTCCCCGGCTCCGCGCTCCCCGGCGACACCGGAAACGCCGTCGTCTCCGCGCATCGCGACCGGCACTTCCGCCGGCTCGGCGAGCTCTCGATCGGCGACACCGTCGTCACCGAGACGGAGGCGCGCCGCACGCGCTGGCGGGTCGTCGGCAGGACGGTCGTGCACAAGGACGCGCCTGTGATCCGCCGCGAGACCGGCCGTGTGCTCACGCTCACGACCTGCTGGCCCATCGGGTATCTCGGCGGGGCTCCGGAGCGTCTCATTCTGAAGGCCGTTCCGGCCGACACGCAGCTCGCTGCGGCGCAAGACTAACCAGCTCCGGCTCACGCGATAGATTCCCGATCGGTGCCCGACTCGCCGCTGCTGCGCATCCTGCCAGACGTCGCCTCCGCTCTTGCGAGCGGGGCACCCGTCGTCGCCCTCGAGAGCTCGGTGCTCGCGCAGGGGCTGCCGATCCCGCACAATCGCGTCGCCGCGCGGCGCATGACCGGCGCGGTCGCCACCCGCGGAGCGATGCCCGCGATCACCGCGGTCGTGCGCGGGATCCCGACCCTCGGCCTCACCGACGAGGAGCTCGAGCGCTTTCTCGCCCGCGAGGGCGTGCGCAAGGTCTCGGCGCGCGACCTCGGCGTCGCGGTCGCGCTGAAGCAGGACGGCGCGACCACCGTCGCCGCGACGCTGGCGCTCGCCTCGATCGCCGGCGCGCGCGTCTTCGCGACGGGCGGGATCGGCGGCGTACACCGCGAGCCCGCCTTCGACGAGAGCGCCGATCTCCCGGAGCTCGGCCGCACTCCCATGATCGTCGTCTGCGCGGGGGCGAAGTCGATCCTCGACCTTCCGGCGACGCTGGAGCGGCTCGACACGCTCGGCATCCCCGTGGTCGGCTACCGCACGAGCGAGCTGCCAGGGTTCTTCACCGCGGAGACCGGCCTCGCGCTGTCGGCGCGCGCCGAGAGCGCTGAGGACATCGCGCGGATCTTCATCGCCCATCGTGCGCTGGGACGGCGCTCGGCGGTGCTCGTCGTCCAGCCGCCCCCGGCGGAGTTCGCGCTGCCGCGCGAGACGGTGGAGGGCGCGGTGGAGCGTGCGGTAGCGGACGCGGTGAAGCGCGGCGTGCGTGGCGCGGCGATGACGCCCGAGCTGCTCGGCGCGATCGTCCGCGAGACGGGTGGAAAGTCGCTCGCCGCGAACCTCGCGCTGCTCGAGAACAACGCCGCGCTCGCCGCGGAGATCGCCGTCGCGCTGGCGCGGCTCGAGGGCGTCACCGAGGACGAAATGAATCGCGGCGCGGAGCGTGCGAAAGCATTGAACTTGGCGTCGTCCGGATGGTACAATAGCTGAACCTTCATCCGCGGAGGAACGCTCTCCCATGGCCACCCCCTTCCTGAGCTCGGAAGAGTACGACGAGAGGGCTCATCAGCTGTACAGTGAGGGGCAGTACGACGAAGCACTCGACGTGTTGCGTGAGGGGCTGTCGCTGTACCCGAATTCCGTCGAGCTGCACATCGGCGTGGGATACGCGCGTCTGGCGCGCGAGGAATACGCGTGGGCGCGGCGCGCCTTCGAGGAGGCGCTCGTGCTCGAGCCCGAGCACGAGGACGCGCTCGCCGGGCTCGGCGAGACGCTGCTCAAGCTCGGCCAGCGCGAGGCGGCGCTCCGCTGCATGCAGCGCACGCTCGACCTGGGCTACGCGGACGACATCGACCTGATGCTGCAGATCGGGCGCGCGCTCTTCCGGGAGGGAGAGATCACCGAGGCGCGCGACTACTTCGAGGCGGCGATGCGCCACGCGCCGGACTCGGCGGAGGTCGTGAGCTGCGTCGGCTACGTCGAGCACCGGCTGGGCGACGACGAGGCCGCGCTCGCCACGCTGCGCCGCGCGCTGCAGCAGGACTCCGAATACCACGAGGCGCGCATCTATCTCGCGAACGTGCTCTACGATCGCGGGGACTACGAGGCCGCGCTCTATCACCTCGAGCAGACGAAGCCCGAGGATCACTGGGACGAGCTGGCGATCTGGCGCCTGCTCGAGATGAAGCGCTCGCTCTTCTCCCTCCCGGAGAACGATCCGGAGCTGAAGCCCTGGGAGGAGCGGCTCGTCGAGCTGGGCGGCGAGATGGACGACATCGACGAGATGCTCGCCGAGATCGAGGGGAAGGTCGCCGAGGAGCTGGAGCAGCAGCGGGGCGCGGCGCTGGGGCAGCTCGAGCTGTTCGGCGCGCTCCTCGCCGATCTCGCGGCGCACCGGCCGCAGTCCGAGCTGTCGGACGACGACCCGCCGGCATCGTCGGCGGATCCGGTCGAGACCGCACACGCGATCACGACGCGGGAGGGGAAGCAGTACGCCGGCAGCTGGGAGCAGATCGTTCAGCGGATGCGCGAGTCGGCCGGCAACGGCGCGCGCTCGCTGCACGAGTACATGCTCGCCGAAGCGCGGCGCGGCTTCTCGCTCACGGGCGTGCGCATCCCGACGAACGACGCGGAAGCGTTCCTTCGCGGCAGCGCGGACGCGGGCCTGCTGCGGATCGTCCGCTGATGGCCGCCGGCCCGGCGGAACGATCGGCCCTCGCCTCGCTGGACGCGGCGAGACCGGCGATCGCGAGACTCGACGTCGCGCGGAACAGCGAGGACGTCGCGGCGGACCTGATCGAAAGCTGGAGCGCGGTGGAAACCGCGCTTCGCTCTTTGGTGGGTGGGTCGTCGCTCGGTGGGCAGGCACTGATCCGCGAGCTGCGCCAGCGGCAGATGCTCTCCTTCGAGCAGGCGAACGCGCTGGCCGAGTTCCAGGCGGCGCGCGACCGCGCGCAGCGCACCGACTACAAGCCGAGCGCGCAGGACATCAACGCGGCGCGCGACGGCTTCCTCAAGCTCGAGGCGGGGCTGATGGCGTCCGTCAATCCGCCGCCCCCGGTCGCGGCGCCCGCGGACGCCACGAGCACCGCGCCGACGCGGCCGATGCCGAGCGGCGAGTCGCTCGCCGGCCGGCGGTCGGGCTTTCCGTGGGGGCTTGCGCTCGGCGCCCTGGTGCTCGTCGCGCTCCTCGCCGGCGGCGCGTGGTGGTTCATGAACCGCGGATCGGGCAGCGGCACGCGCGAGGGGCTCGTGCTGCTCAGCCAGAACAAGCGCGAGGTGGCGCGCGACGTCTTCAAGAAGGCGGCGCGCGACGATCCGCACGACGCGCTCCCGCTCGTGTATCTCGGGCGGATGTTCCGCGACGAGCAGCGCTTCGACTCGGCGACCGCGTACCTCCAGGCGGCGATCCGCCGCGATCCGAAGAGCGCGCCCGCCTATCGCGAGATGGCGAAGCTGCTCTTCCTCGAGGGGAACTACGACCTGGCGCGGACGTTCTTCATCCGCGCGATCAGCGCGGACAGGACCGACCGCGAGTCGATGGGCTACCTGGGCTGCACGCTCGTCCGGCTCGGCCGCGCGCAGGACGCGCAGCCGTGGCTGCAGCGCGCGGGGCAGGGCGCCTGGTCCGGGTGCGCCGCGGGGGCGCCGATGCCCGGGACACTTCCCCCCGCCTGATCACTCTCTTCCGCGGGGAGGATGAAGTGATCGAGTTCGCCGGCGTCGGGCGCACCTACGCGCCGTTAGGCGGCCGTCGCGTGCGCGCGGTGGACGACATGACCTTCACCGTGCGCGCCGGCGAGGTGTTCGGGATCGCCGGCCCGAACGGCGCCGGCAAGTCGACGATGATCTCGATGCTCCTCGGCTTCATGTCGCCGAGCGAGGGGCGCGTCACCGTCGACGGCCGCGCGCCGCGGCAGTTCGTCGAGCGCGAGGGGATCGGCTACCTCTCCGAGCTGGTCGAGATCAACCCGCGCTGGCGCGCGCGCGACGCCATGGTCCGCTTCGCGATCCTCGCCGGAATCCCCGCGCGGGCCATGGACGCGTCCGTGAACGAGGCGATGACGCTGATGTCGCTCGAGGAGCACGCGGGGAAGCGCGTGAAGGAGCTCTCCAAAGGGACGCGCCAGCGGCTCGCGCTCGGCCAGGCGCTGCTCGGCGACTCGCGCGTGCTCGTCCTCGACGAGCCGACCCACGGGCTCGACCCGCTCTGGACGCAGCGCTTCCGCGAGCTGGTGCCCACGCTGCGCCGCCCCGACCGTGCCATCGTCATCGCCTCGCACAATCTGGACGAGCTGGAGCGGCTCGCGGACCGCGTCGCGATCGTCGATCGCGGGAGGCTGCAGCGCATCGTCGAGACGCGGGGCGGGGTGAGCGACACGGCCGTCACGCGCTATCGCATCGCCTACCGCGGCGGGGAGGAGGCGGTACGCGAGGTGTTTCCGGGAGCGACATCGCTCGCCCCCGGCGAGGTGGAGGTGGACGTGGCGGGGCTGGAGGGACTCAACCGCGGGCTCGCCGCGCTGATCGAGCGAGGAGTGCTCGTCGTGGCGGCGACGCCGGCGTACTCGGTGCTGGAGGAGCACTTCCGCCAGGCGGTGCGGAGCGACGCATGAGCCGGGCGAGACTGGGGCGCTACCTGCTCTTGCAGGCGCGCGACTTCATCGTCGATCGCGCCCTGGCCATCGTGATCACCTTCGGGCTGGTCGTGATGATGTCGTACGAGTCGCTGGGTCCGGGTGGCCGCGCGCTGATCGAGCGGGGCGGGGTGCACGCGTGGGAGCTCGCCGCGCGCGCGATCGAGCAGCCCGTTTCCTTCACCTGGTTCATCACCGCGCTCATGGCGGTCCACGGCATCAGCGCGAACGACCGCACCAGCGGCCGCTTCCGCCTGCTGTTCGCGAAGCCGGTGAGCGTCGCTCACTTCTACGGCCAGGCGTTCGCGCTGTACGGCGTTCTCTACCTGGTACTCGCCCTTCTCTTCGTCGCGTCGATGGGCGCCATCTTTCCCATCGCGCGCGTGACGGCCGTCGGGGCGTTCGCGGTCCTCGTCGCCTCGTACCTCCTCGTCGGCGGGGTCTGCTTTCTCCTTTCGGCGCTCTGGCGCTTCGACTGGGGGACGACGATCGCCCTCGCGGGCGCGCTGACGTACCTCGCGGCGAAGTTCAGGCATCACCCATGGCTCAACGGCTTCCCGCCCTTCTGGGAGCTGGCGGACCAGGCCGATTCACTGAAATACCTCGAACCGCTGGAATGGCGGCCGCTCGTATGGGCCTCCGCGTACGGCGTCGCATGCTTCCTGCTCGGGCTCGTCGTCCTCCGACGACGTCCGCTCGCGACCTGACATGACCACGATTCTCCGCTCGACCCTTCCGCCCGGCCTCCTCCCCGCGCTCCCGCGCGACTCCGTCCGGCGCGTCGTCCTGCCTAACGGCCTGACCGTCCTCCTCCGCCGCGACGCCTCGGCGCCGGTGGTGGCGATCGTCACCTACGTCAAGGCGGGCTACTTCGACGAGACCGACGACATCGTCGGCATCGCCCACGTCCTCGAGCACATGTTCTTCAAGGGGACGACGGCGCGCCGCGTCGGGGAGATCGCCAAGCAGACCAAGGCGGCCGGCGGCTACCTGAACGCGCACACGATCTACGACCATACCAGCTACTACGCGGTGCTCCCGGCGAGCGGCTTCGTCGAGGGGCTCGAGGTGCAGGCCGACGCATACGCGGACTCGGTGATAGACGCCCACGAGCTCTCCAAGGAGCTCGAGGTGATCATCCAGGAGGCGAAGCGGAAGACCGACAACCCGCAGGCGCTCTCCACGGAGACGCTCTACGAGCTGCTCCACGACCGCCACCGCATCCGCCGCTGGCGCATCGGCAAGGAGGACGAGCTGCGCGCCCTCGGCCGCGACCAGCTCGTCGCCTTCTACCGCAACTTCTACCGGCCGAGCAACACGATCCTCTCCGTCGTCGGCGACGTCGACGAGGACGAGGCGCTGGCGCACATCGAGCGGCTCTACGGCACGATCCCCGATGCCGGCGTCACGCGCTCGGTGGGGCCGAGCGAGGACGCGCAGCCGGGCTTCCGCTGCCGCGAGCTGTCCGGGGACGTCGCCGAGACGCAGCTGCTCATCGGATGGCGCACGGTGCCCGCCGACTCTCCCGACAGCCCGCTCCTCGACCTCGCGGCGACGGTGCTCGGCGCCGGCCGCGCGTCGCGGCTCTATCGCGCGGTGCGCGAGCGGCAGCTGGCGGCGAGCGTGAGCGCCTACGACTACGGGATCACCGAGGTCGGCGTCTTCGTGGTCCACGCCGAGACGACGCCGGAGAACACGCTGCTCGCCGGGCGCGCGATCTGGTCGCAGATCGACGCGCTGCGCCGCGACGGTCCGGGCGAGGGTGAGCTCGAGCGCGCGCGCCGGCTCTACGAGGCGCGCTGGGTGCGCCGCTTCGAGACGGCGGAGGGGCAGGCCAACTATCTGGCCGAGTGGGAAGCGATGGGCGACTGGCGGCTCGGCGACGCGTTCCTCGAGCGCATCATGACGGCGACGCCGGACGAGGTGCGCGAGGTGGCGGAGCGCTACCTCGACCCGGACCAGGCTGGCGTGGTGATCTATCGCCCGTCGAGCGCGCCGCCGGTGATCCGGTCACCGCGGATGCTTCGTGAGGAGCTCGCGCTCGGCGCGCCGCCCCTGGAGGCCGACCCCGCGCGGCAGGCCAGGGTCGCCACTCCGCTCGCCTCCATCCCGTTGCGCGAGCGCGAGGAGGAAGGCGTCGTCGTCTATCGCACGAACGCGGGGGTGCCGGTCCTCGTGAAGCGGAAGCGCGGCGCGCCGCTGGCGAGCATCGGCGTGGTCGCGCTCGGCGGTGCGGTGGAGGAAGCGGCGGACGAGGCGGGGCTGACGATGCTGATGGCGCGCACGGCGACCAAGGGCACGGCGACGCGCACGGCCGCGCAGATCGCCGAGGACGCCGAGATGCTCGGCGGCAGCGTCTCGGCCTCGGTGAGCGGAGAGAGCTTCGGCTGGTCGATCACCGTGCCTAACGCGCGCGCCGCGGCGGCGGTCGAGCTCCTCGCCGACGTGGTGCAGCGGCCGTCGTTTCCGGAGGAGGCGTTCGAGACGGAGCGCGCGGTGGCCCTCGCCGACGCGCGGATGCTCCGCGACGACATGTACCGCTGGCCGATGCGCCTCCTCGTCGAGCGCGCGTGGGGCGGCCATCCGTACGGGCAGCCCGCCAGCGGCAACGAGTCGACGCTGCGCAACATCGGCGTCGGGAGCGTCCTCGAGTGGCATGCGCGGCGCGTGCTCCACGCGCCGACGGTGCTGGCGATCGTCGGCGACGTCGATCCCGACGAAGCGGCGGCGCTGATCGCCGGCGAGTTCGGCGAGCTTCGCGTCGCCGAAACGCGCCGCACGCCGCCGCCGGAATGGCCCGCGCGCGTCCTCGAGAGCGTCGAGTCGCGCGAGAAGGCGCAGACCGCGCTCGCGATCGGCTTTCCGGGACCTTCGCGCGCGGACGACGACCGCTACGTCACCGCGCTCACCGCGACGATCGCCAGCGGGCTCGGAGGCCGCTTCTTCGACGAGCTGCGCGACCGCCAGTCGCTCGCCTACACCGTGCAGGCCTTCAACGCCGAGCGTCGCGCCGCGGGGATGTTCGTCTCGTACATCGCGACCTCGCCGGAGAAGGAGGAGACGGCGCGCGCGGGGCTGCTCCGCGAGTTCGCGAAGCTCCGCGAGGCGCCGGTCACCCCCGAGGAGCTCACCCGCGCCCAGCGCTACGCCATCGGCACCAACGCGATCCGTCAGGAAAGCAGCGCGACGCAGCTCGGCGACCTGCTCGACGCGTGGGTGTTCGGGTCGCTGAAGGAGCTGAGCGAGTTCGACGAGAAGGTGATGGGCGTGACCGCGGAGCGGATCCTTGAAGTCGCGCGGACGTACTTCGATCCGGAGAGGAGAGTGGAGGCCGTGGTGCGGGGGGTCGGACGGAAGGTCTAGGCGCCGGGCGCTGGGCTCTGGGCGCGCCGTGCGCTGGGACTCGCTCACATTCCGACATCTTCGAGCTCGCGGGGAGCTCGGGAGGTCGGGAGATCGACGTGAAGCTTTTGCGCTCCGCGCGCCAGCAAGAATCGCCCAACAATTACATCCCAGCTGATGGGAACATCTGCTCACCCTCCCGATCTCCCGTGCTCCCCGCGATGGCGAAGATCGCGACCCCGCGCCGGACCGAGCGCACGGCGGAAAGGACACCACGCGCGCACGGCGCGCCGCAGGGTCATTCCCCTCTCAACGCCCGTATCGCCCGCGCCAGCGTGAACGCTCCCGGCCGCAGCCTCCTGTTCGCCGCGCGCAGCCCGATGGTCGTGTCGTAGTCCCCCGCTTCCGCGGCGATCACGCCGCGGATCATCGGGCGGGCGGTGGCCCAGGCGAGGACGGCGGTGAGGGCGCGCTCCTGCGCGGCGTCGCCGTGGGCGATCGGGAAGCTGCCCGCGCTCCAGACCCAGTGCTCCTTCGGCGAGCGCGTCGCGCGGATGAAGCGGTCGGCGGCGCGGATGTCGGCCTCGAGGCCGCGCGCGCCGTGGTCCGAGGGGAAGATCGTGAAGCCTAACGCGTCGACCGGCGACCCTTCGGCGGCGGCCCAGGCGAAGAGCGCACTGTCCCGCGCGTCGTAGCGGCTGGCCGAGTAGCCGATGCGCGTGCGCGGGCTCACCTGCTTCGCCGCGGCGGCGGCGCGGGCGAGGTAGCGCGTCCACGTCGCCACCGGAAGCGTTCCGTATGCGGCCGCGGCATTGCCGTAGGGCGCGTCGACGGGAAGCAGATAGTCGGGGCGCAGCCGGCGGGCGATGCTCCGCACCGCGTCGAGCCGCCGCTCGGGGTCGAGCGGGGCGCGGCGCCAGGGGAGGAGCGGCGGGCGCGCGTCGCCGAGGGTGACGACGAGCAGCGTGCTGTCGCTGCGCGCCGCCTCGAGGACGTGGGCGAGCGAGTCGAGCGTCGCCCGGCGCACGCCGTCGGGGGCGATCGTCACCGCGATGACGTCGACGTCGAGCGTGTCGACGAGCGCGAGGTCCTCGCGCACCGCGACCGGAGGCGGCGCGCCGTGCAGCGTCGGGAAGAGCTTGACGCCGATCGCCAGATCGCCCGCCGGGCGCTCGCGCATCCGCGCCGCGTCATAGCTCTCGTAGCTGTGCACCGCCGCGCTCGCGGGCCAGAGCCGAGCGAGGATGAATCCCGACCAGGTCGCCGCCATCGCCGCGAGGATCACGCGCGCCGTCGCGCTCGAGCGATAGCGAGCCGGGAACGCCGGGGCGAGCAGGGGCGCGTAGAGCCAGAGCGGCGAGATCAGCGCCCGCGGCGAGGCCGTCACCACCAGCGCGCTGTACTGCGCGGCGAGGAGCGCGAGCAGTGGCGCGGGCGGCATCGCGCCGAGCTTCACCGCGAGCTGCACCGACGCGGCGACGGCGATGAGCGAGTCGTAGATCGCGATCGGCACGCCGAGCGTCGGGATCACCAGCCCGCGCGACGTCGCGTACCAGGCCTGCAGGGCGAAGACGAGGAGCGTCGCCGGCCAGACCCACGCGACCGCGGCGAGCGCGCGTCCCCAGATGAGCGACGCCGTCGCCAGGGCGACGATCACGCCGGGGATGAGCATCAGCCCGGCGAGTCCGGTGATCCCGACGAAGCGGCGCGGGAGGGAGCGGGCGCGGGCGATCCGCCCCGTCATCCAGACGCTCCAGACGATGACGACCGCGGTGGCCGCGAAGTGGAGGGTGCCTAACGCGCGGATCATCCGCGGGCGCGCACCTCGCTGCGCACCTCGCGGGCGCCGAGCCGGCGCGCGAAGACGTCCACCGCCTTCTGCGGGTCGTGCTGCGAGCCGGCGAGGATGTCGAGCAGGAGGAGCTCGCGCGAGGGGAAGGCGTGGGCCACGAGATGGCACCCGTCGATCATCAGCAGCCCGGCGACGACGTTCTCCGGGAGCGCGCGGACCACCGGGCTCCCCGCGGCGTTGAGCCCCGCGGCGCTCGCCGCGGCGATCACCAGCCCCGAGATCAGCGACTGGTCGGCGAGCTTCGCCGCGGGGACCCCCGTGAAATCGGTGGTCACGTGTGTGAAAGGAGCGCCCCCGCTACCTCCGCCCCCGGGCGAGCGAGCGCTCACCGCGACACGAACGCGGCGGCGGGGACCACCGCGGCGAGGGAGCGATGCCCGTTCGCGCCGACCGCGCGAACGCCGGCGTACGCGTCGTCGAGCTGCACCGGAAGGAGCATCGTCGTGTCCGTGCCGACGGCGATCACGCGCTCCCAGCGCGGCGCGGTCGTGCGCCGCAGCAGGACTTCGTACGACACCGCGTTCGGCGCGCGATGCCAGGTGAGCCGCCAGCGCTGGCCGCCCGACGCCTGATCGCGGCGCGCGGCGGTCGAGTCGGGGGTCGGCGGCGCCGCGGCGAGAGTGCCGATCGTCGCGCCGTTCAGCCGCGCCACCTTCGCGACGTAGCCGAAGCTCACCGCGCCGAGCGTGTCGGTCGGCAGGTGCTGCCGCTTGTAGTTCTCCAGACGCTCGGTGAAGCGCACCGCGGCGTCGCCCTTGTTGTGGAAGGGGATGTGGTCCCCGCCGCGCTGGATGCGGTCGAGGCGGAACACGGGCAGCACGGTCACGCTCGGCTGATACAGCTCGCCGACGCTCCACACGTGGCGCAGCAGCTCGCGGCTCGGGTGGTTGTCCGGATCCCCGGCGAAGACGCGAATGCTCGTCGAGTCGACACTTCCGTCGTCGGCGATGACGTTGCCGTCGATGTCGTCGGTCATCCCGGCGACCACCGTGTAGCCCTGCGCGTGCAGCCGCTCGGCGAAGTGCGTCGAGCCGAGGAGACCCTGCTCCTCGCCGGCGTAGAGGGCGAAGACGACCGTCGCGTCGAGGCCGTGCGGGTAGTGCTTCGCGAACACGCGCGCGAGCTCCATCACCGCGGAGGTACCCGAGCCGTCGTCGTCCGCGCCCGGGGCATCGGAGGTGGCGTCGAAGCGGTCGATGTTGCAGATGCACGAGTCGTAATGCCCGCCGAGGACGATGACGCGCGTCGTGCACGTTGACGCCGTTCACGCTCGGCTTGTCCGGATGGCGCGTCACCGTGACCATCCCCGGGTCGAACTCGACGCGCAGGCAGCCGCCGCAGTCGGCGGCGACGCGCGAGAGCTCGGCGTGGATCCACCGCCGCGCCGCGCCGGCGCCGCGCGTCGCCGAGAGCGTGTCGCTCATCGTGTGGCGCGTCCCGAAGGAGACGAGCGTCGAGTCGGTGCGGCGGATGCGCGCCGGATCGACGTCGGCGAGGGCGGCGGCGAGCGCCGCGTCGCGCGGGAGGCC
>JABFXC010000089.1 GCA_013361935.1 Gemmatimonadaceae bacterium
GGTCGGCTTCGCCAGCCAGGCCGCCGACGCCGCGGGCCGGCGCGACGCGCGCTGAGCCGATGCCAGACCACGCGTCGCATCCGCTTCCACCGCTGGCGGCTCGGGGGAGGTTGTCGCTCACCCTCGAGGAGATGGTCGCATGGGGCGAGCGGTTCGGCCGCGCGGCCACTCCGCCGCTCGTCGTCACGCTCGCCGGCGATCTCGGCGCCGGAAAGACCACCCTCGTTCAGGCGATCTGCCGGGGCTACGGAGTGACGGAGCCGGTCACCAGCCCGACGTTCGCGCTCGTGCACCGCTACGCGGCCCGGCGCTCGCCTGTCTACCATCTCGATCTCTACCGGCTGCGCGGACCCGCGGAGCTGACGAACATCGGCTGGGACGAGATCGTGAGCGCGCACGCACTGGTGCTCGTCGAATGGCCGGAGCGCGCCACGGGGATGCTTCCCCAGCACGTGCCGATCGACCTCGAGCATCTGCCCGGGGACGAATCGCGCCGGGTGCTCCTCGCCGGATGACCGCGCCGCCGACGCTCGCGATAGACGCGAGCACCTACCTGGGCACCGTGGCCGTGCTGCGTGGCGAGACGGTGGTGAGCGAGCGCGAGGCGGCGATGCGCGGGGAGCACGAGGAGCGGCTGATGCCCGCCGTCGCGGAAGCGCTCGACGCGGCGTCCGTCCGGGTCTCCGAGCTCGCGCGGGTGGTGTGCGGCGGGGGGCCGGGCTCGTTCACGTCGCTGCGGATCGCGAGCTCGATCGCGAAGGGATTGTGCATGGCGCACGGGCTTCCGCTCTTCGCGGTCCCGTCGCTCGCGTTGATGCGACCGGCGGGGCGGCTCCTGCTGGAGGAGGGGCGCTGGCTCGCGCTGCTCGACGCGATGCGCGGCGACGTCTACGCGACGCTGCTCGACGTCGAGCGCGGCGGGCGGGTCACGGCCGCGTCGCCTCCGCGCCTGATCGCGGCGGTCGACGTCGATCGCGTCGCCGCGGAGTTCGGCGCGCGGCCGATCGGCGCGGGGCTGCGACAGGAGGGGCGGCCGCGCGCCTCCGCGCTCGCGTCGGTGGCGCCGGAGCTGATCGCTGAGACGACACTGAGCTCGTGGGAGCCGTCCTATGGGCGGCTCGCGGAGGCGCAGGTGAGGTGGGAAGCGGCGCACGGCCGCGCGCTGACCGCGGGATGACCGCGGTCCGTCCCGCGATCCGCCGCGCGACGCGCGACGACGTGCCGCGGGTGGTGGAGATCGAACGATCGAGCTTCAGCGATCCGTGGACGCCCGGGGCGTTCAGATCCGCGGCGGACGAGGAGCGGCTGGATTTCCTCGTCGCCGAGCACGAGGGACGGGTCGTGGGGTATTCGGTGTCCTGGGGCGTCGTCGACCAGGCGGAGCTGGCGAACCTCGCCGTGGCCGCGGACGCGCGCGGACTCGGCATCGGCGGGCAGCTGCTCGACGCCGCGATGGCCCTGGCGCGCGAGGCCGGGTGCGAGTCGATGCATCTGGAGGTGCGGGAGTCGAACGTCGCCGCGCGGGCGCTCTACGGCTCGCGCGGCTTCGCGGAAGTCGGGCGGCGGCGGCGCTACTATCGTGCGCCGGTGGAAGACGCGCTGGTGCTCCGCGCCGAGATCGTCGCAGGGTGATCGCGGACCACCGCGCGGGAAATCGTCCGACGTTCCCGGCGGGGAATCGTTTGCGCGACCGGAAGGGCGCGCCCATATTATGGCCGGCGAGACAAACAAAATCTCTCGCCCAGGAGGAATCGTGAGCCGGAGTCTGAACAAGGTGATGTTGATCGGCAATCTCGGGAACGATCCCGAGGTCCGCTCGACGAGCGGTGGCAATCGGGTCGCGACGTTCTCGCTCGCGACGAGCCGGTCATGGAACGGCCCGGCGGGCGACCGTCAGGAGAAGACGGAGTGGCACCGCTGCGTGGTCTGGAACACCAAGACGTCGCAGCTCGCCGACATCGTCGAGAAGTACGTCAAGAAGGGCGACAAGCTGTACGTCGAAGGTCGCATCGAGTACCGCCAGTGGCAGGACAAGGAAGGCCAGACCCGCTACAGCACGGAGATCAACGTGCGCGAGCTCATCATGCTCAGCGGGCGGTCCGGCGGCGGCGACTACGATGGCGACAGCGGCTCCGCGCCGCAGCGCGCGCGTCCCTCCGCGGCGCCCGCGAAGGCCGCGGCGGCGAACAAGACCGGAGAGGACTTCGAGGACTTTCCGGGCGCGCTGAACGACGAGGACGACGACCTCCCGTTCTGAGCGTCGCCAGCGCTCTCACCGCCGGCTGCCCGACGGGCAGCCGGCGGTTTCGTTCCCGCCATGTACGCCCGGAAGCGGACGTTACCTTGCGTCCCCCGCCGCGTCCTCCCGATAGCCAGGTCGGCCTCGGGGCCGGCCGTCCGTCCGTTGTTCTGGGGAGCTTCCACCCGCCGGCATCCGTTCATGACGTCACAGTCCTCGCGCAGCCCGCACCGAACGTCGTCGTCGCACGCTCTCTGGTCGTCGCTCGCGCTCGCGCTCGTGCTGTTCGCGCCGGCGGGGGTTCGCGCCCAGCAGTCCGACTCCGCCGCGACCGCGCGTACCGATACCACCGCCCGTCCTTCCACCCACCAGGTGAAGAACGGCGACACGCTCTGGGATCTGGCTCGCATCTACCTCGGCGACCCGTTCCTCTGGCCGGAGATCTATCGGCTGAACACGGACGTCGTCGAAGACCCGCACTGGATCTATCCCGGCGAGATGCTGCGCCTTCCGGGCGCGACGCTGGCGGAGCCGGGGATCGCGGTCGCCTCGAACACGCCCGATCAGGGCGAGCCCGCGGACACCGGCGTGACGGAGATGGAGGTCGCGTCCAGCGGACCGACGCTCTTCCACCGCCTGCCGACGCACCGTGTCGGCGCATCGACGCTGCAGGACGGCTCGCCCCTCGATCCGGGGCCGGCGGTTCGTCCCGGTGAATACTACGCCGCTCCCTTCGTGATCGGGGACCGCGAGCGGAAGCGCTCGGGCTCCCTGGTGGCGAGCACCGAGATCGCCGGCATCGCATCGGCGCGCGAGCGGAGCGTCTTCCAGCACGAGGAGCGCGTCTACATGAACCTCGGCGGTTCGACGACGCCGTCGGTGGGCGACCACTACCTGGTCTACCGCGACGGCCCGGACCTCCCGGGCGTGGGGCAGGTCGTCGTGCCGACGGGCGTCGTCGTCGTCGAGGCGGCGGGCCGCGACGAGGCGGCGACGGTGCGGATCGTCAAGCAGTTCGAGTCCGTGGAGATCGGCCAGCGGGTGATGCCGCTCGACGAGTTCGTGCCGCCGAAGCGGGTCGCGCTGACGCCGGTGGATCTCGGACCGAGCGCGAAGATCCTCTGGATTCACGAGGAACCGGAGCTCGCCTCGCTGCAGAGCTACTTCATCGTCGCGGTGGGCGCGCGCGAGGGCGTGAAGCTCGGCGACGAGTTCCACGTCTATCGCGAGCGCAAGAAGCTGGAAGACGGCGTGCGCATCCCCGCGGAGCAGATCGCGGTCGCGCATGTGGTCCGCGTCACCGACCGTTCGGCGACGCTCGTGGTGACGGGGCAGCGCCATCCGGCGATCCGCGAGGGTGCGCGAACCCAGCTCGCTGCTAGGATGCCGTAGTCGCGGGGGTTAGATTCCGGGCGAGCGCCATGATCGCGATCGCCCACTTCATCGCCACGACTTTCTATCTGGGCGCCGCGGCTCTCGCCGCGGCGCCTTTCGCGCGTCCCGTGCGCGCGCCGGTTCGCGGCGTGCTCGCCGCGCTGGCGCTCGGCGTGCTCGCGCATGCCATCGGGCTCACCGCCTTCGCGCGCTCGGCGGGTCAGGCGCCCCTCACCGGTCTCGGGCCGGCGCTGTCGTTCGCGGGCATCGCGCTCGCCGTGACGCTGCTCTTCGTGGAGCTCGTCGCTCGCGAAGTGAGCCTCACGCTCGTGACGGCCCCTCTGGCCGCGCTCCTGGCGGTCGTGGCGAACCTGGCGGGGCTCGTCCCTCAGGTCGAGCCGCCGGGAGGGCAGGGCCCCTGGTTCGTCGCGCACATCGCCCTCTCCTTCGTCGGGCTGGCGGGGCTCGCCACGGCCGCCGCCGCGGGAACGATGTATCTCGTCCAGCGCCGCGAGCTTCGTTCGCGGCGCTTCGGGTCGATCTTCCGGCTCTTTCCCCCGCTCGCGACGCTCGACCGCGTGAACCACGTCGCCATCCTCGCCGGATGGATCGGCCTGACGTTAGGCATCCTGCTCGGGCTCGCGTACTCGCTGACCTTCCACCAGAGCAACATGCCGCAGGTGGTGTGGGCGCTCGGCGCCTGGTCAGGGGTCACGGCGATCGCGCTCGGGCGGGTGAGCCGGGGATGGGAGGCGCGCCGCGCGGCGGTGGCGTCCAACGCGGCGTTCGCGGCGGTGATCATCCTCTGGCTCGCCGTCCGCTTCGTGGCCAGCCAGCCGGGGAAGTTCCTGTGAGCGCGCCCGCGGTCGATCCACGGCTCGCGATCGTCGTGCACGCGGACCGGGTGCGCGTGCTCGTCGTCGGCGGGGGGACGGTGGCCGAGCGGCGCGCCCTCGGCTTCGCGGAGCGCGGCGCTCGAGTGAGCGTCGTCGCGCCGCGGGCGTC